>NZ_JBITJV010000017.1:88572-197523 GCF_044460385.1 Streptomyces sp. NPDC050121 | reverse complement strand
GTTGATAGGCCGGATGTGGAAGCCCAGTAATGGGTGAAGCTGACTGGTACTAATAGGCCGAGGGCTTGTCCTCAGTTGCTCGCGTCCACTGTGTTGGTTCTGAAACCACGAACAGCCCCATGCCCATGGTCACGGGTGTGGTGCGGCTGAAACAGTTTCATAGTGTTTCGGTGGTCATAGCGTGAGGGAAACGCCCGGTTACATTCCGAACCCGGAAGCTAAGCCTTACAGCGCCGATGGTACTGCAGGGGGGACCCTGTGGGAGAGTAGGACACCGCCGAACAAATATTGAGGAAACCCCCGTGCCATTCGCACGGGGGTTTTCTGCGTTTATGGTTGTCTGGACGGGCTCTCCTTCGGGAGAGCCCGTTTTGCGTTACAGGCGGCCTGCTGCTTTTAGTGCCAGATAGGCGTCTGCCAGTGCAGGGGCGAGCTCGCTCGGTGTCGCGTCGACGACGGTGACGCCGTGGCGGCGGAGTTGCTCGGCTGTGCGATGGCGTTCTGCCTGAGCCTGGGCTGCGGCTGCGGCCTCGTACACAGCGTCGGTGTCGCCGCGGGACGTGGCCATGCGGGCGATGCGCTGATCGGCGACCGAGGCCACCAGGACGGTGTGGCGTTGGGTGAGCTGAGGGAGGACGGGCAGGAGGCCTTCCTCGACCGGGGCGGCGTCGAGCGTGGTCATGAGGACGATGAGGGAGCGGCGGGGAGTCGTGCGGAGCGCTGCTGCCATGAGGCCGCGCGCGTTCGTTTCGACCAGTTCGGGTTCGAGCGTGGCCATGGCATTGACCAGGGATGGAAGAACGTCCCGTGCGGTCCGGCCCTGGACCAGGGCGCGTACGCGGCGGTCGTAGGCGAGGAGGTCGACTCGGTCGCCGGCGCGCGATGCCAGCGCGGCGAGGAGGAGGGCCGCGTCCATGGAGGCGTCCAGGCGGGGAGCGTCGTCGACGCGTCCCGCTGAAGTGCGGCCGGTGTCGAGGACCAGGAGGATGTGTCGGTCCCGTTCGGGGCGCCAGGTGCGGACCGCGACCGTGGAGTGGCGGGCTGTGGCGCGCCAGTCGATGGAGCGGGTGTCGTCACCAGGAACATATTCGCGCAGGCTGTCGAACTCTGTGCCTTCGCCGCGGGTCAGGACGCTGGTCCGGCCGTCGAGTTCGCGCAGGCGGGCCAGCTTCGACGGGAGGTGCTTGCGGCTGGTGAACGGGGGGAGGACCCGCACGGTCCAGGGGACCTCGTGGGCGCCCTGGCGGGAGAAGAGGCCGAGGGGGCCGAAGGAGCGGATCGTGACGCGATCGGTGTGGTGGTCGCCGCGGCGGGTGGGGCGTAGGCGGGTGGTGAGGCGGCGGCGTTCGCCGGGCGGGATGGTGAGACGGTGGCGGGAGGCCTCCGTCTCCGTTCCCGGCTGCCAGCTGCTGGGGGGCCAGGCGTCGCGGAGGTGGGCGCGCAGGGGGCGGCGGGACGGGTTGGTGATCGTGAGGGTGACGTCCGCCGGTTCGCCGAGGCGGGTGGTGGTGTCGCCGGAGCGGGTCAGGCCCAGGCGGCGTACGGGGGCTGCGAGTGCGAAGTCGCAGGCGCAGGCCACGGCCAGGGGGGCGTTGACCGCGAGGATGCCCGTCCAGCCGGGGTCCCAGATGCCGACGGGGAGGGAGCCGAGGGCCGCGAGGAGCGCGGTACGTCCGGTGAGTGCCATCAGCGGGGGACGGGGACGTGGGTGAGGATCGCGTTGATGACGGAGTCGGCGGTGACGCCTTCCATCTCGGCCTCCGGGCGGAGTTGTACGCGGTGGCGGAGAGTGGGGAGGGCGAGGGCTTTGACGTCGTCGGGAATGACGTAGTCGCGGCCGGTCAGCCATGCCCACGCACGTGCTGTGGCGAGGAGGGCGGTCGCGCCTCGCGGGGAGGCGCCCAGGGTGAGGGACGGGGATTCGCGGGTGGCGCGGCAGATGTCGACGACGTAGGCCGTGATCTCGGGGGAGATCGTTGTTTTGGCGACGGCCGCCCGGGCCGCTTCGAGGTCGGCCGGGCCTGCGACGGGGCGTACGCCGGCGGCGTGCAGGTCGCGTGGGTTGAAGCCCTCGGCGTGGCGGGTGAGGACGTCGATCTCCTCCTGGCGGGAGGGGAGAGGGATCGTCAGTTTGAGGAGGAACCGGTCCAGTTGGGCTTCGGGGAGGGGGTAGGTGCCCTCGTACTCGACGGGGTTCTGGGTTGCCGCGACCAGGAAGGGGTCGGGGAGGGCGCGTGGGGTGCCGTCGACGGTGACCTGGCGTTCCTCCATGGCTTCGAGGAGGGACGACTGGGTTTTCGGCGGGGTGCGGTTGATTTCGTCGGCGAGGAGGAGGTTGGTGAAGACGGGGCCGGGCTGGAAGGAGAACTCGGCGGTGCGGGTGTCGTAGACGAGGGAGCCGGTGACGTCGCTCGGCATGAGGTCGGGGGTGAACTGGACGCGTTTGGTGTCGAGTTCGAGTGCGGATGCGAGGGCGCGGACGAGCAACGTTTTGGCCACTCCGGGGACTCCTTCAAGGAGAACGTGTCCGCGGCAGAGGAGGGCGACGACGAGGCCGGTCACGGCGGGGTCCTGGCCGACCACGGCCTTGGCGATCTCGGCGCGCAGGGCTTCCAGGGAGGCTCGGGCGCGGCCCGGGTCCCCGGTGGTCCCGGCGTTGTCAGTGGTCGGGTCCATCATGGACGGCGTACCTCTCTTTCGAGGGCGTCGAGTTGGTCGGCGAGCGCGATCAGGGCCGCGTCGTCGCCGGGGGGCTGGCCGAAGAGGAGGGAGTGCAGGGACTGTCCGTCTCCGTGGAGGTGGGCGGACAGGGCGGGGATGAGTGCCTCGGGCGCGTGCGCCTGGGTGACGGGGACGCCTAGGAGAGGGGCGAGGCGGGTGCGGGTGGTGGAGCGAAGAGCGGCGGCCGCGCGGTCGCGGGCGGCTGCCTTGCGGTAGAGGCGGGCGCGGCCTTCGACGGTTTCGGAGGCGCGGATCGCCACGGGGAGTTTTTCGGGCACGAGGGGGCCGAGTCGGCGTGCCCGCCAGAGGGCGGCGAGGGCTGCCGCGACGAAGAGCTGCAGGGTGCCCCAGATCCAGCCGGAGGGGAGCAGGTCGAGGAAGCCCTTTTCGTCGTCCGGGTCGGCGGCGGAGGTGTCGGAGAGCGAGGGGAGGTACCAGACCAGATGGGTGCGGGAGCCGAGGAGTTGGAGGGCGAGCGAGGCGTTGCCCTGCTTGTCGAGGCGGTTGTTGTAGAGGATGTCGGGCGCGCCGAGGACGACGGTGTCGCCGTCGCCGGAGGCGTCCGGGATACGGAGGAGGGTCGCCAGGCGCTCGCTGGGGTAGCACTCGTCGGTGCCGAGGTGGCGGGTGGTGTAGCGGATGCCGCCGGTTTCCGCGGCGCCGGCGCCGCGGGCGGCGGGCAGGGTGCAGTCGGGGGAGAGCGTGGAGCCGTGGTTGGTGGCCGGGTCCGCGGTCACGCCGGGGGCGAGGGTTCCCACGGACGAGCTGCCGGGGGCGATGAGGACGGTGCGGCCGCCGGAGTCGGCGATCGCCGCGTGCAGCTCGTTTTGTTGACGTTCCGTCAGGAGGTCGGGGGTGGCGACGAGGAGGGTGGTGGTGGGGCCTGCCGCGGTGCGGGCGTCGGCCAGGGTGTCGACCACGCGGGTCGACACGCCGTGGTTGGTGAGGAGTTCGGCGATCGCGCGGCTGCCGTAGGGGTCGGCGGAGCGGGGGTCGAGGGCGCCGTGGCGGGCGTCGGACTGGAGCGCGGCGAGCGTGACGGCTCCCGCCAGGAGCAGTACGAAGGCGAGAGTGAGTCCTCGCGCGCGGGTCCACAGCCGCAGGGCGGTGGGCGAGGACGAGGTGGAGGGGAGCGTGGCCTCGGTCGTCACTCGGCGGCTCCCTGGCGGGCGGGGTGGGCCGTGGTGTGGGTGCTGCTCGCCGCCAGTTGGGGTTTGGTGCGTTCCAGGTCGAGGTCGAGTTCGGCCATCTGCCTGTACGACTGCTCGGTCGCACGGCGGCCGCCGTATGTCACGTCGTCGAAGTCGCGGGCGGCGGTGCGCAGTCGGTCGGTGTGGGCGGGCAGGGTGCGGCCGGCTTCGTCGGCGGCTTCGTCGGCCGTGCGGCCTGGGCGCGTGTCGAGGAGGGCGCGTTCCTCCAGGGAGCGGACGATGGCGCGCATGCGTTCCTGGACGGCCCTGTTCCAGTGGCCCTGGGCGGCGTGTGCCTCGGCGGCGGCGCGGTGTTCGGCGGCGCTGCGGGGGCGGTCGTCGAACAGGGCGGCGGCGGAGGAGGGTTGGCGGCGCGGGGTGCCCAGGCGCCACCATAGGGCGCCGGCGACGGCCACGACGGCGAGGACGACGACCAGGAGGCCGAGTGTGCCGCCGGGGGTGGCGGTCGAAGCGGTGTCGAACAGGTCGCCGATCCAGTCCCACAAGGTGTCCAGGGCGCGTCGGAACAGGCTCGGGTCGTTCTGGTGGTACAGGTCCTTGGACAGCTCGCGGCGGGCCGCCTCCCGCGCGGGGTCCCGGGGGATGGTCACCGGCGGTTCGTCGCCGGAGCGGGCCAGTGACAGTACGGTGCCGTCGCCGCCCGCCCGCAACAGGGCTTGCGCGGCCCGGCCGGCGGCGCGGGAGAGGGCTGCCGCGGGTGCGTCGGTGAGGCCGGGCAGCGCCCGGACGGGCAAACCGCCCGGGCGCGGTACCGCTATGAGAACTCCCCCCGCCGGGATCACCGCATCAGCTCCCCGGGGTGGTGCCGGGAGTGGGGGAGCCGTAGCCCTGGAGGCCTGCGGCGCGGGCCAGATCGAGGTCGAGGGCCTCGCGGCGGATGCGCTGGTCGATATAGAGCAGCACGATGACGCCCGCCGCGATCGGGAAGGTGATCATGGAGCCGATGACCGAGCCGATGCCGCTGACGATCAGGTAGGTCCAGCCGTAGTCGCCGCCCGCCTCGACCATGCCGCCGACGCCGCCGTCGCTCAGGGCTGCGCCGAGGAGGGCGAAGGGGACGACGACGATCATCGCGACGATGTTCGCGATGATGAGGGCGAGCAGCTGGATGCCGAAGACGCGCCACCAGGAGCCGCGGGTGAGCTTCGCGGAACGGCCGAGCGACTTCTTGATGCCCTGCTTCTCCAACATCAGCGCGGGCGAGGCGAGGGAGAACCGGATCAGCAGCCACAGCACGAGGACGATCGAGCCGAGGATGCCGAAGGCCATGAGCGCGTCACCTGCGTCGGAGTTCCCGGCGGCGCCCACGAGGATGCCCGGCAGCAGACAGGCGAGGACGACGCCGGCGGTGATGAGCATCAGCAGGAGGATCAGCCCGAACAGCCGGGGTACTTGGGGGCGGGCGTCGCGCCAGGCTTCCTTGAGAGTGACGGGTTTGCCGAGCACGGCGCGGCTGGTGACGGCCGTGAGCAGGGCGGTCGCCGTGATGGTGCCGAGGAGCGTGATGAGGAGGACGGGGCCGGAAGCGCGCATGGCGTCGCCCATGGCGTTGAGCTGCTCGTCGACGGTGGCGGCCGGGTCGCCGAGGGCGGCGGTGTCCGTGGAGCCGTCGAGGATCAGGCCCTGCAGCAGGACGACGAAGACCTGGGTGACGATCGCGACGGTCAGCGAGATGCCCAGGACCGTGCGCCAGTAGGTGCGCATGGTGGCGACGGCGCCGTCGAGGATCTCGCCCACGCCGAGCGGGCGCAGCGGGATCACGCCGGGCTTCGCGGCGGGCGGGGGGCCGCCCCAGCCCCCGGGAGGGCCGTAGCCGCCGTAACGGCCGTAACCGCCGTGTCCGGCGGGGCCGCCGGGGTGTCCGCCTCCCGGTCCGGCGGGCGGGTGGGGGCCCCAGCCTGGGCCGGGCGGCGGGGGTGGCGGCGGTGGCGGGGCCTGGCCGGGGTTCTGGGGGCCTGTGGGCGCCGACCACTGGCCGGGCGGCGGCTGTTCCTTGGACCACTTCGTGCCGGGGCTCGGTGGGTTCGCGTCCGGCTGGTCCGCGGGCTGCTGCCAGGCGGGCCGGTCGGTCGGCTCGGCGGGGTGGGACGCGCCGGGCTCCTGTCCGTCGGACGGGGCGGATCCGGGCGAGGCCCAGCCCGGAGTGTCTTTCATCGTCGCTCCTTCACGGTGCCCGTCCGCGGTCGCGGCGGCAGGTTGGGAGCCATCGTGCCATGGGGTGCTGACCGGGGGACCGGCCGCGGTATGGGCCGCACATCTTCAATGGTCCGTCGGATAGTGGGCAGACTGACCGCATGGCTGATCAGTACGTGCAATCCGGCGAGGGCAAGCGGCCGACCGAGGCCCCGGCGCTTCGTTGGGAGGAGCCGCCAGAAGGTCCCGTACTGGTTCTTCTCGACCAGACGAGACTGCCGACCGAGGAAGTCGAACTGGTGTGTACGGACGCGTCCGCGCTGGTGGAGGCGATCGGCTCGCTGGCCGTGCGGGGAGCGCCGTTGCTCGGGATCGCCGGGGCGTACGGTGTCGCGCTCGCCGCCGCGCGCGGCTTCGACGTGGACGAGGCCGCGAACGCGCTGGCGGGGGCCCGGCCCACCGCGGTGAACCTGTCCGTCGGCGTGCGCCGCGCCCGGTCCGCGTACCAGGCGGAACTCGCCCGCAGCGGCGACCCGGGACAGGGCGCGCTGGCGGCGCTGGCGGCCGCGCGCCGGCTGCACCGGGAGGACGCCGAGGCCAGCGCCCGGATGGCCGGGCACGGGCTGGCACTCCTCGACGAGCTGCTGCCCGGCGGCGGACACCGTGTCCTCACGCACTGCAACACCGGCTCGCTGGTGTCGGGCGGGGAGGGTACCGCGTTCGCGGTGGCGCTCGCCGCGCACCGGGCGGGGCGGCTTCGCCGGCTGTGGGTCGACGAGACGCGTCCGCTGCTGCAGGGCGCTCGGCTCACGGCGTACGAGGCCGCGCGCAACGGCATGGCGTACACCCTGCTGACGGACAACGCGGCGGGTTCGCTCTTCGCGGCGGGCGAGGTGGACGCGGTGCTGATCGGGGCGGACCGGATCGCGGCCGACGGATCGGTGGCGAACAAGGTGGGGAGTTATCCGCTCGCGGTGCTCGCGCGCTATCACCATGTGCCGTTCATCGTGGTGGCGCCGGTGACGACGGTGGATCCGGAGACGCCGGACGGGGCGTCGATCGAGGTGGAGCAACGTCCCGGGTTCGAGGTGACGGAGGTCACGGCACCGCAGGCGCCGGTGACGGGAGCGGGAGGAGGGATTCCGGTGGCGCCCTTGGGGACCCAGGCGTACAACCCGGCGTTCGACGTGACGCCGCCGGAGCTGGTGACGGCGATCGTCACGGAGGAGGGCGCGATATCGCCGGTGACGGCCGATGCCCTTGCCGAGCTGTACCGCAGGGCGCGCCGGGGCGGGGACCGGCCCTGACCGGACCGGCCCGCGGCTGCCGGCGTCATGAGCGTGCGGGTTGGTTGGCGATCAGGAGGGTCGTGCCGGCGGGGCGGAAGCCGAGGCGGGCGTAGATGCGGGCAACGGCCTCCTTCGCGTAGGCCAGGAAGATCGTGTCGACGCCGTGGTCGCGGGCGTGGGTGACCAGGGCCGATGTCACGGCGGCGGCCAGACCCTGGCGGCGGGCTGAGGGCAGGGCGCAGACGCCGCCGATCTCCGTGGCGCCGGTCGCCGGGTGGTAGTGGCCGGCGGCGAGCGGGGTGCCGTCCGGGGCGAGGGCGGCGACGAGCGTCTTGTGTCCGGCGCGGATCGTGGGGCGGACCATGGCCACGGTGCCGTCCTCCGTCAGCTCCTCGGCCAGCCTGGACAACTCCGTACGGTCCGCGGGGCGCGCTGGGTTTGATGGGATCGATGGGGCCGATGGGTCCGTGGTGCGCCTGGGCTCCGTGGCGAAGGCCAGGCGGGGCAGGGCGAGGACTGCGGGGAGGGCGGGATCGTCCGCGGTGAGCGCACGCAGCGCCACGCCGGTGGGAAGGGGCTGTGGAGGGAGTGCGCGACGGGGAGCGAGAACCATCAGCGGGCGGCGCAGTACGGGCAGGCCGGCCGCCTCGATACGGGCCCGCAGCGTCGGTGCCGACTCGGCCAGCCATTCGAAGGCCTCCGGCACACCGAGCTCACGCTGGCGGGCCCGCACCCGGGCGATGTCGGCGGAGCCGATACAGGCCGCGCCCTCCGCGCTGGGCCGGGCGTGGCTCGGACCGCCGTAGTACGGGGCACCCGGCTCCCTGCGTACGAACAGTCGCAGCGCACCGAAGTCCTCGGCGTCGGCGAAGAGGAGGGGCACGGTGGCGTAGTACCGCTCGATGCGGTCGCGCAACGGGTCGCTCATGCGGCGCATCCCATCACCGAGACCGCCGCGCCGCACCGCGATTTTCACCGGCATCACCGCCTGCGCCGGCCCGGGCGCCGCCGCGCACAGAGGCACTGACATCAGCCGCTGACATCGGCTATGGAGGACGGGGGCAGACAGTGACGGTCCCGTACGACTATCGTCACTGGCCGGTGACCCTGCTCACCTGGGCAACCTTCACCGTTATGAGAATGGGATGATGTCGTTTATGAAGGGACGAGTCCTTGTCGTCGACGACGACACCGCACTGGCCGAGATGCTCGGCATCGTGTTGCGTGGTGAAGGTTTTGAGCCGTCTTTCGTAGCCGACGGTGACAAGGCGCTGGCTGCTTTCCGTGAGGCGAAGCCCGATCTGGTGCTGCTGGACCTGATGCTGCCCGGCCGGGACGGCATCGAGGTGTGCCGCCTGATCAGGGCGGAGTCCGGCGTGCCGATCGTGATGCTCACGGCGAAGAGCGACACAGTCGACGTGGTCGTCGGGCTGGAGTCCGGCGCCGACGACTACATCGTGAAGCCGTTCAAGCCGAAGGAGCTGGTCGCCCGGATCCGGGCTCGGCTGCGGAGGTCGGAGGAACCGGCGCCCGAGCAGCTCGCCATCGGCGACCTCGTCATCGACGTGGCCGGCCACTCCGTGAAGCGGGACGGGCAGTCGATCGCGCTGACGCCGCTGGAATTCGACCTGCTGGTCGCGCTCGCGCGCAAACCCTGGCAGGTGTTCACCCGCGAGGTGCTCCTGGAACAGGTGTGGGGCTACCGGCACGCCGCCGACACCCGCCTGGTCAACGTGCACGTCCAGCGGCTGCGCTCCAAGGTCGAGAAGGACCCCGAGCGACCCGAGATCGTGGTGACCGTCCGTGGCGTCGGATACAAGGCAGGACCCAGCTGACATGTCCGGGGACAGTGCCGCTTCGGCTCCCGGCCGGTCCGGGGCCCGACCGGAGCGGCCTGTCGGCCGTAAGACACCGGGTTCACGCTTTGCCCGCCTCCTCGAAGGCGGACTGCTGCAAGGCGGGGTACAGGGCAGCCCCGTCCTACGGCTGCTGCTGCGCTGGGTACGCCGGCCACTGCTGCCCGTCATGCGGCTGTGGCGGCGCAACATCCAGCTCAAGGTCGTCGCCACGACCCTGCTGATGTCGCTGGGCGTCGTCCTGCTGCTGGGCTTCGTCGTCATCGGGCAGGTCCGCAACGGCCTGCTGGACGCCAAGGTCAAAGCGTCCCAGAGCCAGGCCACCGGCGGATTCGCCGTGGCCAAGCAGAAGGCCGACGAGGCCTCCAGCGCCGTCGCGGACGACGGGACCCCGCCGGGCAGCCGCGCCTCGCGGAATGTCAGCGAATGGATGAGCGAGCTCGTGCTGTCGCTGTCCAGCGGCGGCCAGGGCGCGTTCGACGTGGTCACCCTGCCCTCCGGCGACGACAGCGGCGGCTACGGACCGCGCGCCTCCGGCTTCGTCGACCCCAACAAGAGCGTCCCAAAGAACCTGCGCGAACGCGTCAACACCAGCACCGGTGCGGTCCAGAGCTACTCCCGCATCATCTACCTCAGCGACAAGGAGTCCCAGCCCGCCCTGGTCATCGGCAAGCAGGTCAGCGACCCCAACGAGGACCCGTACGAGTTGTACTACCTCTTCCCGCTCACCCAGGAGGAGAAGTCGCTGAGCCTGGTCAAGGGCACCCTGGCGACCGCCGGACTCTTCGTCGTCGTCCTCCTCGGGGCCATCGCCTGGCTCGTGGTGCGCCAGGTCGTCACACCCGTGCGGATGGCCGCCGGGATCGCCGAACGGCTCTCCGCGGGACGACTGCAGGAGCGGATGAAGGTCACCGGCGAGGACGACATCGCCCGCCTGGGCGAGGCCTTCAACAAGATGGCCCAGAACCTCCAGTTGAAGATCCAGCAGCTGGAGGACCTGTCGCGGATGCAGCGGCGCTTCGTGTCCGACGTCTCGCACGAGCTGCGGACGCCGCTGACGACCGTCCGCATGGCCGCCGACGTCATCCACGACGCCCGCGTCGACTTCGACCCCGTCACCGCGCGGTCCGCGGAACTCCTCGCCGACCAGCTCGACCGGTTCGAGACGCTCCTCGCCGATCTGCTGGAGATCAGCCGCTTCGACGCCGGCGCCGCCGCCCTGGAAGCCGAACCGATCGACCTCAGGGAGGTCGTGCGGCGCGTCGTCAGCGGGGCCGCCCCGCTCGCCGAACGCAAGGGCACGACCGTACGCGTCATCGGCGACCAGCAGCCCGTCGTCGCCGAGGCCGACGCCCGGCGCGTGGAGCGGGTGCTGCGCAACCTGGTCGTCAACGCCGTGGAACACGGCGAGGGCAAGGACGTCATCGTCAAACTGGCCGCCGCGGGCGGCGCCGTCGCCATCGCCGTACGCGACTACGGCGTCGGGCTCAAACCCGGCGAGGCCACCCGCGTCTTCAGCCGCTTCTGGCGCGCCGATCCGGCACGCGCGCGTACCACCGGTGGCACCGGCCTGGGCCTGTCCATCGCCCTGGAGGACGCCCGACTGCACGGCGGCTGGCTGCAGGCCTGGGGCGAGCCCGGCGGCGGCTCCCAGTTCCGGCTGACGCTGCCCAGGACCGCCGACGAGCCGCTGCGGGGCTCGCCGATACCGCTCGAACCCAAGGACTCCCGCCGCAACCGCGGCGAACGCGACGACGCAGGCCGCCCGCGCGGCGGAGGCGAGAAGAGCGCCACGGTGCCGGTGCAGCCCGCCAGTGAGCAACTGTCGGCCGCCCGTGCCCCGCTCACACCCCGCATGACCAGCGTGGCGCCCACCGCCGACCCGACGGCCCTGCCCGGCAACGGCGCACGCGTCGTGCCGCGGACCGCCCCGGGCACGGGAAACGGACGGCGACCCGACGAACCGTCCACGACCCGGGCCGCGACGGAGACAGCACAGGGCGAGGACCCGGAGCCGTCCGGAACGGCGGACCAGGGTGACACGGCACTGAGGGGGACTCCGGACCGGCGGGCAGCCGCCACGGAGAGCTCGGACGACCAAGGGGAGGCATTCCGTGGGCGCTGAACGGCGCAAGGGGGTAGCCCGGCGCACGCCGGTGCGCACGATGGCGTACGTCGCCTGTGGCGCCGTACTGCTGGCGGGGTGCGCCTCGATGCCCGACAGCGGCGACCTGCGCGGCGTCGAATCCACACCGCGCCAGGACCCCCAGGTGCGCGTGTTCGCGATGCCGCCCCCGGACGACGCACAGCCCCAGGAGATCGTCCAGGGCTTCCTCGAGGCGCTCACCAGCGACGACCCGAGCTACTCCACGGCACGGCAGTACCTGACCAACAAGGCCGCCCAGAAATGGGAGCCCGAACGCTCCACGACGGTCCTCGCCGACGGACCGGCAACCGTGGCCGGACCCACCGGAAGCCGGGACGACGGCAACGACTTCTCGTACGTCCTGACCGGCACGAGAGTCGCCGTCGTCGACGCCCAGCAGTCGTACACGCCCGCCTCGGGCAACTACGGCCAGACGGTCCACCTCACCCGTGACAAGAAGACCGGACAATGGCGCATCGACGCGCTCCCCTCGGGCGTCGTCATGGGCAAGTCCGACTTCCAGCGCAACTACGTGTCCGTCAACAAGTACTACTTCGCCTCCAACACCGCCGCCGACGCCTCCGGACAGCCCATGGCCGTCGCCGACCCCGTCTACGTACGGGAACGCGTCGACCCCATGACGCAGATGGTGCGCAGTGTGCTCACCGGACCCACCAGCTGGCTGCGCCACGTCGTCAGATCCAGTTTCCCCACGGGCACCGCACTGCCCAAGGGCACCTCGCTCGCACCCGACGACCAGAACAAGCTCACCGTGCCGCTGAACGACAAGGCGGCCCACATCGGGCGCGGCAAGTGCGACGAGATGGCCGCCCAGCTGCTGTTCTCCCTGCAGAGCCTCGCCCCCACCATCGAAGAGATCGCGCTTCGCGCGGGCGGCACACAACTGTGCAGCCTCGCCGCGGACCGGGCCGCGGCCGTCGCCGCACGCGGCTCGCAGACCAACCCCGGCTACCTGTACTTCATCGACGGCCAGCACCGCCTCGTCCGCATGACGAGCGGCAGCGGCAACACCCGGGCCGAGGCCGTGCCCGGAGCGCTCGGCGACGGCGCCAAGGCACTGCGCTCCGTCGCCGTGGCCCGCGACGAACACAGCGCGGCCGGAGTCGCCCTCGACGGCAAGACGCTCTACGTCACCTCCACCGTGTCGGGCAGCTCCATCGGCGACCCCGTACTGCAGAGCAAGGGCAAGACGGAGACCGACCGGCTCACCACCCCCAGCTGGGATGCCCAGGGCGACCTGTGGGTGGCCGACCGCGACCCCGGTCGCCCTCGGCTGCTCCTGCTGGCGAAGGGCGGCGGCCAGCCCCTGGAGGTCCTCACGCCCGGACTGGACGGCCGGATCAACGCCGTACGCGTGGCCGCCGACGGGGTGCGGATCGCGCTCGTCGTGGACAAGGGCGGCAAGCAGTCCCTGCTCATCGGGCGGATCGAACGCGGCGCGGGCAGCGGCGAGAAGCCGTCCGTGTCGGTCCAGGAACTGCGCTCGGCGACACCGGAATTGGAACAGGTCAGCGCCATGGCGTGGGCCGGGGACAGCCGGCTCGTGGTGGTCGGCCGCGAGGCCGGCGGCGTGGAGCAGGCCCAGTACGTGCAGTGCGACGGCTCGATCCCCGAGGCCGGCACACTTCCCGGCCTCACCGAGGTCACCAGCATCGCCGCCTCCGAGGACAGCGACACCCCGCTGTTCGCCACCTCCAAGGACGGGCTGCTGTGGCTGCCCGGCGGGAGCGGCTGGCGAACCCTGAAGGAAACCGCTTCCACCGTGTTTTACCCCGGATGATTTTTTTCCAGCGGGAGTGACGCCGGGCGGGCTGTGAGATCGCCTCAGGTCCGCCGTCCCGGGAGTTTTCCACAGCCTCTCGTTCATGGTTCCAGGGTTTTCCACAGGGGTGGTGAGCCGCTCCGGACAGGGGCACAGTGGTCGACGTGGAAAGCGTTCGCAGGTGGTGGCAGGAACTCGCAGGCCTGGTGCTGCCCGCCGACTGCGGGGGCTGCGGAAGCGCACGTACGGTGCTCTGCCCGCAATGCCGTACGGCGCTGAGCGGGGCCGCGCCGTTTCGGGTACGGCCGACGCCGGAACCGCCAGGGCTGCCCGCCGTGCACGCGGCGGCCCGGTACGCCGACGAAGTCCGGGCCGTCCTGCTCGCCCACAAGGAACGCGGCGCGCTGGCGCTGACGCGACCTTTGGGTGCGGCGTTGGCGGGGGCTGTGCGGGCGGGGGTGGGGGAGGCGGGGGAGGGGGTGGGGGTGGGGGAGGCCCCCCAGTCCCCCGGAAGCCTGCTGCTCGTCCCCGTCCCCTCCGCCCGTGCCGCCGTGCGTGCCCGTGGGCATGATCCGGCGCGGCGGATCGCGCTTGCGGCGGCCGGTGAGCTGCGGCGGGCCGGGATGCCGGCGCGGGTGGCGGCGGTGTTGCGGCAGCGGCGGCCGGTGGCCGACCAGTCGGGGCTCGACTCCCGGCAGCGGCTGGCCAACCTGGTGGGCGCGTTGGCGGTGGTGCCCGGGGGCGCGCGGGTGCTGCGCGGCGGTCCTGTGGTGCTTGTCGACGACCTGGTGACGACGGGCGCTTCGCTGGCGGAGGCGGCGCGCGCGGTACGGGCGTCGCTGTCGGCGTCGGTGCCGCCGTGGTCGTCGGCGGACCAGGAGAGGCGGCCGGAGGTGGCGCGGGGGCGGGCGGCATGGCGGGGGCGCCCGGGTGAGGGGGAGCGTTGGGAGGAGATGGGGGGCGGGATGGGTGGTGAAGGGGCGGCGGCGGTGTACGGGGGTGTCACCAGGGAAGGCAGACAGGTGAAGTCGTTCGGAGTGAGGGAGACAGCCGCGGGCGGTGCCGCTGACGTGCTGTGCGCGGCCGTGGTCGCGGCCTCGCCGGACTCTTTCGAAATAAACCGGAACTGAGTGAGAACTTGCGTCGTTGCAGGTAATGAGAAGGTCAATTCACCTGAACGGAGGTACGCCGCAGTAGAGGGTGACGACATCCGTCCGGGCGAGATATGTTCGGTTGTGAGGGAAAGCCGCAGGCCACACCTCTCATATCCGAATGCCGTGCTGCGGTTTGCGTAATCGCCCGCAGCGCCTGGGGTGTAGATCTCGCCCATGGGGGAGGAGGAGGTGGAAGTCACCAAGTCCGAGGTTCCGGTGCTCACCGGAGCCTGGTGCAAAAGGGAGATGCTCCGCGGCGAAGCGGAGTGATCCGGGAACGGAGTTCTGCGTGGACATCGTCGTCAAGGGCCGCAAGACCGAGGTGCCCGAGCGGTTCCGCAAGCACGTGGCCGAGAAGCTGAACCTGGAGAAGATCCAGAAGCTCGACGGCAAGGTGATCAGCCTCGACGTCGAGGTCTCCAAGGAGCCCAACCCGCGACAGGCCGACCGCTGTGACCGAGTGGAGATCACGCTCCGCTCCCGCGGTCCGGTGATCCGGGCGGAGGCGTCGGCCAACGACCCGTACGCGGCACTCGACCTGGCGGCGGAGAAGCTCGACGCCCAGCTGCGCAAGCAGCACGACAAGCGTTACACGCGCCGCGGCGCCCGCAGGCTCTCCGCGGCAGAGGTTCCCGACCACGTCCCGGGTGTGGCGACGCTCAACGGCAACGGCCGCCCCGTCCAGGCAGGGGAGTCGGAAAGTGTGCCGACGAAGAAGATCGGCTCGCTGGAGGTGCAGGGCGACGGCCCCCTCGTGGTCCGCGAGAAGACGCACGTGGCCGCTCCGATGACCCTCGACCAGGCCCTCTACGAGATGGAACTGGTCGGACACGACTTCTATCTGTTCGTCGACTCCGAGACGAAGCAGCCGAGCGTCGTCTACCGGCGGCACGCCTACGACTACGGCGTGATCTACCTCGACACCGACCCGATGGTGGCGCAGGCGCACTCACCCGAGGCGGGTGGCGCGCTGGGCGGCTGACGCTGCCCGGTGACAGTGAGCGGTGACAGCTGAGCGGTGTGCCCCTGGAGCGCGGTGTGCGCCCCCAGGGGCATCCGTGTGCGACCCCTTCGGGCATCGCTCTGTCACCGCGTTGTCGTCTGGGCATGGAATCATGGCAGGGCGGCTCAACCGGTGGGTCGTTGCCTTGGGTTGGCGACGGCTCAGGACCACGGCCACAGCCTTCAGGGGGAGGAACGATGGCGGACAGCTTCGGACCGATGCGGGACGAGGGCGCCGACGACGGCGTCGTCGGCATGGGCCCGGACGAGGGCACTCCACGCAAGGAGCCGATCAGAGTCCTTGTCGTGGACGACCACGCCCTGTTCCGTCGCGGCCTGGAGATCGTGCTCGCGGCCGAGGAGGACATCCAGGTCGTCGGTGAGGCGGGCGACGGGGCCGAGGCCGTGGACAAGGCGGCCGACCTGCTGCCGGACATCGTGCTGATGGACGTACGGATGCCCAAGCGCGGCGGTATCGAGGCGTGCACCTCCATCAAGGAGGTGGCCCCCAGCGCGAAGATCATCATGTTGACGATCAGCGACGAGGAGGCCGACCTCTACGAGGCGATCAAGGCGGGTGCGACCGGGTATCTCCTCAAGGAGATCTCCACGGACGAGGTCGCCACCGCGATCCGCGCGGTCGCCGACGGGCAGTCGCAGATCAGCCCCTCCATGGCGTCGAAGCTGCTCACCGAGTTCAAGTCGATGATCCAGCGGACCGACGAGCGTCGGCTGGTGCCCGCGCCGCGGCTGACCGACCGTGAGCTGGAGGTGCTCAAGCTGGTGGCCACGGGAATGAACAACCGTGACATCGCCAAGGAGTTGTTCATCTCCGAGAACACCGTGAAGAACCATGTGCGCAACATCCTGGAGAAGCTGCAGCTGCACTCCAGGATGGAGGCGGTGGTGTACGCGATGCGGGAGAAGATCCTCGAGATCCGCTGACTCCGGTCAAGCGGGGCGGGGCGGGGCAGGTCGGGCGGGCCGGTCGGGCGGGTCGGTCAGGCGAGTGCGCGGGTGAGTTCTTTGGTGAGCGGCTCGCGCAGGTCGGGGGCGTCGACGCGTTCCACGCGTACGTCCGTGCAGTCCACCCAGGTAGCGGCCTCCAGCAGGGCCTGTGCGACCGCCGGGACCGCCTTCGGGCCGTCCAGGGTGACCTGCTTGGCGACCAGGGTGCGGCCTTCCCGGGCCGGGTCCACGCGGCCGACGAGTCGGCCGCCGGCCAGGACCGGCATCGCGAAGTAGCCGTACACGCGCTTCGGCTTGGGGACGTAGGCCTCCAGGCGGTGGGTGAAGCCGAAGATCCGCTCGGTGCGTGCCCGTTCCCAGATCAGGGAGTCGAACGGGGACAGGAGCGTGGTGCGGTGGCGGCCGCGCGGGGGCGTTTCCAGGGCCGTCGGGTCGGCCCAGGCGGGCTTGCCCCAGCCTTCGACGGTGACGGGGACCAGGCCCGAGTCGGCGATCACCGCGTCGACCTGCTCGCCCTTGAGGCGGTGGTAGTCGGCGATGTCCGCGCGCGTGCCCACGCCGAGGGACTGGCCGGCCAGGCGGACGAGGCGGCGCAGGCATTCGGTGTCGTCGAGCTCGTCGTGCAACAGGTCGGCGGGTACGGCGCGTTCGGCGAGGTCGTACACGCGTTTCCAGCCGCGGCGGTCGACGCAGACCACCTCGCCGTACATCAGCGCGCGTTCCACGGCGACCTTGGTGCCGGACCAGTCCCACCACTCGCTGGTCTTCTTCGCGCCGCCGAGTTCGGTGGCGGTGAGGGGGCCTTCGGTGCGGAGCTGCTTGATGACCTGCTCGTACGTGCCGTCGGGGAGGGTGTGGTTCCAGTGCGGGCGGCTGCGGTAGGCGCGGCGGCGGAAGGCGAAGTGGGGCCATTCCTCGATGGGGAGGATGCAGGCTGCGTGGGACCAGTACTCGAAGGCGTGGGTGTCTTTCCAGTACGCGTTCTCGACGGTTTTGCGGCCTACGGCGCCGAGGCGGGCGTAGGGGATGAGTTCGTGGGAGCGGGCGAGGACGGAGATGGTGTCGAGTTGGACCGCGCCCAGGTGGCGGAGGACGCCGCGGACGCCGGCCTTGCGGTCGGGAGTGCCGAGGAAGCCTTGTGCCCGTAGGGCGATGCGGCGGGCTTCGTCTGCGGAGAGCTCGGTGGCGGGGTGCGGGGTCGTCATGGCTCGCACGATAGGGGGTGGGTCTGACAGTGGCGGTTGAGCTGGGGGTTCGGGGGCTCGCAGGGGCTTCGTTCCGACAAGCGCCGGGCGGCCGGTTCAAGCGCCGGCGCGGGCTGGACCGGGCGCGAGGCGGATTGGGCCGGGCGCGAGGTGGGTTGGTTCAAGGGCCGGGCGGCTGGGGAGGCGCGGGCAGGTAGGGCGCCGTCGACGGCAGTCCGAGGTCCGACGGGAGCAGGGAGGCGAGCCAGCAGTCTCGTCGTACGCCCTTGTTGTTGATGGAGGAGCGCAGGGTGCCTTCCAGGGTGAAGCCGGCGTTTTCGGCGACCGCGCGGGAGGCGGTGTTGCCGACTTCGGCCCGCCATTCGACGCGGTCGATGGAGAGGTTGGTGAAGGCCCAGCGGGTGGCGGCGAGGGTGGCCTCGGTGGTGTAGCCGAGGCCGCGGTGTTCCTTGGTGGCCCAGAAGCCGACCTCGGCCGTGCCGAGGGAGCGCAGGGTGAGGCTGAGGACGCCGGTGAGGGCGCCGTCGGGGAGGAAGACGCCGAAGGTGAACATCGAGCCGGTCGACCAGCCCTCCGGTGCGAGCATTTCGGTGAAGTTCTGGGCGTGTTCGGGGAGGTAGGGGGAGGGGATCGTGGTCCAGCGCTGGATGTCGGGGTCCTGGGCGGCGGTGTACACGGCGGCGGTGTCCTGGGGGCCGAGGGGGCGTAGGACGAGGCGGGTGGTGGTGAGGGTGACGGGCTGGGGCTCCATCGGCCGATTCTCCGTGCGCGTGCGCACGGTGCGCCATTGTTTTGCGGTGCGTGAGCGCGTGATCACAATTCGCGCAATTCGTGTGGCGGACGCGGCACCATCGGCGGGGCCCGGCCGTTGTCCCGGGTAGAAGATTTCGGAGCAGGTGCGCAGCAGTGTGCGGTCCTCGTACGGCAGGCCTCCCGGCGCGGTGGGGTCCTCGCATACGATGGCCGTTGCTCAGCAAGTCAAAAGGAAACCGACCGTCCCAGGCCCGACCGGCAAGGAGACCAACCCCCGTGTCCGTCCTCTCGAAGATCATGCGTGCAGGCGAAGGCAAGATCCTGCGCAAGCTGCACCGCATCGCGGACCAGGTCAACTCCATCGAAGAGGACTTCGTCGACCTCTCCGACGCCGAGCTGCGGGCCCTCACCGATGAGTACAAGCAGCGGTACGCCGATGGTGAGAGCCTGGACGACCTGTTGCCGGAGGCGTTCGCCACCGTGCGTGAGGCCGCCAAGCGTGTCCTCGGTCAGCGTCACTACGACGTGCAGATCATGGGTGGCGCCGCCCTGCACCTCGGTTATGTCGCCGAGATGAAGACCGGTGAGGGCAAGACGCTCGTCGGCACGCTGCCCGCGTATCTGAACGCGCTGTCCGGCAAGGGCGTCCACCTGATCACGGTGAACGACTACCTGGCCGAGCGCGACTCCGAGATGATGGGGCGCGTCCACAAGTTCCTGGGTCTGAACGTCGGCTGCATCCTGGCCAACATGACGCCGGCCCAGCGCCGTGAGCAGTACGCGTGCGACATCACCTACGGCACGAACAACGAGTTCGGCTTCGACTATCTGCGCGACAATATGGCGTGGGCGCAGGACGAGCTCGTGCAGCGTGGCCACAACTTCGCCATCGTCGACGAGGTCGACTCGATCCTGGTCGACGAGGCGCGTACGCCGCTGATCATCTCCGGCCCGGCCGACCAGGCCACGAAGTGGTACGGCGACTTCGCGAAGCTGGTGACGCGCCTGAAGAAGGGCGAGGCCGGCAACCCGCTCAAGGGCATCGAGGAGACCGGCGACTACGAGGTCGACGAGAAGAAGCGCACGGTCGCCATTCACGAGGCCGGTGTCAGCAAGGTCGAGGACTGGCTGGGCATCGACAACCTGTACGAGTCGGTGAACACCCCTCTGGTGGGCTACCTGAACAACGCCATCAAGGCGAAGGAGCTCTTCAAGAAGGACAAGGACTACGTCGTCATGGACGGCGAAGTCATGATCGTCGATGAGCACACCGGTCGTATCCTCGCCGGCCGCCGTTACAACGAGGGCATGCACCAGGCGATCGAGGCGAAGGAAGGGGTGGACATCAAGGACGAGAACCAGACGCTCGCCACGATCACCCTGCAGAACTTCTTCCGCCTCTACAAGCGTCACGACCACGACGACAAGGAACAGCCCGGTCTGTCCGGCATGACCGGTACGGCGATGACCGAGGCCGCCGAGTTCCACCAGATCTACAAGCTCGGCGTGGTCCCGATCCCGACCAACCGGCCGATGGTCCGTAAGGACCAGTCGGACCTGATCTACCGCACCGAGGTCGCGAAGTTCGAGGCGGTCGTCGACGACATCGCCGAGAAGCACGAGAAGGGTCAGCCGATCCTCGTCGGCACGACGTCGGTCGAGAAGTCCGAGTACCTGTCGCAGCAGCTGTCCAAGCGGGGCATCCAGCACGAGGTGTTGAACGCCAAGCACCACGAGCGTGAGGCGTCGATCGTCGCCCAGGCCGGCCGTAAGGGCGCGGTGACCGTCGCCACCAACATGGCCGGTCGTGGTACGGACATCAAGCTCGGTGGCAACCCCGACGACCTCGCCGAGGCGGAGCTGCGGCAGCGTGGCCTCGACCCCGAGGAGCACATCGAGGAGTGGGCGCAGGCCCTGCCCGCCGCCCTGGAGAAGGCCGAGCAGGCGGTCAAGGCCGAGTTCGAAGAGGTCAAGGACCTCGGTGGCCTCTACGTCCTGGGTACCGAGCGGCACGAGTCGCGGCGTATCGACAACCAGCTGCGCGGTCGTTCGGGCCGTCAGGGCGACCCGGGCGAGTCCCGGTTCTACCTGTCGCTGGGTGACGACCTGATGCGGCTGTTCAAGGCGCAGATGGTCGAGCGCGTGATGTCGATGGCGAACGTTCCGGACGACGTGCCGATCGAGAACAAGATGGTCACGCGCGCGATCGCGTCGGCGCAGTCGCAGGTGGAGCAGCAGAACTTCGAGACGCGTAAGAACGTCCTGAAGTACGACGAGGTCCTCAACCGTCAGCGTGAGGTCATCTACGGTGAGCGGCGTCGTGTCCTGGAGGGTGAGGACCTGCAGGAGCAGATCCACCACTTCATGGACGACACGATCGACGCGTACGTCGGTGCGGAGACCGCCGAGGGCTTCCCGGAGGACTGGGACCTGGACCGGCTGTGGGGTGCCTTCAAGCAGCTGTACCCGGTGAAGGTCACTGTCGAGGAGCTGGAGGAGGCGGCCGGTGACCGGGCCGGTCTGACCGCCGAGTTCCTCTCCGAGTCCATCAAGGACGACATCCGGGAGCAGTACGAGTCCCGGGAGTCGCAGCTCGGCTCGGAGATCATGCGTGAGCTGGAGCGCCGGGTCGTGCTGTCGGTCCTGGACCGCAAGTGGCGCGAGCACCTCTACGAGATGGACTACCTCCAGGAGGGCATCGGCCTGCGCGCGATGGCGCAGAAGGACCCGCTGGTCGAGTACCAGCGTGAGGGCTTCGACATGTTCTCCGCGATGATGGACGGCATCAAGGAGGAGTCGGTCGGCTACCTGTTCAACCTGGAGGTCCAGGTCGAGCAGCAGGTCGAGGAGGTTCCGGTGGAGGACGCCGAGCCGGTCGACATGGAGAAGCAGGACGTGGTGCCGGCGCAGGCGGGTTCGCGTCCGGAGATCCGGGCGAAGGGGCTGGACGCTCCGCAGCGTCGTCAGCTGCACTTCTCGGCTCCGACGGTGGACGGCGAGGGCGGCACGATCGAGGGCGACTTCGAGAGTGACGACGACGAGCCCGTCCGCTCCGAGGCCGACGGTCTCACGCGCGCGGAGCGGCGCAAGCAGGCGAAGGCCGGGCGGCGCCGTAAGAAGTAGGGCTCGGGGACGGGCAGTTCGTAGCGGCTTCGGGGCCGGGTCACCTGTGGGTGGCCCGGCCCTTTGGCGTGGGGAGGCGCGAACTTTCGCGAGCTTGGCCCTCACCGCCCCCTTGGCTTTCAGTGGCCCTGGGTGTTCCTGGGTGTTCCTGGGGTGTTCCTGGGGTGTTCCTGGGTGGCCCTGGGTGGTCCTTGTGGGCAGGGCGGAGGGGTGCGGAGGGTTGGGGGACCAGTCCGTCGGGCTGTTGCGTTCAGCGGCTCTGGGGGCCGTTCAGTTGTCCTTTCAGTCGTCTTGGGGGTGGGGCCTGCGGGGGCCGTCGAGTTCCACCGCGGTGCAGCGCCAGCGGCGGTCCGTGCCGCGTTCCAGGCGGAAGGCCATCGCGCGCAGGCGGTCGCCGGCGCCGATGCGGGCGAAGGCCTCGATGGCGCCGGGGCGGGGGACGTAGTAGCCGATGTCGCGGACGACGGGACGGGCGCCGTGGGCGGTGCGCAGGGCGCCGGTTTCGGCGAGGTGCGCCAGGTCGTCGTAGGCGTGGCCGAGGGTGTGGCGGAGCATGAAGTGGACGGGGCGTCGGCCGGTCAGGACGGCGAGGAGCCGGTCGGCGAAGAGGTCGGTGGGACGGGGCTGGGAGGCGGGGCGGCCGGGGGTCTGAGCGGCGACGGTGGGCGCGAGGGTGGGGGAGCCGGTGCCGGTGCCGGTGCCGGTGCCAGGGGCTCGGGGTGGGCGACTGCCGTTGCCCGGGGTGCGGGGTGGGGTGCCTGCGGGGCGGCGGGTGTCGCGGCGGCCGGGAGGGCGGGTGCCGGGGTGTGCTTGCGTCCTCGTCATGACCTTGTTCATGGGTGTCCCCGTTCGGCGGGCCCGGCGACTACCGGGCGGTAACTTTCCGTTGCGGATCTTGTACGGGGTCGCGGTCCGTGACGGCAAGCAAGCGGGGCGTCGGGGGCGAGGGGGTGGAAGGTTCACCTATCAGGGGTGGTCGACGGTGTGGAAAGCCCGATGTCATGGGGGCGGGCCGGGTGAATTCCGGGGCGCTGGGTCGACGCCTGCGGGGGTGTGGGCAGGGACCCGAAAGAGGACGGCCGCACGTATCCTGAAGGCGCTCGGGGAGGCGCGGAACCGCCCTCCCGGGGCGCCGAGACCGAGCTTGCGACCACGCAACGACCACGAAGAGAGCGGCCAGCCATGCGCGTGTACGTCCCCCTGACCCTCCCCGGTCTCGCCGAGGCGCACAAGACGGGTGAGCTGGGGCGCGAGCCGCTCGTCGCGTACGCCGTCACGCCCGCGTTGCGCGAGTGGTACCTCTCCGACGACATCGAGGAGTTGGAGTACGCGGCGCTCGGCAGGGCCGCGCTCGCCTCGCTGCGCCTGCTCGCGGCGGACCAGGGCGCCCCGCGGCGGCGGGTCGTCGTGGCCGTCGACGTGCCCGACCGCGCGGCCGCCGTGGACCCCGACCGGGGGCTCGATCCGGCGGCGCTGGGCGAGGTGCGGGTGACCGGCGCCGTGTCGCTGTCGAAGGCGGCGGCGGTGCACGTGGACGCCGGGGAGGCGGAGAGCGACGTGACGGCTGCGGCGCAGGCGCTCGCGGCGGCGGACGGCGGGGACGACGACGCGCAGTTCGTCGTGGACGGAGCCGAGGACCACGAGCTGCTGTGGTTCGCCCCGCAGGAGATCTGGAACCTGGTCGGGTCGGGGGACTGAACCCGCTGTCTCCGGCCGGCTTCGTTCGGTCACTTGATTGTCAGTGGCGGCGGGTACGTTTTCCGGTATGGGGATGCAGCAGGAAGCGGCGCACATCGTCTGGGACTGGAACGGGACGCTGCTCAACGACAATGACGCGATCATCGGGGCGACGAACGCGGCGTTCGCGGAGCTGGGGCTGGAGCCGCTCACACTGGAGCGCTACCGGGCGCTGTACTGCGTGCCGGTGCCGAAGTTCTACGAGCGGCTGATGGGAAGACTGCCCACCGACGCCGAGTGGGAGGCCATGGACGCGGTGTTCCACCGGTACTACGCCGAGCACCGGGTGCGGTGCGGGCTCACCGAGGGCGCGGTGGAGCTGCTCGCGGGGTGGCGGTCGGCGGGGCACAGTCAGTCGCTGCTGAGCATGTACGTGCACGAGGAGCTTGTGCCGCTGGTGCGGGGGTTCGGGATCGAGCCGCACTTCCTACGGGTCGACGGGCGGACGGGGCCGTCCGGGGGCAGCAAGGCCGAGCACATGGTGCGGCACCTGAAGGCGCTGGCCGGCGTCGAGGCGGCGCGCACGGTGGTGATCGGGGACGCCGCGGATGACGCGGTGGCCGCGTTGCATGTGGGGGCGCGGGCCGTGCTGTACACCGGCGGGTCGCACAGCCGGGCCAGCCTGGAGGGGGTCGGGGTGCCGGTGGTGGACACGCTGGGCGAGGCGGTGGAGGTCGCGGGGGAGTTGGCTGCGGCGGCATGAGCCCCAGGTGCGGCGTCCTGAGGGCGCCGCACCTGGGGCTCAGGTCACCGGTGCCTTTGCGTGGAGCACTGTCAGGAATTCGCGCATCCAGGCCGAGTGGTCCGGCCAGGCGCGGGAGGAGACCAGGGTGCCGTCGACCACTGCCTCGGCGTCCTGGAAGACGGCCCCGGCGGACTGCATGTCGATCTCCAGCGCCGGGTACGCCGTGACGCGGCGGCCGCGGAGGGCGTCGGCGGCCGCGGTGATCAGGGGGCCGTGGCAGATCTGGGCGACGGGTTTGTCGGCGTCGAAGAACGACTTGAGGATCTTGCGGAGTTCGGGGTCGTTGCGGAGGTACTCGGGGGCGCGGCCGCCGGGGATGACGACGGCGACGTACTGGCCGGGGTCGACCTCGGAGAAGGCGAGGTCGGCGGGCCAGGTGTAGCCGGGCTTCTCGGTGTAGGTGTCGAAGCCGGGTTCGAAGTCGTGGACGACGAACTGGAGCTTCTTGCGGGTGGGGGCGGCGATGTGGACCTCGTAGCCCTCTTCGAGCAGGCGCTGGTAGGGGTAGAGGACTTCCAGGGATTCCGCTGCGTCGCCGGTGACGATGAGGATCTTCGCGGTCATGGTGGGCGGTTCCTCTCGGGCGGGCGGTGTCATGGGCAAGGTGCCTCTTGGGGGTGGGCTTGCCAAGAGGGGGTGCGTTCGGGCGTTTCTTCCCGGCCGCCTCTTTCATGGTCTTCCGTGTTCCGGTGCTGTGCAGAACGTCAAACTTCTGGTCGCTGTTTTGTACACATACGGCTCATGACGGGGGCCCCGTGAGGAGCGATAGCCTTGGTGGCGTGATCAGCGCGATAGCTCGCGGGGGTGTGGTCGCCCCTGCCCTGCGCCCGGTGTGTGCGGACCATCTCCGCGACCGGGCTGTGGACGCTGGTCGGCGCGGGCGGGACGGGGCCGCATGGGGCCCCTGGACGCCGTACACACCCTGGGAGCAGGCGCGGCAGAGAGCAGCGTCACATGCCGGGGACGTGTCGAACATGGCCGATATCCCCCCGCTCATCTCGCCTTGCGGCATAGCGTCGAAGCAGCCCGGAGACCCCGGGTCGTGGCGTCGAGCCGCAGGGGAAGAGACCGTACTTCCTTCTACGTCACGCAACGGCGCGCGACAGGAGCCAGAGGACAATGCAGACCAAGCTGGACGAAGCCAAGGCCGAGCTGCTCGAGAGGGCGGCGCGGGTCGCTGAGAACAGCCCGGTCGGGGGGCACCTACCGACTGGGACGACGAGCGAGGGCACTCCGGGGACCCCGGACCACGCGGCCCTCCTCGCGTTCCTCCAGCGGTACTACCTGCACACCGCCCCGGAGGACCTCAGCGACCGTGACCCGGTCGACGTCTTCGGAGCCGCACTCTCGCACTACCGGCTGGCCGAGAGCCGGCCGCAGGGGACGGCCAACGTAAGGGTCCACACCCCTACGGTCGAGGAGAACGGGTGGACGTGCAGTCACTCCGTGGTGGAGGTCGTCACCGACGACATGCCGTTCCTCGTCGACTCCGTCACCAATGAGCTGAGCCGGCAGGGACGGGGGATCCACCTCGTCATCCATCCGCAGATCGCGGTGCGGCGGGATGTGACCGGCAGGCTCATCGAGGTGCTCGGCGCGCCGCCCGCCGCCGGGGACCTGCCGCACGACGCACACGTCGAGTCCTGGATCCACGTAGAGATCGACCGGGAGACCGACCGCGCCGACCTGAAGCAGATCACCGCCGATCTGCTGCGGGTCCTGTCCGACGTCCGGGAGGCCGTCGAGGACTGGGAGAAGATGCGGGACACCGCGCTGCGGGTCGCCGACGAGCTCCCCGAGGAGCCCGTTCCCGGCGACCTGGCGCGGCCCGACGTCGACGAGGCCCGTGAGCTGCTGCGCTGGCTGGCCGCCGACCACTTCACCTTCCTCGGCTACCGGGAGTACCAGCTGCGCGAGGACGACACCCTCGCCGCCGTGCCGGGCACCGGTCTCGGCGTCCTGCGCTCCGACCCGCACCACTCCGGCGACGAGAGCCACCCGGTCAGCCCCTCCTTCGAGCGGCTGTCCGCCGACGCCCGCGCCAAGGCGCGCGAGCACAAGCTGCTGGTGCTGACCAAGGCGAACAGCCGGGCCACCGTGCACCGGCCCTCCTACCTCGACTACGTCGGCGTGAAGAAGTTCGACGCGGACGGCAACGTCGTCGGTGAGCGGCGCTTCCTCGGGCTGTTCTCCTCCGCCGCCTACACCGAGTCCGTGACGCGGGTGCCGGTCGTGCGGCGCAAGGTCGCGGACGTGCTGAAGGGCGCCGGGTTCTCGCCGGACAGCCACGACGGGCGCGACCTGGTCCAGATCATGGAGACCTACCCGCGCGACGAGCTGTTCCAGACGCCGGTGGACGAGCTGCGGGCCATCGTCACCAGCGTGCTGTATCTGCAGGAGCGGCGGCGGCTGCGGCTCTACCTGCGGCAGGACGAGTACGGGCGCTACTACTCCGCGCTGGTCTACCTGCCCCGCGACCGCTACACCACCGGCGTGCGGCTGCGGATCATCGACATCCTCAAGGAGGAGCTGGGCGGGACGAGCGTCGACTTCACCGCCTGGAACACCGAGTCGATCCTGTCCCGGCTGCACTTCGTCGTCCGGGTCCCGCAGGGCACCGAGCTGCCCGAGCTGTCCGACGCCGACAAGGACCGTATCGAGGCGCGGCTGGTGGAGGCGGCGCGGTCCTGGGCCGACGCGTTCGGCGAGGCGATGAACGCCGAGTGCGGGGAGGAGCGGGCCGCGGAGCTGCTGCGGCGCTACAACAACGCCTTCCCCGAGGGCTACAAGGCCGACCACACGCCGCGCGCCGCGGTCGCCGACCTGGTCCATCTGGAACAGCTCACCGAGGAGCGGGACTTCTCGCTCAGCCTGTACGAGCCGGTGGGCGCCGGGCCGGACATGCGCCGCTTCAAGATCTACCGCAAGGGTGAGGCGATCTCCCTGTCGGCGGTGCTGCCGGTGCTCAGCCGGCTCGGCGTCGAGGTGATCGACGAGCGGCCGTACGAGCTGCGCTGCACGGACCGCAGCAACGCCTGGATCTACGACTTCGGTCTGCGCATCCCCAAGTCGCTGGCCGGTCCCGGCGGTGACTTCCTCGGCGACGACGGGCGCGAGCGGTTCCAGGAGGCGTTCTCGGCGACCTGGACCGGCAAGGCGGAGAACGACGGGTTCAACGCGCTGGTGCTGGGCGCCGGGCTGAACTGGCGGCAGGCGATGGTCCTGCGCGCGTACGCCAAGTACCTGCGTCAGGCCGGGTCCACGTTCAGCCAGGACTACATGGAGGACACCCTCCGGACCAATGTCCACACCACCCGGCTGCTGGTGTCGTTGTTCGAGGCGCGGATGTCGCCCGACCGGCAGCGCGCCGGGCTCGAGATCGTCGACGCCCTGCTGGAGGAGCTCGACGCCGCGCTCGACCAGGTGGCCTCGCTCGACGAGGACCGCATCCTGCGGTCCTTCCTCACCGTCATCAAGGCGACGCTGCGCACGAACTTCTTCCAGGAGCGCGCGGGCGGCCGTCCGCACGACTACGTGTCGATGAAGTTCGACCCGCAGGCCATCCCGGACCTGCCCGCGCCGCGGCCGGCGTTCGAGATCTGGGTGTACTCGCCGCAGGTGGAGGGCGTGCACCTGCGGTTCGGGAAGGTCGCGCGCGGCGGCTTGCGCTGGTCGGACCGGCGGGAGGACTTCCGCACCGAGGTCCTCGGCCTGGTCAAGGCGCAGATGGTGAAGAACACCGTCATCGTGCCGGTCGGCGCCAAGGGCGGCTTCGTCGCCAAGCAGCTGCCCGACCCGGGCGTCGACCGTGACGCGTGGCTCGCCGAGGGCATCGCCAGCTACAAGACGTTCATCTCGGCGCTGCTCGACATCACCGACAACATGGTCGGCGGGGAGGTCGTGCCGCCGGCCGACGTCGTCCGGCACGACGAGGACGACACCTACCTGGTGGTCGCCGCCGACAAGGGCACGGCGACGTTCTCCGACATCGCCAACGAGGTCGCCGAGTCGTACAACTTCTGGCTCGGGGACGCCTTCGCCTCCGGCGGCTCGGCCGGCTACGACCACAAGGGCATGGGCATCACCGCCCGCGGCGCCTGGGAGTCCGTGAAGCGGCACTTCCGGGAGCTGGGCGTGGACACGCAGGCCGAGGACTTCACGGTCGTCGGCATCGGCGACATGTCCGGCGACGTGTTCGGCAACGGCATGCTGCTGTCCGAGCACATCCGTCTGGTCGCCGCGTTCGACCACCGGCACATCTTCATCGACCCGAACCCGGTCGCGGCGACCTCCTACGCCGAGCGCCGCCGCCTGTTCGAGCTGCCCCGCTCCAGCTGGGCCGACTACGACACCGGCCTGCTGTCGACCGGCGGCGGTGTCTTCCCGCGGTCGGCGAAGGCGATCCCGGTGAACGGGCACATCCGGGAGGCCCTCGGCATCGAGGCGGGCGTCACCAAGCTGACCCCGGCCGACCTGATGAAGGCGATCCTGCGGGCGCCGGTGGACCTGCTGTGGAACGGCGGCATCGGCACGTACGTGAAGTCCTCCACGGAGTCGAACGCGGACGTCGGCGACAAGGCCAACGACCCGATCCGGGTGGACGGCGCCGACCTGCGCGTCAAGGTCGTCGGCGAGGGCGGCAACCTGGGTCTGACCCAGCTCGGCCGGATCGAGTTCGCCCGCGGCGGCGGCAGGATCAACACCGACGCCATCGACAACAGCGCGGGCGTGGACACCTCCGACCACGAGGTGAACATCAAGATCCTGCTCAACGGCCTGGTCGCCGAGGGCGACATGACCGTCAAGCAGCGCAACAAGCTGCTCGCGGAGATGACCGACGAGGTCGGCGCTCTCGTCCTGCGCAACAACTACGCGCAGAACACGGCGATCGCCAACGCCCTGGCCCAGTCCAAGGACATGCTCCACGCCCAGCAGCGCTTCATGCGCCACCTGGTCAGGGAGAAGCACCTGGACCGGGCGCTGGAGTTCCTGCCCACGGACCGGCAGATCCGCGAGCGCCTCGGCGCCGGGCAGGGGCTGACCAGCCCGGAGACGGCCGTCCTGCTGGCGTACACGAAGATCACGGTGTCGGACGAGCTGCTGCACACCTCGCTGCCCGAGGACCCCTACCTGCGCACGCTGCTGCACGCGTACTTCCCGACGGCGCTGCGCGAGCGGTTCCCCGAGGGCATCGACAGCCACCCGCTGCGCCGCGAGATCACCACGACCGTCCTGGTCAACGACACGGTCAACACGGGCGGTACGACGTATCTGCACCGGCTGCGCGAGGAGACCGGCGCGTCGCTGGAGGAGATCGTGCGGGCTCAGACCGCGGCTCGGGCGATCTTTTGCTCGGCGCCGGTGTGGGACGCGGTGGAGGCCCTCGACAACCAGGTCGAGGCGGCCGTGCAGACGCGGATCCGGCTGCACTCGCGGCGGCTCGTCGAGCGCGGCACGCGCTGGCTGCTGAACAACCGGCCGCAGCCGCTGCAGCTCGCCGAGACCGTCGACTTCTTCGCCGAGCGCGTCGAGCAGGTGTGGGCGCAGCTGACGAAGCTGCTGCGCGGCGCGGACCTGGAGTGGTGGCAGAAGATCTACGACGAGCTGACCGACGCGGGCGTCCCGGACGAGCTGGCCACCCGGGTGGCCGGGTTCTCGTCGGCGTTCCCGGCGCTGGACATCGTCTCGGTGGCCGACCGCATGGGCAAGGACCCGCTGGACGTCGCCGAGGTCTCCTACGACCTCGCCGACCGTCTGCGCATCACCCAGCTCATGGACCGCATCATCGAGCTGCCGCGCGCCGACCGCTGGCAGTCCATGGCCCGTGCCTCCATCCGCGAGGACCTGTACGCGGCCCATGCGGCGCTGACCGCGGACGTCCTGGCCGTCGGCAACGGCGCCTCGACGCCCGAGCAGCGGTTCAAGGCGTGGGAGGAGAAGAACGCGGCGATCCTGGGCCGGGCGCGCACCACGCTGGAGGAGATCCAGAGCTCGGAGACGTTCGACCTGGCCAACCTGTCGGTGGCCATGCGGACGATGCGCACCCTGCTGCGGACGCACTCGTAGGCCGGTAGGCACGGCCTCAGGCGCACGGCCTCAGGCGCACGAACTCAGGCGCACGAGCACGGGCGCACGAGCACGGGCGCCTGAGGTCAGACGCACGGTCTCAGACGCACGGTCTCGGATACGACTCAAGGGCGCTCCCGAACCATCGGGGGCGCCCTTGAGTCGTGTCGAGGACCGTGACCGTACGGGTTACTTCTTCTTGCCCGAGGTGAACTCCTCGTAGGCGGCCAGGACCTCTTCCGTGGGGCCGTCCATGCGCAGTTCGCCGCGCTCGAGCCACAGCACGCGGTCGCAGGTGGTGCGGATCGCGGCGTTGCTGTGGCTGACCAGGAAGACGGTGCCGGCGTGCTGGCGCATCTCCTGGATGCGGGCCGCCGAGCGCGCCTGGAACCGGGCGTCACCGGTCGACAGCGCCTCGTCGATGAGCAGCACGTCGTGGTCCTTGGCGGCGGCGATGGAGAAGCGCAGCCGGGAGCCCATGCCGGAGGAGTAGGTGCGCATGGGCAGGGAGATGAAGTCGCCCTTCTCGTTGATGCCGGAGAAGTCGACGATCTCCTGGTAGCGCTCCTTGATCTGCTCGGGCGTCATGCCCATGGCCAGGCCGCCGAGGTAGACGTTGCGCTCGCCGGTCAGGTCGCCCATCAGGGCCGCGTTGACGCCGAGGAGGGAGGGCTGGCCGTCGGTGTAGATCTTGCCGTTCTCCACCGGCTGCAGGCCCGCGATGCCCTTGAGCAGAGTCGACTTGCCGGAGCCGTTGGTGCCGATCAGGCCGACCGCCTCGCCCTTGTAGGCGACGAAGGAGACCTTCTTGACGGCGTGCACGATCCGCATGCCCGAGGCCTTCGCGGCCTGCTTGGGGCGCATGATGCGGTTGAGGGCGGCGGTGGCGCTGCCCCGGCCGCTGCCGGTTCCGTTGATCCGGTAGACGATGTCGACGCTGTCGGCGATGACGGTGGGGGCCCGCTCGTCGACGGGCTCGGCGGGTGCGGTGCGCGTTGCGTTGTCTGCGATGTCAGCCACGGCCGTACGTCTCCTCAGCCTTCCAGAAGTAGATGAAGCCACAGACGCCGGCGAGCACCGCCCAGCCGGTCGCGATCAGCCACACATGGGGCGGCAGTTTGCTGGCGTGGAAGCTGTCGATCAGCGCGAAGCGCATCAGGTCGATGTAGACGGCGGCGGGGTTGGCCCGCAGCAGGTCGCCGACCCAGGTGGGCATGCCGTGGTGCTTCTCGATCAGGTTGTCGATGCTCCACATGACGCCCGAGATGTACATCCAGGTGCGCAGGATGAACGGCATCAGCTGGGCGATGTCCGGCGTCTTCGCGCCGGCCCGCGCCATGATCATCGAGACGCCGGCGTTGAAGACGAACTGGAGCGTCAGCGCCGGGATGACGAGGAACCAGGACAGGGCCGGCGGCACGCCCACCGCGAACAGGATGAGCACCAGGGCGGCCATCGAGAACAGCAGCTGCTGGAGCTGCTGCAGACAGAACGAGAGCGGCAGCGCGGCCCGGGGGAAGTGCAGGGCCCGTACCAGGCCGATGCTGCCGGAGATGGCGCGGGTGCCCGTCATGATCGAGCTCTGGGTGAACGTGAACACGAACACGCCCGTGACCAGGAACGGGATGAAGTCCGCCACGTTCCTCTTGGTGTCCAGCAGGACACCGAAGATGAAGTAGTACACCGCCGCGTTCAGCAGCGGGGTCATCACCTGCCAGACCTGGCCCAGCTTCGCCTGGCTGTACTGGGCGGTGAGCTTGGCGGTGGCGAACGCGGTGATGAAGTGGCGGCGCGCCCAGAGCTGGCGGATGTACTCCGGCAGGGGAGGGCGGGCGCCGCTGACCGCCAGGCCATGCCGCTCGGCCAGGGCTGCGAGCTCGCCGGGACCGTAGGCCGGTGTCTGGGGCGGTGTGTGGAGGACCTGACTCACATCCGCTGCTTTCACTCGGGGGAGGGGGGTTGCGGGCGCCGTTTCCTTAAGTCGTCCGACGTTTTCTTACGTTTCTCTTCACGTTTTCTTACGTCAGGACGGGACCGTATCGTCGCAACGTGAGAGTAGGCCGAGTTGACGTCGGAACGCAACCGTATCGTCGTAACGCCCTATGCTGGTCGCCATGACGACGAACACGACGAACGCCGAAGGACCCCAGGTGCGCCCGCGCCGCCGGGCGCCCGCGGGTGCGGCCGTGCTCCGCGAGGAGGTGACGGAAGCCATCCGGGCCGCCGTCTTCGAGGAGCTCGCGACCGTCGGCTACGCCCGGATGTCCATCGAGGGCATCGCCCGCCGCGCGGGAGTGGGCAAGACCGCGGTGTACCGCCGCTGGCGCTCCAAGCTGCACCTGGTCCTCGACATCGTCTCGGTCATCGCCGTGCAGGGCCTGCCGGCCCCGGAGACCGGCAGCCTGGAGGGCGACCTGCGCATGCTCTACGAGGTGACCTCGCGGGCGCTGCGCCATCCTGTGGCCTCGCAGATCATCCCGGACCTCCAGGCCGAGGCGGCCCGCAATCCCGACATCGCCGAGGCCATGCAGAAGGCTCTGAAGGAGGGGCAGGACGGGGTCGCCCTGAAGATCGTCGCGGCGGCGGAGCAGCGCGGGGAGATCCGTGCGGGGTTCAACGAGGAGTTGGCGCTCGATCTGATCTCGGGTCCGCTGTACTGGCGTTCGGTGGTGATCCGCAGCCCGAAGTTGCCCAAGGGGTACCTGGCCGCACTGGCTCGGGCGACCGCCGAGGCGATCAAGGCGCTGTAAGCGGTCGAGGCGCTGCAGGGCGTGTTGAGGCGCGGTGGCTCAGCAAGGCGCTGCAGGCCGATGTCCTTGGGGTCGGCGGCGGCCCAGCGCCGGAAGCGGTGGAAGACGTCGGCCGGGTCCAGTCCGCCGCGCTCCAGCAGGGACTCCCCGACGAGGACGGCCATCTGCGTGTCGTCGGTCGCCTCCCCCGGATCCCAGCCGCCGCCCCCGCACATCTCGCCGGCGCGCGCGGCGGAGCCGCCCTGTCCGGCCGGCGGGAAGCGTTCGGAGAACGCGCCCTCCGGTCCGAACTCGAAGGGCGCGCCCAGCGCGTCCCCCACGGCGGAGCCGACGACACAGCCGACGGCGCAGTTGACGGCGTGCGGCGAGTCAGTCATCCGGGCCGCCCGGCTATCGGTTCTGCGGTGTCTTCTGGGTTTCGTGTGTCTCTTCCGTTTCCTGGGCGGCCGCCGCGTCGAGTGCCACGGTGAGCTGGTCCAGGCGCTCGCGCAGGACGCCGATCTCGGAGAGTTCGAGGCCGGTGGCGCCGAGGATTCTGCGCGGCACCCCCAGGGCCTGCTCGCGCAGGGCCGTGCCCTCCTCGGTGAGCCGCACCTCCACCGAGCGCTCGTCGCGGGCGTTGCGCTCACGTCGTACCAGACCGGCCGTCTCCAGCCGCTTGAGCAGCGGGGAGAGCGTGCCGGAGTCCAGACGCAGGTGTTCGCCCAGCTTCTTGACGGGCAGCGGGCCCTCCTCCCACAGGACCAGCATCACCAGGTACTGCGGATAGGTCAGCCCGAGATCCTTGAGGATCACGCGGTACACGCCGTTGAAGGCGCGGGACGCCGCGTGCAGGGAGAAACAGATCTGGCGGTCCAGGCGGAGCCAGTTCTCCGTGGCGTTCTCCTGGCCGACGGCGGGCAGCGGGGTGGGGACGGGGGCGGTCATGTCCCCAGGGTAGCTCTTACCCGCAATTTAGTTGTGCCCAATTGAATTGTGTGCTCTACTTATCTCCGTCGGGCGGCCGGACCGGGCCGCCGGAACATGATCTGAGAGGGATGGTTTTCCATGGACGCGCTCTACACCGCTGTCGCCACCGCCACGCACGGCCGCGAGGGCCGCGCCGTCTCCTCCGACGGCAAGATCGACCTCGCGCTGGCCATGCCTGCGGAGCTCGGCGGCAACGGGGAGGGCACCAACCCGGAGCAGCTCTTCGCCGCCGGTTACGCCGCCTGTTTCGGCAGCGCCCTGGGCCTCGTCGGCCGCGCCGCCAAGGTCGACGTCAGCGACGCCGCGGTGACGGCCGAGGTCGGCATAGGCAAGCAGGGCGAGGGCTTCGGCCTGAAGGTCACGCTGCGCGTGGAGCTGCCCGACGCCGTGGACGAGGAGACCGGCCGCAAGCTCGTCGAGCAGGCCCACCAGGTCTGCCCTTACTCCAACGCCACCCGCGGCAACATCGAGGTCGACCTCGTCGTCGAGTAGTCCAGGCCTCTCAGTCGGGACCTCAGCGGCGGGCGGCGCGACACGCGGTCAGTGTCCCGCCGCCCGCCGCACCCGCCACGCCCGCAGCCACAGCGCGGGCACACAGATCAGCACCAGCCAGAAGTGTCCGGGCACCCCTTGCGGCAGCCGCTCGGGCAGCGGATCCGCACCCGCGATCCCGGTCCTCAGGACGAGCGCGTCCAGGTAGGGCCTGCAGTACGCCGCCGTCGACGGCACCGCGGCCGTGAGCGCCCACCGGCTCACCACGGCGGCCCGCCGCTCGCGTTCCCACCCGGCGACGAGCGCCACCGCCCCGACCGCCGCCGCGACGAACGTCATCGGGTGCACCAGCAGGATCAGCGCGTACAGCGCCCCGACCGACGCGTACCCCCACAGGCTCGGCAGGCCGCTCGGACCGACGAACCGGACCGGACAGCGCACCGCCCCCGCGCGCGTGCCCGTCCACGCCCAGGCCCAGCAGGTCAGCCCGACGGCCAAGGTCGACGGATGACCGAGGCCGCCGGCACCGTCCGGCCAGGACCCGTCGCCGCCCCACAACAACGCCAGGCCGAACAGGCCCAGGCCCAGGAGCGCGGCCCGGCGACGATCCGTCAGCACGCGCGTGAAACGGCCGATCCCCGTCAGCAGCACCAGCAGGTTGAACGGTCCGGCCACCGCCGCGCGGCCCAGCGGGTCCCGCCAGCACGCGAGCGACATCGCCAGCCAGACCAGGGTGCCGAAGAACTGGTACGGCGTCGGAGGCCGGAAGACGCGGGCAGTGGGGCGCATTCCTCGCGTCTTCCCCCTCGCGGCGTTCTGCTCCCGGCGGCTAGGCCGCACGGCGGATCCTGACGCCTTCCCGAGGCGTTTGCGAGGCGTTTCCGAGGCGTTTGCGACGCCTTCCCGCCGTGCCCGCGACCAGGCGCCGGAGGCGAACACCTGCGCCAGTTCCTCGTCGGAGCGCGTCACATGTCCCGGTGGCTCGGCCGTGATGTCGAAGTATGTGCCCCGGGCCGCCCGCGAACGGCGTTCAGCAGCCGTCGGCGACGGGGCCGATGACAGGGCCGATGACAGGTCCGGTGGCGGGGCCGGTGGCGGAGGGCTGCGGCACGGGGGCGAGCGGGGTGCGCGCCGAAGGCACTGACGTCGCCGGCTGTGCCGCCGACTGCGCCGTCGACCGGGCCGTCGACGGCACCGGGCGGCGTTCGGCGAGCGGCACCACCGCGGGCAGCTCCGACTCGCCCAGCACGATCCGCCGGACGACCCGCTCGGCGGCGCGGCCGTCGTCGTGGGCGCAGAACCGCTCGCGGAACGCGCCCCGCAGCTGGGCCGAGCGGGAGCCGCGCCAGTGGCCGGTCGAGAAGACGTCGATCAGCTCGTCCTCGCTGCGCGCGACCGCGCCCGGGGCGAAGGCCCGCAGGTCGAAGTAGGTGCCGCGGGCCGCCTCGTACGCCTCCCAGTCATCGGCGTGGATCACGATCGGGCGGTCCAGGTTGGCGTAGTCGAACATCAGGGACGAGTAGTCGGTGATCAGGGCGTCCGAGGCCGGACAGAGGGCCTCCACACTCGGATGGCCGGTGACGTCGACGACGCCGGCCACCCGCAGGGCCACAGGGGCGTCCTGCCGGTAGTGCGCGCGGGACAGCACCATGAAACGCGGGCTCAGACGGCGCAGCACGCGTTCCAGGTCGAGGTGGGAACCCCGGACGCGGCGGTAGTCGCGGTGGGTCGGCGCGTACAGGACGGCGACCGTGTCGCGCGGGATGCCGCGGGACTCGCGCAGCCGGGCCACGTCCGGCGCCGTCCAGTAGGTGGCCGTGCCGGGGCGCACCTGGCGCGGGCCCGGCGGGACGGCCCCCTGGTGCTCGGGCCGGGCGATCCACGCCGTGCGCACCTGCGGCGCGAACGTGCGGAACGCCTCCTCCAGCGCGCCCGGGTTGCAGCTGTGCCCGCGTCCCCCGTACGCGGCGAACACGGCCCGGTCGGCGCGCAGCGGCAGCCGCAGCCGGACGCGGTAGTGGGCCTGCAGAACGGCCGCCCGCAGGGTGCGGAACAGCTTCGAGGCCGCCTTGTGCGTACGCCGGCGCACGCACATCGACATCTGCAACAGCCGGTAGGTGCGGTGTACGCCGAAGTGGACCACGGTGTGGCGCAGCCGTGAGCGGTGGGGGTGCCCCCACTCGAGCGGAGCCGAGAGCGGGGGAGGGGCCGAGGCGCCCGGGACGCGGTAGCGGCGGTAGTGGGCGCGCGCCCTGCGCAGGAACTCGGCGCGCGAGCCGCGCGGGAGCCGGTCGCGCCTGGTGAAGACCGTCGACAGGTGGTCGACCATGCGGTGGAACAACACCGGCCGCCACTGGGCGAGTTCGGGTCGCCGCTCGACGAACGCGAAGACCCGGTCGTACTGCTCGAAGACGTCGAAGTGCCCCCGGCTCGTGGTGGACGGGATGTTGCCCCGGCGGCGCCGGCGGTGGTGCACGCAGACCCGGTCCAGCGTCGCCAGGGTCCGTGCCGCCAGCAGCGCCGGGTACGTCCACGGAGTGTCCTCGTAGTCGCCGGGCGGGAACGTGAGGCCCTCGCGTTCGATGAACTCCCGCCGGTGGGCCTTGTTCCAGGCCACCATCAGCATGTTCAGCAGCCCCGGGCGGTCCGCCGGCCGGAACGGGGCCGGGCCCTCCTCGGTGAGCTGGTCGGCGAACGGGTTGCGGACGGTCTCGCCCGTCCAGTACGTGCTCGCGTGGTCGTAGACCAGGACGTCCGGCTCGCCCGTCTCCTTCAGCCGGTCGGCGATGGTGCGCAGCGCGTCCGGGGTGAGCGTGTCGTCGGAGTCGAGGAACAGCAGGTAGTCGCCGCTCGCCTGCGCCAGCCCCGCGTTGCGGGCCTGCCCCGGACCCACGTTCCGCGGCAGGTGCACGACGCGCACGCGCGTGTCGCGGGCCGCGAACTCGTCGATGATCTCGCCGCAGGCGTCCGGCGAACGGTCGTCGACGGCGATCAGTTCGAGATCGGCGTACGACTGGGACAGCACCGATTCCAGGCACTCGTGCAGATACGCCTGAACCCTGTACGCGGGGACGATGACACTGAACCTGGGCAAGGCACATCCATGGGTCGGCGCGGGCGGGGGGCAGGGCCTTGCCCGGGAACGGCCAATGGGGTGAATCGGTTACGGTTCGTGCGGCATACGGAGGATTGGGCGTGAGGGGAATGCGGGTGAACGGAGAAGGGCGGGCCGATGGCTCGGCCCGCCCCTGACCGCTTTCCCGGGTTACTTGACCGCGCCCGCCATCACACCGGACACGAACTGCCGCTGGAACGCGAAGAACACGGCCAGCGGGATCACCATCGAGATGAACGCGCCGGGCGCGAGCACGTCGATGTTGTTGCCGAACTGCCTCACCTGCGTCTGCAGGGCGACCGTGATCGGCTGGCTGTCGGCGTTGGTGAACACCAGCGCCACCAGCATGTCGTTCCACACCCACAGGAACTGGAAGATGCCCAGGGACGCGATCGCCGGCCCGCCCAGCGGCATCACGACCCGCGCGAACAGCCGCAGTTCACCGGCGCCGTCCAGGCGGGCCGCCTCCAGCAGTTCACGGGGGATCTCCGCGAAGAAGTTCCGCAGCAGGAACACCGCGAACGGCAGCCCGAACCCGACGTGGAACAGGATCACGCCCAGAATGTTCCCGAACAGGCCGATCTTGCCGAACAGTTCGGCGATCGGGATCAGCGCCACCTGCACGGGCACCACCAACAGCCCCACGACGCCCAGGAACCACCAGTCCCGGCCCGGGAACTCCATCCACGCGAACGCGTAGCCGGCGAGCGAGCCGATGACGACGACCAGGACCGTCGCCGGCACCGTGATCAGCACGGTGTTGACGAGCGAATTGGTGATGTCGCTGTTCTCCAGGAGCTTCTGATAGCTGTCGAAGGTGAGCTGGGAGGGCTGGGAGAACACCTTCCACCAGCCGCTGGCGCTCATGTCCTCGGGAGCGCGCAGCGAGGAGATCAGCAGCCCGATGGTCGGCACCAGCCAGAACAGGCCGACGACGATGAGGAAGACGCGGACCAGCCCGCCGTTCAGCTTCTCCATGACCCATTCGAGCCGCTTCGTCACCGCCGCACCTCCCGCCTGAGCCGACGCACGTTGAACCACATCACCGGGATCACCAGCAGCAGCAGGAACACCGCGATCGCGCTGGCGATGCCGGGCTGGTCCTCGGAGAAGCCCTTGCGGTACAGCTCCAGGGCGAGCACGTTCGCGTCGTCCTGCGAGGAGCCCGGGGCGATGATGAAGACCAGGTCGAACACCTTCAGCACGTTGATCATCAGGGTGACGGTGACGACCGCGAGGACCGGCGCGAGCAGCGGCACGGTGACCCTGCGGAACACCTGCCACTCGCTGGCGCCGTCGACGCGCGCGGCTTCCAGCAGTTCCCGCGGCACACCCGCCAGACCGGCCGCGATCAGCACCATCGCGAAGCCCGCCCACATCCAGATGTACGAGCCGATGATCGACGGAGTGACCAGCGACGGGCCCAGCCAGTCCAGCCCGTTGTAGGCCTCCTTGAAGTTTCCGGCGGGGAGCCGGAGTTGAGCGCCGTCGGCCTTGGCGGGGAGGCTGAAGGTGCCGTCGGCGGCGGCCTTCGTCGACGCCACCACCTTGCCGTCCTTCACCGCCTCGATCCTCATCCCGGGGTAGCCCACCTCGGACGGGTCGGGCGCGCCGAGCGTGCCCACGCCCTTGCCGCGGGTGAAGTCCTGCCAGGTGGTGCCGGTGACCTTGCCGTCCTCGGGCTGGGCCCGGACGGCTTTCTTCGCGTCGTCGGGCATCTGGTCGGGGGCGACGCCGACCAGGGGGAGGGCGACCGGGGTGCCGGCCCGGACGGGCGTCCTGGTGATGAAGCCGCCCTGGTCGGCCCGCAGCGGCGAGTCGCGTCCCGGGTGGGCCTTCGGGAACGCCGAGGCCTGGGCGAACGTGTCGTGGACGCCCACCCACACCGCGTTGGCGACGCCCTTGTCCGGGTCCTGGTCGTAGACCAGCCGGAAGATGATTCCGGCGGCCAGCATGGAGATCGCCATCGGCATGAAGACGACCAGCTTGAACGCCGTGCCCCAGCGCACCCGTTCGGTCAGCACCGCGAAGATGAGACCGAGTGCGGTGGCGACCGTCGGCGCGAACACCACCCAGATGATGTTGTTCTTCAGGGCGGTGCGGATGCCGTCGTCGGTGAAGAGGGCTTTGTAGTTGTCGACGCCGGCGAAGCCGTCGCCGGACTGGTCGTAGAAACTGCGCACGACCGAGTACCCGATCGGGTAGACCACGAGCGCGCCGAGCAACACGAGGGCGGGCAGCAGGAACAGCGCTGCCACGGTCCTTCGGGTGCCGGTCACACTCTTGCGCGAGCGAGGAGGGGTGGGGGCTCCGGGAGCCCCCACCGCCGCGGGCGTCGCCATCGCCGGGTCAGTTCCCGTACGCCGTCGCCGCGTCCGACTCCAGTTTCGCCTGGGTGCCGGCCACGTTCGTCGGGTTCTTCAGGAAGTCCTGCAGGTCCTTCCACTCGCCCTTGCCGGGCGTACCGCCGAAGGCCTGCGGGGCCTGGTCGGACATGTCGAAGCGGAAGTCGTCGCCGGCCGCGATCAGCGCCTTGGCGATCGTCTGCTGCACCTCGTTCGGATACGCGGAGATGTCGACGCTCTTGTTCGGCGAGAGATAGCCGCCGAGCTTGGCCTGGATCTCCGCCGCGTCCGGCGAGGCCAGGAAGGTGGCCAGCGCCTGGGCGCCCTTGGAGTCCTTCAGGATGACGGCCGCGTCGCCGCCGGAGACCACGGGCGCGGTGGCGCCGACCGTCGGGAACGGGAACACCTTGGCGTCCGTGCCGACCTTCGACTTGGTGTCGGCGATGTTGACCTGCACGAAGTCACCCTCGTAGACCATGGCCGCCTTCGGCTGGTCGCCGCCGGTGAAGGTCTGGGTCACCGAGGCCGGGAACTCGGTCTGCAGCGCGCCCTTCGCGCCGCCCGCCACCCAGTCCTTCTTGCCCCAGATCTGGGCGAGCGTGGTCAGCGCCTCCTTCACGGAGGGGTCCGTCCACTTGATCTTGTGCTGGGCGAGCTGGTCGTACTTCTCCGGGCCCGCCTGGGAGAGATAGACGTTCTCGAACCAGTCGGTGAGCGTCCAGCCGTCGGCGCCGCCGATCGAGAACGGCGTGACACCGGAGTCGTACACCGTCTGCGCGGTGGCCAGCAGGTCCTTCCACGTCTTGGGCTCGGCCGCCCCCGCGTTCTCGAAGACCTTGGCGTTGTACCAGATCAGAGACTTGTTCGCGGCCTTGTAGTAGACGCCGTACTGCTTGCCGCCCACCTTGCCGATGTCCTGCCAGCCCTGCGAGTAGTTCTTGGCGAGCTCCGCCTGGGCCTCGGCGCCCAGCGGTTTGGCCCAGCCCTTGTCGGCGGCCTGCTTGATGGCGCCGGGCTGCGGCAGCATCGCCACGTCCGGCGGGGCGCCGCCCGCGATCTTCGAGCCGAGGAAGTTGATGATCGGGTCCTGCGCGGGCACGAAGGTGATCTTCGCGCCGGTGCGCTTCTCGAACTCGGCCAGAACCTTCTTGAAGTTCGCCTGCTCGGTACCGGTCCAGACGGCGGCCACCTCGAGCGTGGTGCCGTCGAGCTTGGGGAGGGTGAGAGTGCTGCCGGAGTCCTTGGTTCCGGTGCTGCTGTCGCTTCCGCTGCTCTTGCCGTCGCCGCTGCTGCACGCCGTGGCCGAGAGCGCGAGGGCCCCCGCCAGGAGCGTGGCGGCTGCTTTCACGGTCCTGCGTGTCCGGATGGTGTCGTCGCTGGTGCTGCGCATCACTGCCCCGTTCTTCGTTCCTCGTCGAACGTTGAGCGCTGTCCCGTGGGCACTGGTCTACGCCGGGTGCCATGCCTCGGCAAGAGCGCCCCCGCTGCCAAGCGGGGGATCGTGACCGCGTCGTGATCGGTGGGCGCCGCTCCTCACACGCCGGACGGGCTGAATTGGCCGAGTTGGCGTGCCGCCCGCTCCAGGGCGCTGGCCAGCAGGGCCAGGTCGGTGGGGCCGTTGCCCAGTTCTCGGACCGGTCTGCGGGTCGGAGGGTCGCCCATGCGGGGCCACTCCAGGGGAACCACCGTGGGGCGCAGCGTCGCCGTGCGGGGGATACGGCCCGTGACGCGGCCGCCCTGGAACGGGGTGAGTCGGCCGTCCGCACCCTTGAGGCGGCCTCGGCCCGGCGCCGGTTCGTCCGCGCCGGAACTCGGCGGGTCGAGAGTGATCCGAACGGTGGACATGCGGGCCGGTTCCGACTCCGCCGTACGGCCTCCGGGACCGGCCGCCGCCACCAGGTGCACGCCGAGCCGCTCGCCCTCGCGGGCCACCGCCTCCAGCGCGCGCATGACGGAGCCGGCGGCGGGCCGGCCCGGGGAGCCGAGAGCGGGGGCGACGAGGGCGTCCAGGTCGTCGACCACGACCACCAGACGGGGCAGCGGGGACACCGTCTCGGTACGTTGCCGGGCGGCCGCTCCCGGGCGCAGCCGGAGGGTGGTGCTGGGCGGGGCCTCCAAATCGGCGGCGCCCGATGCGGCGCCGGACGTGGCGTTGTGGCCCGCTCCGGTCCCCGGGGGCGGGGTGTTCGCGGTGCGCTGCGGGACGATGCGGCCGGAGACCGCGCGGTGCGTGTGCCACTCCGCGAAGTGGGAGCGGCCCAGCAGTTCGGCCCGCCGCTTCAGCTCGGCGCTCAGCGACTGCGCGAACTCCCGCATCCGTACCGGGTCGTTGGCGGTGAGATGGGTGGTGACATGCGGGACGTCCGTGCAGACCTGCAGGCCGTCGCCCGGGCCGCCGCTGCCCTTGCCGACGGTGTCGCGGCCGTCCAGCAGGATGATGCCCAGCCGGTCCGGGCGCTCGGCCGCGGCCAGCGAGGCGACGACCGCCCGCAGCAACTCCGTACGCCCGCTGCCGGTCGGGCCCTCGATCAGCAGATGGGGGCCCTCGGCGACCAGGTCCACCCCGACCGGCCCGCGCGGACCGGCGCCGAGCACGGCCCGGACCCGGCCGCCGAGCGCGTCGGAGTCGTCCGCCGCGTCCGCCCAGCGGGCCATCAGGGAGGCCGGCGTGGCCCGGGCGAGACCCAACTCGTCCAGGAGACGCGCCGACTGGGGCAGCGGCGCCGACACACGCGTGTGCCGCTCGCCGCCGCCCGAGCCGTCCGTTCGCAGCGGTGCGAGAGCCCGCGCGAAGCGTTCGGCCCAGGCCGGGGAGACCGCGTCCACCGCGCCGACCGTGCCGGCACCCACCGGGCCGGGCCGCTCCGTCTCCGCCCCGGCCCGCGCGACCCGCAGCAGCCGCAGGGCCGTCGCCACGTCCCCGCTGAGCAGCGCGACCGCCCCGCACGCGCGGAACGTGGGCGCCGTCGCGCAGGCCGCCTCGTACATCTGCGTCACCGGTGCGGCAGGGGAGGCCGCGGGCGTCTCCGCCAGGCAGACGACGTGGATCCCCGCGCGCGGACCGGCCACCGCGAGCCGGCTCACGGCTTCCCGCAGGTCGGCGCCGCCGGGGTCGCCGTCCACCACGAGCACCGTGTACGGGCCGGGGAAGCCGCCGCCCGTCGTGTCGTCGGCCACCGCCCAGGAGGGTCGGCGTTCGGTGCCGCGGGGCGCGGGTACGTGCGCCGGTGCGGTGGCGCTGTCCGCGCCGCTCGGGCTGTCGGAGAGGTGGTCCTGAAGGCGGCGCAGGAGTTCGTCGGTGCGGGCCGTGGCCTGGTCGCGGTCGTAGGCGAGCAGGAGACGGCAGTTCTGGCCGTGCCCGGGCCGCAGTTGGGGCAGCCAGCCCAGCCAGGACCACTCGGCGACGCGCTCCTCCTCGGAACGCGCGCGGTCCGCGCTTATCAGGACGACTTCCAGGGCGTCGGGGGAGTGCAGCGCGGCGAGCTGGGCCAGCACCGCGCGTGCCAGCCCGGACAGCCGCGGGCGCGGCCCGGCCAGACCGAGCGCGCCGACCTCGCGCAGCCCCGCCGTCACCGGGACCGCGGGCAGCAGGCCCGAGCCGTCCGGCGCCGGCCGGTCGGCGGTGCCCAGCCGCACGGTGAGCGCCTCCGGGTGGCCCGGGCCGCGCTCCCACAGGCGGGGGCCCGGGCCCAGCGCGGTCAGCAGCAGCGCCGCCGGGTCCGGCCAGGTCTCGGGTGCGGGCGGCGGGGCGGCGGCCGACGGCTGCGCCTCGATACCGGCCGGCTCGTCGTCGTGGTCCCCCGGGGCGGCCGTCTCCTGGTCGCCCCCGCGGCCCCCGGCCAGCCGCCGCGCCCACCCGGAGAGCCCCCCGCGTCTGCGCACGCCAGGGGGCACGTCGGTGCCGCGCAGGGGGGTGCCTTTGCGGCGGGAGGCGCTCCGCGGGTCGGTGTCGGGGACGTCGTCAGGGCCGTCGTAGGGGGAGGCGGGGGAGGCGGGTGAAGCGGCGGACGGGTGCTGCGGGGGGTGGGAGGCGTGGGAAGCCGGGGAGTTGTGAGACCCGCGGACGTCGTCGTCCGCCGTGGTGAACGAGCCGAGGCCGGAGCGGCCGCCGTGGGTGGCCGAGGCGTCCATGGCTGCGCCGCCCGCTGCGGGCGTGCCGCCCGGGGGAACGGCTCCCGGCGGGGTCCGGCGGCCGACGTCCGCCGCGCGCGCCGTGCCGTCGCCGCGCCGGCTCTCGATGCGTGGCGCCGTGCCCTGGTCCGGCACCAGCGGCGTCTCCCCGGAGCCGCGCGGGCGCTCGCCCCGGGCGTCGGCCGAGCCGCTCCAGTCCACCGTGCCGTAGGCGTGACCGGTCGGACCGGAAGGGCCCGCCCGGCCGACCGGGCCGCTCGTGGCCGACGCGGTGCCGCCTGGCACGCGCGCGGGGGCCGGTCCCGTCGTGCCGGCCGGTTCGCTGCCGCCCGGCACACGCGTGTGGCGGGCCGCCTCCGCGTCCGTCCCCCCGCACGGCACCCGGACATGACCCTCCCCGTCCGGGGTCGTCGCCACCCGGGGGCCCGGGCCGCCGGGCGGGGCCAGGCGCAGGGCCGACTCGCCGATGCGGAGCAGGGCGCCGGGGGCGAGGCGGACGGGCCGGGACGGTACGCGCGTGCCGTCCAGGGTGGTGCCGTTGGTGGAGCCGAGGTCGGCGACCGTGAGCCGGCCGTCGGGCGAGAGCGTCAGCGCGCAGTGCAGGCGCGAGACGTCCGGGTCGTCGAGGGGCACGTCGGCGTCGGCGGAGCGGCCGACGCGGACCTGGCCGCCGTGCAGGAGATGGACCCCGCCCGCGTCGGGCCCCGCCACCACGTGCAGCCGGGCCGGGGCGTCGTCGACCTCGGGATGCGGTTCGGGGTCGGCCGGGGCGCCCAGGGACAGCACCGCGCCGTCGATCAGCGGGGGCTCGCCGAGCGTGCAGCGCTGGGCGTCGAGCCGCTCCACGCCCGCGTACAGCACGACTGCGGCCGCGGTCGAGGACGACGCGGCGCCCTCGCCGGAGACCGCCGCGGCCAGCGCCGACGCCACCGCGGCCAGGGCGGTGCCGGCGGGCGCCGTGACCAGCACGTCGCAGCTCGCGGCCCGGCCCCGCGCCTCGGGGTGCGGGCCCTGCGGGTCTACGACGGTCAGCCGGATCTGCATCGCCGTCAGCGGTCCCTTCTGCACGGGCGCGGACTTCCCCCACCCCACACGAGCACAGCGGCCAGTACTGAAGGCATCCTCGCACCTGTCACTGACAATGCGCCCACCACCCGATGGCAAGTGATCTTGATTGGTCGGCTCTGCCCGCAAAAGTGCCTGACAAGTGCGGCGCCGATGATCAGTTGAGATCGGTCACGTCCGGCTCCGGCAACCAGGACGACCGAGTCACGCGTCTTTCCTTCGCACCAGGACGACAGCCCGGTGTCCGTACGGCGGCACTACAGTGGGTCGGAACACGGACAGACAGGTAAGCAAGCAGCAGGGAGCGCGTGACGTGCGGCCAGTCGGCAGCAAGTACCTGCTCGAGGAGCCGCTCGGACGCGGCGCCACGGGCACCGTCTGGCGAGCCCGCCAGCGCGAGACCGCGGGCGCCGAGGCGGCCGTGCCCGGCCAGCCCGGTGAGACCGTGGCGATCAAGGTCCTCAAGGAAGAGCTGGCCAACGACCCCGACGTCGTGATGCGCTTCCTGCGGGAGCGGTCCGTACTGCTGCGGCTGACCCACCCGAACATCGTCCAGGTCCGTGACCTGGTCGTCGAGGGCGATCTGCTGGCGCTGGTCATGGACCTCGTCGAGGGCCCCGACCTGCACCGCTATCTGCGCGAGAACGGCCCCTTCACCCCCGTCGCCGCATCCCTGCTCACCGCCCAGGTCGCCGACGCGCTCGCCGCCAGTCACGCCGACGGCGTAGTGCACCGCGACCTGAAGCCGGCCAACGTGCTGCTGCGGCAGAACGGCGGGGAGATGCACCCCCTGCTCACCGACTTCGGCATCGCCCGCCTCGCCGACTCCCCGGGACTGACCCGCACCAGCGAGTTCGTCGGCACGCCCGCGTACGTCGCCCCCGAGTCCGCCGAGGGCCGCCCGCAGACCTCCGCCGTCGACATCTACGGCGCCGGCATCCTGCTGTACGAGCTGGTCACCGGCCGTCCGCCGTTCTCCGGCGGTTCCGCCCTGGAGGTCCTCCACCAGCATCTGAGCGCCGAGCCGCGCCGCCCCTCCACGGTCCCCGATCCGCTGTGGACGGTCATCGAGCGCTGTCTGCGCAAGAACCCCGACGACCGGCCGAGCGCCGAGAACCTCGCGCGCGGGCTGCGGATCGTCGCCGAGGGCATCGGGGTGCACGCGAACTCGATGCAGATCGCCGCCGCCGAGGGCGTCGGCCATGTGCTCGCGCCCGACCCCTCGCCCGCGACCGTGCCCGGCGGCGCCTACGACCCGAACGCCGCGACCAGCGTCCTGCCGCACACGAACGGCCCGGCGGGCGCCGCCGACCCCACCGCCGTCCTGCCGCACACGGGCACTCCGCAGGGCGCGGCCGATCCGACGGCCGTCCTGCCGCCGGTGCCGCCGCACCAGCAGGGGCAGCAGCCCGAGCAGCCGCACCCCTGGCAGTCCCAGATGCAGGGCGCCCGCGCCCGCAACGAGCAGACCCAGGTCCAGCAGTACCTCGACCCCGGCGAGGACCCGCTGCGCCGCCGCCCCCAGCGGCAGGTCAACCGCCAGCAGCCGCAGCAGCAGCCGTATCCCCCGCAGCAACCGCAGCAGCAGCGGCCTCCGCAGCGTCCGCAACAACAGCAGCCCGGCTACGGGTACCAGGGGCAGCCGCAGCAGCAGTACGCGCCTCCGCAAGCCCAGCAGCCTCACCAGCAGCCCCAGCGGTACGCGCCGCCGCCGCAGCCCCAGCAGCCGCAGCAGCGGCCCGCGCCCGAGCCCCGGCAGCCGCGCGAGCCGCGGCAGCGCAGCGCCAACCCGATGCGGATCCCCGGCCTGGGCTGTCTCAAGGGCTGCCTGTTCACGATCGTCATCCTGTTCGTGGCCGGCTGGCTGGTCTGGGAGTTCAGCCCGCTGCAGGGCTGGATCGGCACCGGCAAGAGCTACTGGCAGCTGGTCACCGGCTGGATCGGCGATGTCACCGGGTGGATCGGCGACCTGGGCGGGAGCGGCTCGGGCGGCACCGGGAACTGAGGCACCGGTGGCCGCCGGGAGACACCGGTCGGCACCGGTCGGCACCGTTTCGGCGCCTGCCCTGACCGCGAGTTTGTGGACTTGTCGACATCTGACGGGTGATTTCCGTCTCCGCGGTGAAGGTTGGCTCTTCGGACGCGTACTTTGATGGGCAACACGCGTCTGTAGGAGCAGTCTTGGCACGGAAGATCGGCAGCCGGTACACCGCCCACCAGATCCTGGGACGGGGCAGCGCCGGCACGGTGTGGCTGGGCGAGGGACCGGAAGGCCCCGTCGCCGTCAAGCTGCTGCGCGAGGACCTCGCCTCCGACGAGGAGCTCGTGGGCCGCTTTGTGCAGGAGCGCACGGCACTGCTCGGTCTGGAACACCCCCATGTGGTGTCCGTACGGGACCTGGTGGTCGACGGCAACGACCTGGCGCTGGTCATGGACCTGGTCCGGGGTACCGACCTGCGCACCCGCCTCGAACGCGACCGGCGGCTCGCGCCCGAGGCCGCCGTGGCGATCGTCGCGGACGTCGCCGAGGGCCTGGCCGCCGCGCACGCCGCCGGGATCGTGCACCGCGACGTGAAGCCCGAGAACATCCTGCTCGACATGCAGGGCCCGCTCGGCCCCGGTGGCTCGCACCGCGCGCTGCTGACCGACTTCGGCGTCGCGAAACTCATCGACACCCCCAAGCGGACCCGCGCCACGAAGATCATCGGCACGCCGGACTACCTCGCCCCGGAGATCGTCGAGGGCCTCCCGCCGCGCGCCTCGGTCGACATCTACGCCCTGGCGACGGTGCTGTACGAGCTGCTCGCGGGCTTCACCCCGTTCGGCGGCGGGCACCCGGGCGCGGTGCTGCGCCGCCATGTCACCGAGTCCGTCGCCCCGCTGCCCGGCATCCCGGACGAGCTGTGGCAACTGCTCGTGCAGTGCCTGGCGAAGGCGCCGGCCTCCCGGCTGCGGGCGTCCGAGCTGGCCGCACGGCTGCGGGAGCAGCTGCCGACGCTGGCGGGAATGCCGCCGCTGGACGTCGACTCGCCGGACACGGAGCAGGAGGACGGCGCCGAGCCGCACGAGACCGCGCCCGCCGCGTCCGCCCCCGAGGCGCCCTCCGGGAAGGTCCGGCGGGGCTCTGTCCCGCTGGTGCCGGGCGCGAAGCCGGACTCCAACCGCGACACCCACACGTCGATGCGCGTCCCCGCGCCGGACGAGCTGGCGGGCGGGGCGCACGGGACGGCCCGGGTGCCGAGGGCGGCCGGTGCACCGCGCCCCGGCTCGGCACGGAACCGTTCCGCCACGCGTCGGCGCCGGATCACGCTGGGCGTGGCCGCGGCGGCCCTGGTCGCTGCCGCGGGGATCGGCACCTGGGCGGCCACCTCGGGCGACGACGCGGGGGCGACCCCGCAGGACACCAACAACTCGACCCCGGCGTCACCGTGACCTCCTCGTCTCCCGGATGCCGGACGGGCTGGGATGCCGGGTCCGTTACGCTGGAGGCGTGGCAGTCGTCGATGTATCCGAAGAGCTCAAGTCCCTCTCCTCGACCATGGAGTCGATCGAGGCCGTTCTGGACCTCGACAAGCTGAGGGCAGACATCGCCGTGCTCGAGGAGCAGGCGGCCGCGCCGTCCCTGTGGGACAACCCGGACGAGGCGCAGAAGATCACCAGCAAGCTGTCCCACCTCCAGGCCGAGGTCAGGAAGGCGGACGCGCTGCGCGGCCGGATCGACGACCTCTCCGTGCTGTTCGAGATGGCCGAGGAGGAGGACGACCCGGACACCCGCGCCGAGGCCGAGTCCGAGCTCACCGCCGTCAAGAAGGCGCTGGACGAGATGGAGGTCCGGACGCTGCTCAGCGGGGAGTACGACGCCCGCGAGGCGCTCGTCAACATCCGTGCCGAGGCCGGTGGCGTCGACGCCGCGGACTTCGCCGAGAAGCTGCAGCGCATGTACCTGCGGTGGGCGGAGCAGAAGGGCTACAAGACCGAGATCTACGAGACGTCGTACGCCGAAGAGGCCGGCATCAAGTCGACCACCTTCGCCGTGCAGGTCCCGTACGCGTACGGCACGCTCTCCGTCGAGCAGGGCACGCACCGCCTCGTGCGCATCTCGCCCTTCGACAACCAGGGTCGCCGGCAGACCTCCTTCGCGGGTGTCGAGATCCTCCCCGTGGTCGAGCAGACCGACCACATCGAGATCGACGAGTCCGAGCTGCGGGTGGACGTCTACCGCTCCTCCGGCCCCGGCGGCCAGGGCGTGAACACCACCGACTCCGCGGTGCGCCTCACCCACCTGCCCACCGGCATCGTCGTCTCCTGCCAGAACGAGCGGTCGCAGATCCAGAACAAGGCGACCGCGATGAACGTGCTCCAGGCGAAGCTGCTGGAGCGGCAGCGCCAGGAGGAGCGGGCCAAGATGGACGCCCTCAAGGACGGCGGCAGCTCCTGGGGCAACCAGATGCGTTCGTACGTCCTGCACCCGTACCAGATGGTCAAGGACCTGCGCACCGAGTTCGAGGTCGGTAACCCCGAGGCCGTGTTCAACGGTGAGATCGACGGGTTCCTGGAAGCCGGAATTCGCTGGCGCAAGCAGCAAGAGAAGTAGTTTTGTCGACAAGGTAACCGCCCCTGGATCAGGGGCGGTTACCTTTTACGTCACATTCACAACACCGCCATCGCGCAAAGCGCCCCGACCTGGACATTGCGTGCGCAACGACCTTGACGTTGCTTTGAAAAATGGGGAAGGTGCAGTGTGGCATGCGTATCTCCGGGGCGCATGTGAACCGGGGGACTTCAGCTGCATCTCTGCTACCTCCGTCGATCACAGTCCCGAGCGCGGCCTCATCGACGATCAGCTACTGGGGGTAGCAACCATATGACCAAGAAGACGCGGATCCGGGTCGCGCGCATAGCCGCCGGCGCCGTGATCGCCGCGGGCGCCTCGCTGACGATCGCCGGCGTCGCCTCGGCCGACACCGACGAGGGCGGCCTGAGCGGGCTCGTCTCGACCGTTGCCGGTGACGGCGACGACCCGTGCACCATCGTCGCCAACCCGGACTGCGAGGACGGCGGCAACACGGCGGCGGGCAACTCCAGCGAGGGCAACACGGCCGCGGGCAACGCCTCCGAGGGCAACACGGCCGCGGGCAACGCCTCCGAGGGCAACACGGCCGCGGGCAACGCCTCCGAGGGCAACACCGTCGCGGGCAACACGTCCTCGGGCACCGTCGCGGGCAACACGTCCTCGGGCACCTCGACGGGTACGTCGACCGGTACGTCCACGGGCACCTCGACCGGTACGTCCTCGGGCACCTCGACCGGTACCTCGGCGGGCACGTCGACCGGTACTTCGACGGGCACGTCCACGGGCACCTCGTCCGGTACGTCCACCGGTACCTCGGCGGGCACGTCCACGGGCACCTCGTCCGGTACGTCCACCGGTACCTCGTCCGGTACCTCGACGGGCAACACCTCCTCGGGCTCGTCCTCCGAGGGCGGCACCTCCGCCGGTTCGACCTCGGCCGGCAGCGCCTCCGCCGGTACGGGCACCGGCACCGACGGCGCCTCCACCCAGGAGGTGGGCAGCTCCGCGCTGACCGACACCTCGGACACCTCCGACGCGGCCGCGCAGAGCGGCGGCAAGGAGCTGGCCGAGACCGGTGCCGGACAGACCATGTTCCTGATCATCGGCGCCGCCACGATGATCGCCGGAGGCATCGGCTTCCGCGTGCTGCCGCGCCTCGTGGAGGGCCGCGGCGGGGCCGCTGCCTGACGGTAGGTAGTCGCACCCGTACGTGACGTACGCACCAAGGGGCCCGGAGCAGCAGCTCCGGGCCCCTTCGGGTGTCCCGCCGCGGGTTACGCGGTCTGGTGCGCCAGCAGCGCGAACGCCGCCACCAGCACCGCCAGCAGCGCGATCAGCGCCATGGGGTTCAGCCCCGCGAAGAAGTTCTCCTGTTGCTGCAGCCGCTCGCGGTTCGCGCGGCACACCGGGCACCGGCCCTCGCTCACGGGCGCGGCGCAGTTAGCGCACACCAGCCGGTCGTACGTCATGCGCTCGCCCTCCTTGCACCGGTTCCATGGACACAACGCTTACGGGAACGCGAACGTTCCCCTACCACTCTGCCAGGTTCCTCCGGAGGTTGCGCGGGTCGCTCCCAGAGGGGGGATTGCTCTTGTCTCGCGGCCCCGTGCCGACGGGGGCTTGTCGCGCAGTTCCCCGCGCCCCTGGTGCTGCGGGGGCTGCGCCCCCTCACAGCACCAGACAAAAGCCCACAAGCCTTCCGCAACCCCTCCCTGCGCCTGCGCTTGCGTACCCGGTTCGCGTATGGTCACGCTCATCTACCCCCGGCGACCCGTGGTGCATCCGTGATCCGATTCGACAACGTCTCCAAGGTCTACCCCAAGCAGACCCGCCCCGCACTCAGGGATGTCTCCCTCGAGGTGGAGAAGGGCGAGTTCGTGTTCCTCGTGGGGTCCTCCGGCTCCGGAAAGTCCACCTTCCTGCGGCTGGTCCTGCGCGAGGAGCGCACCAGCCACGGCCAGGTGCACGTCCTGGGCAAGGATCTCGCGCGTCTCTCCAACTGGAAGGTGCCGCAGATGCGCCGCCAGCTGGGGACGGTGTTCCAGGACTTCCGGCTGCTGCCCAACAAGACGGTGGCGGAGAACGTCGCCTTCGCGCAGGAGGTCATCGGCAAGTCGAAGGGCGAGATCCGCAAGTCCGTGCCGCAGGTGCTCGACCTCGTCGGGCTGGGCGGCAAGGAGGACCGGATGCCCGGTGAGCTCTCCGGTGGTGAGCAGCAGCGCGTCGCCATCGCGCGTGCCTTCGTGAACCGCCCCAAGCTGCTGATCGCCGACGAGCCCACCGGCAACCTCGACCCGCAGACCTCCGTCGGCATCATGAAGCTGCTCGACCGGATCAACCGGACGGGCACGACCGTGCTGATGGCCACGCACGACCAGAACATCGTGGACCAGATGCGCAAGCGCGTCATCGAGCTGGAGCAGGGCCGCCTCGTCCGCGACCAGGCGCGCGGCGTCTACGGCTACCAGCACTGACCCGCCCCGTCATCGCCCCCGCCCTCGCGGACGTCCCCGGAAAGGCCTGAACAACTCGCCATGCGCGCCCAGTTCGTACTGTCGGAGATCGGTGTGGGTCTCCGCCGCAACCTGACGATGACCTTCGCCGTCGTCGTCTCCGTCGCCCTGTCCCTGGCGCTCTTCGGCGGGTCGCTCCTGATGAGCGACCAGGTCAGCACGATGAAGGGCTACTGGTACGACAAGGTCAACGTCTCGATCTTCCTCTGCAACAAGAGCGACGCCGAGTCGGACCCGAACTGCGCCAAGGGCGCGGTCACCGCGGACCAGAAGAAGCAGATCAAGTCCGACCTGGACAAGATGGGCGTCGTCGAGAAGGTGACGTACGAGTCGCAGGACGAGGCCTACAAGCACTACAAGGAGCAGTTCGGCGACTCCCCGCTGGCCAGCTCCCTCACGCCGGACCAGATGCAGGAGTCGTACCGCATCAAGCTGAAGGACCCGGAGAAGTACCAGGTCATCGCGACCGCCTTCGACGGGCGCGACGGCGTGCAGTCGGTGCAGGACCAGAAGGGCATCCTGGACAACCTCTTCGGGCTGCTCAACGGCATGAACTGGGCGGCGCGGGCGGTGATGGCGCTGATGCTGGTGGTCGCGCTGATGCTGATCGTCAACACCGTGCGCGTCTCGGCCTTCAGCCGGCGGCGCGAGACGGGCATCATGCGGCTCGTCGGCGCCTCCGGGTTCTACATCCAGGCGCCGTTCATCGCCGAGGCCGCGGTCGCCGGACTCATCGGCGGCACGGTCGCCTGCGGATTCCTGGTGATCGCCCGGTACTTCATCATCGACAACGGCCTGGCCCTCTCCCAGAAGCTGAACCTGATCAACTTCATCGGCTGGGACGCCGTGTTGACGAAGCTGCCGCTCATCCTCGCCACCAGCCTGCTGATGCCCGCTTTGGCGGCTTTCTTCGCTCTGCGCAAGTACCTGAAGGTGTGACGCACGCCCCGCGGGCCGCACGGTCAACCGACCGTGCGGCCCTTCGCGTTCCCCTAGACTCACCGCCATGTCAGGCCGAGACCTGTTCTGTCAGCCCCGCCGTTTCGGCCGCGGGGCCGCCCTGACATTGGTGTTCGCGAGCGTCCTCGTCGCCGGTGCGGCGACCGGCTCGCTGCCGCAGGAACCGGGCGGCGGACGCAGGAGCGCGGGCGCCGCGGGCAGTGTGACCCCCTCCACCGCCCCCGCCGGACACTCCGAGGACGTGACGCGGGCCGCCGAGGAGGCCGCAGCCGACGGCAAGTCCCCGATGGAGGCCGCCGAGCGTGCCGTCAGCCGCAGCGGGGACCGTTGGGCGGCCGTCTACTCCGAGGACGAGTACGAGGAGTTCGAGGAGTCCCTCGACGGCCGGTACACCGGCGTCGGCCTGGAGGCGCGGCGCGAGCGGGACGGCCGCATCGAGGTCACCAGGGTGCAGTCCGGCTCACCCGCCGCCGAAGCCGGACTCCGCGCGGGCGACCGGCTGAGCAGTGTCGACGGGCGGCCCGTGGACGGGCTCCCGGTCACCGACGTCGTCTCCTTACTGCGCGGCGACGCCAAGGACGCGTCCGCCGGCACCACCGTCCGGCTCGGTCTGCAGCGCGGCACGCGCGCGTGGAGCGAGACCCTGCGCCGGGCCCTGCTGTCCACGGACTCCGTCAGCGTGCACCGGCTCGCCGACGACATCACCGTCATCACCGTCGCCGCGTTCACCAAGGGCGTCGGCGACAGCGTGCGCACCGCCGTCCGCCGGGCGCCGGCCGACGCCGGGATCGTCCTGGATCTGCGCGGCAACTCCGGCGGCCTGGTCACCGAGGCCGTCACCGCCGCCTCCGCGTTCCTCGACGGCGGCCTCGTCGCCACCTACGACGTCGACGGCGAGCAGCGCGCGCTGCACGCCGAGGCCGGCGGCGACACCGCCAGACCCCTGGTCGCGGTCGTCGACGGCGGCACGATGAGCGCGGCCGAGCTGCTCACCGGCGCCCTCCAGGACCGTGGCCGCGCGGTCGTCGTGGGCTCCCGCACCTTCGGCAAGGGCTCGGTCCAGATGCCGAACCGGCTGCCCGACGGCTCCGTCGCCGAGCTCACCGTCGGCCACTACCGCACCCCCGCCGGCCACAGCGTCGACGGCCACGGCATCACCCCTGACCTGGAAGCGGACACCGGGGCGCTGAAGCGCGCGGAGAGCGTGCTGAGCGGTCTCGGGGACGCTTCGTAATCGACTTTCCCTCTTCCCCCTGCGAGGTGCGAAAATGGCGGGACTATGAGCAAGGGAATGTACGTACCGAAGGAGTCCCAGCCGAAGCAGGGCGGGGCGGCCGCGTCCGGCAAGGTCAAGGACGGCAAGCGGAAGATCGTCGCGCAGAACAAGAAGGCCCGGCACGACTACGCGATCATCGACGTCTACGAGGCCGGGCTCGTCCTCACCGGCACCGAGGTGAAGTCGCTGCGCCAGGGCCGGGCCTCGCTGACCGACGGCTTCGTCCAGATCGAGGGGAACGAGGCGTGGCTGCACGCCGCCCACATCCCCGAGTACAGCCAGGGCAGCTGGACCAACCACTCCGCGCGCCGCAAGCGCAAGCTGCTGCTGCATCGCGAGGAGATCGACAAGCTGGCGGTGAAGTCGGAGGAGACGGGCCACACGATCGTGCCCCTCGCCCTGTACTTCAAGGACGGCCGGGCGAAGGCCGAGATCGCGCTGGCGCGCGGCAAGAAGGAGTACGACAAGCGTCAGACCCTGCGCGAGCAGCAGGACCGCCGGGAGACGGACCGGGCGATCGCGGCGGCGAAGCGGAAGCAGCGGCACGCGTAGCGGCGGGGAATACGGTGGCATCGGCGTGCGTTGTTCACGTACGATGGCACAAGCACCCCACAGCGGGTGCGACACCTCTTCGGAGGGCTTGAAAAATCAACATGGGGATGATCGGTTTCGACAGCGGCTGTTGAAGCAGGGGAAGCGTGTCGAGGAAGCGGCAATGATCTCGTAAACCATATGTCGCAAAAAATAATCGCCAATACCAAGAGCGATTCCCAGTCCTACGCCCTCGCTGCCTAATAAGCAGTGATGTAGGACCCTAAAGGGTGTCAGCCCGGGAGTGTTCCCGGCCCGGATCCTGGCATAATCTAGGGAACTAAACCATCTGGCCCGGTCACGGGGTCGGATGGGAAATCAAACAGTGACTGGGCCCGTCGGCGACTTGTTCGCGTGATCACCGGGGCCGAGAAAATCACAGCGAACTGCACACGGAGAAGCCCTGATTCTGCACCGTTGGACGCGGGTTCGATTCCCGCCATCTCCACTCATCCCATGTGAACAGAAGACCCCGCGCCTTTCGAGGAGCGGGGTCTTCTGCTGTGTACGACGACGTCGGCGCCTCATCCGATCGTGCGGGGGGCCGTGCTCGCGCGGGGGGTGAGGTGGGGTGGGAGGAGGGTTGCCTGGGGGACCGGCTCGTTGTCCAGCTTTCGCATCAGGAGGTTCACCGCCTGTTCGCCGATCTCCGCGGACGGCAGGGCGATCGACGTGACGGGGACCCGGAGGGCGGAGGCGAGTTCGTCGGGGCAGATCGCCGTCACCGACAGGTCGCCGGGGATGCGCAGGCCGAGGTGCTCGAACGCGTCGATCAGGGGTTCCAGGATCGCCTCGTTGTGGACGACGACGCCCGTCAGCGCCGGCTGTTCGCGCAGGAGCTGCTCCGCGACGTGGCGGGCCGCGGCCGGGGTCGCCTCGCAGGGGTGGACCGCGGAGGCCAGGCCGGCGCGGTCTGCGGCCGCGGTGAAACCCTGGACCACGCGCTGGGCGAACGCCGTCCCGCGCACGTACACCTCCGGTGGTGAGCCGACGAGCCCCACCACCCGGTGCCCGAGCTGCGCCAGATGCTCCACGCACCGCTCGCCCGCCGCCCGGAAGTCGAGGTCGATGCAGGTCAGCCCGTCGGCCTCGAGCGGGAAACCGATCATCACGGACGGCCGGTCGAGGGAGCGCAGCAACGGCAGCCGCGGGTCGTGGAGTTGGACGTCCATCAGGATCAGCGCGTCGACCAGCGCCGTGTCCGCGACCCTGCGCAGACCTTCCTCGCCCTCCTCCTGGGTCAGCAGCAGCACGTCGTGGTCGTGCCGTCGGGCGGCTGTCACCACCGACACCGCGAACTGCATGACGACCGGGACGTGGATGCCGGTCCGCAGGGGGACGACCAGCGCGAGCACGTTGGAGCGGCTGCTGGCCAGGGCGCGGGCGCCCGCGTGCGGGCGGTAGCCCAGCTCACGGGCGGCCTCCTCGACCCGCTTGCGGGTCTCCGCGGAGATCGGGCGTTTGCCGCTCAGCGCGTACGACACGGTGCTGGGGGAGACCCCGGCGTGCCGTGCCACATCGGTGATCTTCACCATCAGCCCGCCTCCACGCTCTCCAGTGTCAGGAACCCGGTGCCCGCCTCCGCCCGCGCGACCCGGTCGCCGGCGGCCAGCGCCCACGGCGCCGAGGGGTCGCTCGCGGACGCCCGGAGCGTGTCGCCCTCCCGGACGACGGTGAAGGTCACGTCCCCGACCCGTACCGTCACCTGGGCGCCGCGCTCCAGGCCGTAGGTGCGCAGGGTGACACCGTCGGCGTGCGGGTAGTCCGGCCGGTCGGCGTGGGCGCCCACCGGGAGCACCGCGCCGGGCCGCACCAGCAGCGGCAGGCCGAGGAACCCGTGCCGTTCCCGGATCCAGCGCGGCCCGGTCACCGTCTGGCCGGTGAGGTAGTGCGTCCACGTGCCGTCGGGGACGTAGTACGTCACCTCTCCCTCGTCGCTGAACACCGGCGCGACCAGCAGGTCGGGGCCGAGCATGTACTGCCGTTCCAGGTGCGCGCACCCGGGGTCGTCGGGGAACTCCAGGACCATCGCCCGCATCACCGGCACGCCCTCCTCGTGGGCGACGCGCGCGGCCTCGTACAGATACGGCATGAGGCGCAGCTTCAGGCGGGTGAAGTGGCGCAGGACGTCCACCGCCTCCTCGTCGAACAGCCAGGGCACCCGGTAGGAGGAGCTGCCGTGCAGTCTGCTGTGGGAGGACAGCAGGCCGAAGGCCAGCCAGCGTTTGAAGAGGGACGGGGTGGGGGTGCCCTCGAAGCCGCCGATGTCGTGGCTCCAGAAGCCGAAGCCCGACAGGCCCAGGGACAGTCCGCCGCGCAGCGACTCCGCCATCGACTCGTAGGTCGCCTCGCAGTCGCCGCCCCAGTGGACGGGGAACTGCTGGCTGCCGGTGGTCGCCGAGCGGGCGAAGACGACCGCCTCGCCCTCGCCGCGGTGTTTGCGCAGGACGTCGAACACGGTGCGGTTGTAGAGGTAGGTGTAGTAGTTGTGCATCCGCTCCGGGTCGGAGCCGTCCGCCCAGGCCACGTCGACCGGGACGCGTTCGCCGAAGTCCGTCTTGAAGCAGTCGACGCCCTGCGCGAGCAGCGCCTCCAGCTTGGCCGCGTACCAGTCGCGGGCGGCGGGGCTGGTGAAGTCGACGAGGGCCATGCCGGGCTGCCACAGGTCCCACTGCCAGACGCTCCCGTCGGGCCTGCGCAGCAGATGCCCCAGCTCCCTGCCCTCCGCGAACAGCGGTGAGCGCTGCGCGATGTACGGGTTGATCCACACGCTGACGTGCAGGCCCTTCGCCTTCAGCCGGGCCAGCATGCCCTCCGGGTCGGGGAAGACACGGGGGTCCCAGCGGAAGTCGCACCAGTTGAACTCCCGCATCCAGAAGCAGTCGAAGTGGAAGACGGAGAGGGGGAGTTCGCGTTCCCGCATGCCCTCGATGAACGACGTCACGGTCTCCTCGTCGTAGGAGGTGGTGAACGACGTGGACAGCCACAGGCCGAAGGACCAGGTGGGCGGGAGGGCGGGGCGGCCGGTGAGGGCGGTGTACTTGCGCAGGATGTCCTTCGGGGTGGGGCCGTGGATGACGTAGTACGTCAACTCCTGTGTCTCGGCGCTGAACTGGACCTTGGACACCGTCTCCGAGCCGATCTCGAAGGAGACCTTGCCCGGGTGGTCGACGAAGACGCCGTAGCCCGCGTCCGTGAGGTAGAACGGCACGTTCTTGTAGGCCTGTTCGGTGGCGGTGCCGCCGTCGGCGTTCCAGATGTCGACGGTCTGGCCGTTCTTCACCAGCGGGCCGAAGCGTTCACCGAGGCCGTAGACGGTGGTCCCCACGCCCAGGTTGAGCTGTTCGCGCAGGTAGTGGCCGCCGGTGCCGGCGTCCCGCATGATGCCCATGCCCTTGGGGCCGCTGGAGGTGAGCGTGCGGCCGTGCGCGAGGAACTCCACGTGCCAGGGGCCGGAGCGGGCGACCTTCACGGACAGCGCGCCGGACGTCAGCATCGCGTGGTCGTCGTCATGGGCGAGCTGGGGGGTGGGGTCGGCGCAGGTGAGGTCGAAGGAGGGCTCGCGGGGGCGCTCGCCGGTGAAGTGGGTGAGGGTGAGTCCGATGACGTCGGGCATCGGGGTGTGGGCTCTGATCGTCATGACCGGTCCCGTCATCAGGTCGCCGCGGCTGCGGATGGGCCGGGTCGGCGCATGGATCTCCAGGGCGCCGTCCGAGGCGGTGACGTCCAGGACCTCGGTGGGGTGGGCGGCGGTGACGCCCTCGCGCAGCAGCCAGTATCCGTCGGAGAACTTCATGGGCGGGGGTCCTTACTGCTCGGTCCTCGCTACTTCACGGCGCCCACGGCGATGCCGCGGGTGAGCGTCCGCTGGAAGACGAGGAAGAAGACGAGGGCCGGGAGCACCCCGAGGAGGGCGGCCGCGTTGGTCATCGTGGCGTCCATCAGCCGCTGGCCCTGGAGGACGCCGAGGGCCACCGACACGGTCTGGTTGTCGTTGGAGACGAGCATGACCAGCGGCAGCAGGAACTCGTTCCAGGTCCAGATGAAGAAGAAGACGAGGAGTACGCCGAGGGTGGGGCGGCTGACCGGGACGACGATCCGCCACAGCACCTGCCACTTGGTCGCGCCGTCGATGCGGGCGGCTTCGATGATCTCGCGCGGGAACCGGCCGAGGACGGAGGAGAGGAGATACGTGCCGAAGGCCGACTGGATCACCGTGAAGACGATGATCACGCTGAGCCGGGTGTCGTACAGGCCGGCCTGCTTGCTCAGGTAGTAGAGCGGGTAGACCAGCGCCTCCTGCGGGAGCATGTTCGCCAGGACGAAGAAGGCCAGCACCCAGGTGCGGCCCCTGATCCGGCCGATGCCGATCGCGTACGCGGTCAGGATGGACAGGACGACCGCGAGCACCGCCACCGAGCCGCTGATGACGACCGAGTTGATCAGCTTCTGGGTGTAGTCCACCCGCTCCCAGAAGTCCTTGAGTCCATCCAGATAGAGGCCCTCGGGCAGGCTCAGCGGGCCGTTGCGGGAGTACTCCGCCGGGGACTTGACCGCGTTCACCGCCACGATCAGAAACGGGACGACCATGAAGAGGGCGGCCAGACAGAGGGCGATCAGGACCGGGTAGCGGCGCAGGATCCTCCTCATGTGCGCGCCCCTTCCTCGGCGTCCTCCGCGCGGGTCTGCAGTCTCAGGCCGATCAGGGACAGGGCCAGGATGATCACGGTCAGCACCGTGGAGATCGCGGCGCCGTAGCCGACCTGGGTCTTCTCGAAGAACGTGGTGAAGGAGAAGTACGAGGGGACGTCGGTCGCGCCGCCGGGGCCGCCCTTCGTCAGGACGTACACCGCGCCGAACACCTTCAGCGCGGCGATCGTGCACCAGGTCAGCACGACGTACAGCTCGGGGCGGATCTGCGGCAGTGTGATGTGCCGGAAGCGGCGCCACCAGCCGGCGCCGTCCAGCTCGGCGGCCTCGTGCAGCTGGGGGTCGACGCGTTGCAGGCCCGCCATGAAGACGACCAGCGGGAAGCCCAGCTGCACCCACACCATCACACCCATGACGCTGTACAGCGCGACGTCGGGGTCGCCGAGCCAGTCCTGCCGCCACCCGCCGAGGCCGACCGCTTCGAGAAGCTCGTTGAGGGAGCCGTTGTCGGGAGCCAGGATCCAGCTCCAGACGATGCCCGCGACCGCGATCGGCAGCACCTGGGGCAGGTAGAAGCAGGCCCGCAGGACGGCGGCGATCCGGGAGCCGAAGTGCTTGCCGACATAGTCGAACAGCGCGGCGGCCAGGACCAGTCCGACGGCCGTGGGGATCGCCGCCATCGCGACGACCATGAAGAGGCTGTGCCGGAACGACTCCCAGAACTCCGTGTCGTCGACCAGCTCCCGGTAGTTGGCGAGCCCGGACCACGACGGGCTGCCCACGCCCTGCCAGTCGGTGAAGCTCACGCCCGTGTTCATCAGGAACGGGACGACGATCACGGTGAGGAAGGCCAGGGCGCCGGGGAGGAGGAAGAGGGCGTAGGAGTCGCGCGGGGCTCCAGGGGCGCGTGCCCTCATCGCTTCGGTGCGCCCTTGTCATAGGCCTTCTGGAGACTGCTGAGGTAGTCGTCGGGTTTCTCGCTGCCGGTGATCAGCTTCTGGGTCTCGGAGACCAGGACGTCGTAGAAGCCGGGGACCGGCCAGTCCGGGTAGAAGGCCAGGCCGTCGCGGCCGCTGACGGTGTTGAAGTGGGTGATCAGCTCCTTGGCCTTCGGGTCGGTGATGGCGGCCGGGTCCGCCGCGACGGGGACGCCGCCCTTGTTGCCCAGCAGGTTCTGGATCTTCTTCGACAGGGTGATGTCGATGAAGTCGTAGGCGAGCTCCTTGTTCTTCGCGCTCTTGGGGACGACCCAGAGGTTGCCGCCGGAGCCCGGGGTGAGGGTCGAGCCGGGCCACAGGGTGGTGCCCCAGTCGAAGGTCGCCTCGTCCTGGAAGCGGCCGTACCACCAGCTGCCGGAGAACAGGATCGGCGCCTTGCCCTGGAGGAAGGAGACGCCGGCATCCTCGGCCTTGGCGCTCGTGGAGCTCTTGCCGACGTACCCCTTCTTCACCCAGTCGGCGAACGTCTCGGCGGCGTAGGTCCAGGCCGCGTCGTGGAAGTCGGCCTTCTCACCCTTGTACAGCTCGTAGGAGTCGACCCAGGAGCGGTCCGCCTTGGACAGGGCCAGCTGGTAGACGTACTGCTGGGCGAGGTACTCGGCGCCGGAGTTGGCGAGCGGGGTGATGTCGTTCTCGGTGAAGGTCTTCATCGCGGCGACCAGGTCGTCGAACGTCTTCGGCTCGGCGATCTTGTACTTCGCGAACAGGTCCTTGTTGAAGTAGACCATCGTGTACTCGGCGTAGTCGGTCACGCCGTACCACTTGCCGGAGCCCATCACGCCGTCGGCGTCGTACTGGCTGGTGGTGCGCACGCCCGGGCTGAGCAGCTTGTCCCAGCCGCGTTTCGTCGCCTCGGCGGACAGGTCGGTGAGGAGCCCCTGCCTGGAGAGCAGGCCCGCCGTCGCGTTGCCCTTGTTGTACTCCATGAGGTCGGGCGCGTCGGAGGAGTTGAGGACCATCGGGGCGGTCTTCTGGATCTGCTCGAAGCTCTTCTCCTCGAACTTCACCTTCACACCCGGATGCGTGGCCTCGAACTCCTTGATCGCCTCCGTCCAGGCCACGCCCATCGCGCTGTTGGGGCCCTCGTAGTGCCACAGCCGCAGGGTCCCCGCGTCGGAGGAGCCGCCGCCGTCCGAGCCACCGCAGGAGGCCAGGAGCAGGGATCCGGTGAGGACCGCCGCCGCACTCGCCACCACACGCCTTCGTGCCGTCAACATCCTGTGCCTCCGGGGAGTCGGATGGTGCTGGGGGCAGAACAGCCGTCACGCGACGTTCGACGACTCGGTACGTCGACCTCGTTCGTCGTCGACCTCGTTCATCGACTTCGTTCGTCGACCGGTTCGTCGAATCGATTCGATGCGTGACGTCGAAGCGCTTCGACGGGGGAAGGTATGTGGCTGATGTGATCGCGTCAATGGGGCGTGGGGGAGGGGGTCGCCGCATCGCGGATAAAGCAGGCAATCCGCCGTCCCGTTGGAGTGAATTTTCCGGCCATGCCTGAGGCCTCGCTCGATTCCGCCGTCGACCGCGTCCCTTTGTCCCTCTGTGTCGTTGGTGTGATGAAAGGGGCTGGTCGCTCCGACCGTCGATGCCCTTCGGTGGGCCGGGAGTCGGGGCGGGGCTGCGAGAACGCGCCTCCGGGGAGCCGTCAAGGGGTGAAATCCGGCCATAGGCATGAACATGACTTCTGACCATAAATGACACATCGAGAACACAGGGCCCAAGCCTGCGCTAGATTCGTCGACCTGAGCGCAATGGGGTAAAAGGGGCGCAGGAGCCGGGTGGGGGCCTGGTTCCGTCGACGTGCGCTCGGGGTCGTAAGCGCACCCAGAACAGTTCCGTGGGGGGAAGTGCGCACGTGAAGAATTGGCGAGAAGACGCCCAACCGGAGTGGCCGGAGGCGGCGAAGCCGACCCGGGACGTACTGGTCCCGGGGGCAGGATCCCAGAGCTTTCCCGGGGTGGGGGGTCAATCCCTGACGTCCATGGCGGGAGAAAGCGGCGGATGCCGGTCAGTGATGGATGTACCGTCTGAAAGCGGTCTGTTGTCAGGCCCGGAAACTTCGAACAGTCTTTCCGAAAATGAACGGTCGAGCGATCTCCGGGATCCCTGGGGAGAGGAGCCCGGCGGGGCGGACGGCAAGGGGCACGATCCGGCCGAGGTGACGGTGCAGCTCGACCCCCTCAAGAAGGGGCGGGCCGACGGTCCCGAGGCCGGCGCCTGCGACGTCCCGGTGTTCGTCGACGAGTCGGGCCGACGCAGCCGGACGTTCCGCCGCATCGGCATCCTCGTGGGGACCGCGTGCGGGGCGTACGCCGTCGTCATCGTGGCCACGCTGCTGTCGGGCAACGCGGGCGCACCCTGGCTGCCGGTACCGGTGCCGGGCGTCGCCGACGACGACAAGCCGGCGGCCGGCAAGGTCGACAGCCCGTCGGCGCCGGACGACTCCGTGAGCGAGCGACCCGGGGTGCCGGGCACCGTGCTCCCGGGCGGCGCGGCCAACACCGCCCTCCCGTCCGGCGCGGTGCCGGGCAAGCCGGGGGCGAGCGCGGTGCCGGGCGCGTCGGCGAGCCCGGCGGCTTCACCGGGCGGGGCGTCGCCGGCGGCCCGGCCCTCGGCCAGCGGGACGGCCCGGCCCGGCGCGGGTCCCACGGCCACGGCATCCGCGACGCCCGGCCCGAGCAGCCCGGTGGTCGCCCCACCTGCCTCCTCCCCGCCACCGCCCCCGGCATCCTCACCCGCCCCACCTCCCTCGCCCGCCGCCTCCCCCTCCCCGGCCGGAGGAACCACCACCACAGTCGCCAACGGCCCCCCGGACCCGACCCCGGCACCAACGGCGCCGGCGTCGACCTCGGCGGTCTGAGGAGCGAGGGTTGCGTCGAGAAACGGCCGGCGGGTACGCGCGGCCGGCCAGGGTGCCCGCGAGGGGCGCCGGCCGCAGGCGCACGAGGGCCGGGGCGGCGACCACGGCCACGACTCCGCGAGGGCGCTGGTCAAGGCTCCCGCGAGGACTTCGGGCAGGGGTCCGCGAAGGCGTGCTCGGCCGGGGGCCCGCGAAGGCGGTGGGCCAACGGGCCGTGGGCTTGGGGCATAGGGCCGTGGGGCGTCGTTCGGCGGAGTTTCTGGGCGCCGGTCGAATGGGGCTTGTGGGGGCATCGGCGAAAGGGCCCAGGGGCCGAGGGTGGGCCGTTGGACGCGGGGGCCGGATCTCGCTCGCCAGGGCCGGGGGCATGCGCCAGGGCCGGGGGCATGTGCCAGGGCCGGGGGAACGCGCCAGGGCCGGGGTCACGCGACCGGGCCGGGGGCGTGCGACCGGGCCGGGGCCACGCAGCCGGGCTGGGGGCACGCGACCGAGGTTGGGGCAGGCAGGCCGGGGCGCGGGCAGCCGGCCCGGGCCGGGTCCAGTCGCCGGAGGGGGCCTCGGTCACCGGCGTGACGGAGCTCTTCGACCGCCGTGGCCGACAGGCCCCCGTAACCGGCGCCCCTCGCAGTGCTTCCGTCGCCTGACCTCGACGGGATGATCCCGGCTCGGCCGCTCGGCCCTCGCTGTGCGGCCTCTCCACCTGGCCCTCGGGACCAGAAGTCGTCCGCCCGATTTGGTGAGTTGATCTACAGCCCGCTCCTTCGCGCCGGGATTCCCGTCGCCTGACCCGTAGGGGGCACCCCCTCCAGCCGACCCACGGGGGTGCGATCGCACCGCCCGGCTCCCGCAGCCCAACCCGCCAGCAACGCCCAACAGCCACTGCCTGCTCGCACGCCCCACTCCCCGCCCGCAACAGCCACGTCCCGCACCAGCAACTTCCTGTCGGCGTCGGCGACGCGTCGCCCGAACCGTCAACTCCCCGAACCGCGACCGACTCCCTGACCACTGCCGACTCCCTGACCACTGCCGACTCCCTGACCACCGCCGACTCCCCGACCACCGCCGACTCCCTGACCGCCGCCGACTCCCTGACTACCGCCGACTCCCCGACCACCGCCGACTCCCCGCACGAACAACTCCTCACCGCCCACCCTCGTCGCGCAAGGCGCGTGGCGAGCCGTTTTCGGAGATGCAGCTCTCATGGCACCACGTACCAGCCGGCGCTCGACCCGACGGGCCGTCGTCGGGCAGTCCGCGCATTCGTCGGGCGGTCAGGCAGCCCCCGTCCCCGCCCCCGGGTCCGACTCGTCCTCGGCGGGTGGTGGGCGGCGGGCCGGCCGGCGGTCGGGGGCGCGGCGCGGGCGGGCCGTGGGACACGGCGGCGGCGGGGCCGCGCACGGGGCGGCGCCGCCCCAACGCAAGCGTCTGGTGCCGCTGCGGCTGCGCCACCTGCTGCCCCTGCTCGTGCTGCTCGCGATGATGGCGATGCTGATGCTGCGCGGCTACGTGCACAGCGAGATCCTCGCCGACTACCGCATCCACCCCGAGGCCGCCGCCGACAAGGTGCCGGAGAAGATCCTCGACGGCGGCCCGGTCGTCGACACCCGCAGCGGCCGCCAGACCAGCCTGGACGTGCCCGACCACAAGATCGTGCTCACCTTCGACGACGGCCCCGACCCCAAGTGGACCCCCGAGGTCCTCGACGTCCTGAAGAAGCACCACGCGCACGCCGTCTTCTTCATCACCGGCACCATGGCCTCCCGCTATCCGGACCTGGTCCGGCGGATGGTGGACGAGGGGCACGAGATCGGGCTGCACACCTTCAACCACCCCGACCTGTCCTACCAGTCGAAGAAGCGCATCGACTGGGAGCTCACCCAGAACCAGTTGGCCCTGGCGGGCGCGGCGGGCATCCGGACGTCCCTCTTCCGGCCGCCCTACTCCTCCACCGCGGACGCCCTCGACGACGCGTCCTGGCCGGTCACCGAGTACGTCGGCACCCGCGGCTACCTCACCGTCTTCACCACCGCCGACAGCGAGGACTGGCAGCGGCCGGGCGTGCGGCAGATCATCCGCAACGCCACGCCGCAGCACGGCAAGGGCGCGGTCGTCCTCATGCACGACTCCGGCGGCGACCGTCACCAGACGGTCCAGGCCCTCGACGCCTACCTCCCCGAACTCCAGGCGAAGCGCTACACGTTCGAGAACCTCACCGAGGCCCTGCGCGCCCCCAGCGCGCACACCCCGGTCACCGGGCTCGATCTGTGGAAGGGCAAGGCCTGGGTCTTCCTGGTCGAGGCCTCCGACGACATCACCGGCGTCCTGGTCGTCGGCCTCGCCGTCATCGGCGTCCTCGTCTTCGCCCGCTTCGGCCTGATGCTGCTGCTGTCCGCGATCCACACCCGCCGCACCCGCCGCAAGGGCTTCGTCTGGGGCTCCGACGCGCCCGTCACCGAACCCGCGTCGGTGCTCGTCCCGGCCTACAACGAGGCCAAGTGCATCGAGAACACGGTGCGTTCGCTGATGAAGAGCGAGCACCCGATCGAGATCCTCGTCATCGACGACGGCTCAAGCGACGGCACCGCCCGCATCGTCGAGGACCTGAACCTGCCCGGCGTCCGTGTCGTCCGCCAGCTCAACGCGGGCAAGCCCGCCGCGCTCAACCGGGGCATTGCGGGCGCCCGGCACGACCTGATCGTGATGATGGACGGCGACACCGTCTTCGAGCCCTCCACGGTCCGCGAACTCGTCCAGCCGTTCGCGGACCCGAAGGTCGGCGCCGTCGCCGGCAACGCCAAGGTCGGCAACAAGGACACCCTCATCGGCGCCTGGCAGCACATCGAGTACGTGATGGGCTTCAACCTCGACCGCCGCATGTACGACGTCCTGCGCTGCATGCCCACCATCCCGGGGGCCGTCGGCGCGTTCCGCCGCAGCGCGCTGGACCGGGTCGGCGGCATGAGCGACGACACCCTCGCCGAGGACACCGACATCACCATGGCCATCCACCGGGACGGCTGGCATGTCGTGTACGCGGAGAAGGCGCGTGCCTGGACCGAGGCGCCCGAGTCCGTCCAGCAACTGTGGTCCCAGCGCTACCGCTGGTGCTACGGCACCATGCAGGCGATCTGGAAGCACCGCCGGGCGCTGGTCGAGCGGGGCCCCTCCGGGCGCTTCGGCCGCGTCGGCCTCCCTCTCGTCTCGCTCTTCATGGTCGTCGCCCCGCTCCTCGCCCCGCTCATCGACCTCTTCCTCGTCTACGGCCTGCTCTTCGGGCCGACCGGCAAGACCATCGCGGCCTGGTTCGGCGTCCTCGCCGTCCAGGCGGGCTGCGCGGCCTACGCCTTCATCCTGGACCGCGAACGCCTCACCCCCCTCATCTCCCTCCCGCTCCAGCAACTCCTCTACCGCCAGCTGATGTACATCGTCCTGCTGCAGTCCTGGATCACCGCCCTCACCGGCGGCCGGCTGCGCTGGCAGAAACTGCGCCGCAAGGGCCAGGTGGCCGCACCCCCGGGCGCCCCGACGCCGGCCATGGACGGAGGAACGGCCCGATGAACACCCAACCCACGGACACCCAACCCACGGACACCCAACCCACGGACACCCAACCCACGGACACCCAGCCCATGCCCGAAACCGAGATCGAAAGCACGACCGGCACGGCAGCCGAGTACGAGACGAAGAGCGAGACACAGAACGAGTCCAAGAGCGGGAAGAAGCCGGGTGGCGGTCGTGACCGCTACTTCGATCTTCTCCGGGGCATCGCCCTCTTCCGTGTCGTCTTCTACCACCTGATGGGCTGGGCCTGGCTGCCCATCGTCTTCCCCTCCATGGGCGTGATGTTCGCCCTCGCCGGCAATCTCATGGCCCGCTCGCTGGCCAGACGCCCCGCGCTGGAAGTCGTACGGGGCCGGCTGCGCCGACTGCTGCCCCCGCTGTGGCTGCTGGGCGCGGTCGGCGTGACGGGCATGGTGGTGGCGGGCTGGAGTCCGGACGACGAGGGGCACCCCGGCTGGTGGTGGCTGCACCTCGGCTACTGGATCCTGCCGCTGAGCGACCCGCCGTACGGCGACGGCCTGCCCGGTGTGCAGGGGCTGATCGGCGACGACTGGGCCGTCGACATGGCCGTACCCCTCTGGTACATCCGCGCCTACCTCTGGTTCGTGCTGCTCTCCCCGCTTCTGCTGCGCGCCCTGCGCCGGCTGCCCTGGCCGACGATCCTCGCGCCGGTCGCGCTGTCCGCCGCCCTGGAGTTCGGGGCGCTGTCGGCGCCCAGTTGGCGGCTGGAGGCCAACCTCAGCGACTTCGGCGCGTTCGGCGCGTGCTGGCTGCTGGGCATGGCGCACCAGGAGGGCATCCTGCGCCGGCTGCCCCGCTACGTCGTCCCGTCGCTGGCGCCGGCCGTCGGCGGGGTCGGTCTCTGGTACGCCCTGGGGCACCACCTGAGGGAGGGCCACGACCTCGACGACATGCCGTTCGCCCAGTCCCTGTGGTCGTTCGCGGCGGTCCTGCTGCTTCTGCACATCAGTCCGTCCTGGACCGAGTGGCCGGCCCGGCTGCGCCGCTGGGACCGGCTGATCACCCTGCTCAACTCGCGTGCCGTGACGATCTACCTGTGGCACAACCTGTGCATCGGCATCGTGGAGGCCCTGTGGGACCGCCTGTGGGGCATCCCGTGGCTGGAGGCCAACACCCCCTGGGTTCTGGAGAGCCCGTGGCCGCAACTGCCGTTCATCTGGCTCCTCACCGCGGCCTGCGTCGTCTGCTTCGGCTGGGTCGAGGACCTGGCGGCCCGCCGCAGGCCCCGGCTGTGGCCGGACGGTCGAGGGGGAGCGCGCCGCGCCTGAGGCGCGCCGTCCCCGTCGGGGAGTTCGCCGGCGCGCGTGGGGTCGTAAAGGGCAGGTCAAAGCGTGTCGGCCGACGATTTCCGGGGTCGAGGGGGTGTGGAAGACTGCCTGGGCGTTGCGCAAGTGAACAGTTGTCCGGCTGAGGGGGAGATGAGCGCCGGTGAGCAAGCGGCAGGTGCAGAACATGCTGCGGTTGATGGCGGGAGGCGAGCCCGTCGAGCTCACCAGCCCCATGGCCTCCGTGAAGAAGCTGGCCCGGCTCGCCTTCGTGGCGCAGCAGTTCGGCTACGAGTACGCGGACGTCCGGCAGGGCGGCTCGCGGGGCAGCGCGCTGAAGATGCTGATCGTCCCCGACCCCGCCCCGCAGGCACGCGCGCGTGCCGCGCAGAACTGGGCGCAGTACCCGAACGCCTCCGACGGCGTCTCCGTGCCGCCCGTCGTGCCGGACGCCTTCGAGCTGCTGAAGGCGCGCATCAACTTCGACCTCACCGGCAGACACGCCGAGAAGCGCATGGGGTACGGCGCGCTGGGCGTCACCGCGGGCTGCGCGATCCTCGGTGTCCGGCTCGGCGGCACGAACACCGACTTCATCGCCGCCGCCGTCACCTGGGTCGTCCTCATGGGCGTCTTCGGCATCGGCTTCGTCGTCACCCGGCACCGCAACGCCAAGTTCGCCGCCCGGCTGCGGGCCGCCGGTTTCGCGCCGGTGACCGACGAGACCGGGCGGGTGCGCTACCTCCCGCCGGGCGCGATGGCCGCATACGGCCAGAGCCCGTACGGCGGCGGCCTCCCGGCATCGGCACCGGGCCCTTACGGCGCTCAGTACGGCGGCCCGTACGGCACCGCCGCCCCGACGCCCGCCGGCGGCTACGGACAGCAGCAGCCCCCGCAGCAGCCCCAGCCCCACGCCCAACCCCAGCCGCACGCCCAGCCCCACCAGCAGCCGGGACCGTACGGCGGGCAGCAGCCGTATCCCCAGCAGTACCCGCAGCCGCATCCTCAGCCGTACCCCCAGCCGCAGGCCCAGCAGTATCCGCAGCAGCCCCCGGCCCCGTATCCGCCTCAGGGCCCGGGCTCCTACGGGCAGCAGCCGCCGCGCTGAGCCCTCCCCAAAACCTCTCACCGGGCCCCCGCGCAAGGTGAGAGCAACGTTCCTTTCCGGTCACCCACAGCCACAGCCCGGAAACGCGCCCTCCCTACCTTCGGGACTCATCACCGCTCATCCCCCCGAACCGCCCGAGTCCCGGAGCACCGTGGAGGCGTCATGACAGCCCCGAGTACAGCCCCCGCACCCCCGTCCCCCGTGAAGAAGGGGAGTCGCTGGATCGAGGAGTGGGACCCGGAGAACGAGACCTTCTGGAACGACAAGGGCGAGAAGATCGCCCGCCGTAACCTGCTCTTCTCCGTCCTCTCCGAGCACATCGGCTTCTCGATCTGGACGATGTGGTCCGTGCTGGTGCTCTTCATGGGCCCGAAGTACGGCCTCACCCCGGCCGACAAGTTCCTGCTGACGTCGATGGTGACGCTGGTCGGGGCGGTCGTGCGGGTGCCGTACACCTTCGCCGTCGCGATCTTCGGCGGCCGGAACTGGACGATCATCTCCGCCGGTCTGCTCCTGATCCCCACGATCGCCGCGTTCGCGGTGATGAAGCCCGGGACCTCCTTCACCACGTTTTTGCTGGTCGGCCTGCTGGCGGGCATCGGCGGCGGCAACTTCGCCTCCTCGATGACCAACATCAACGCCTTCTTCCCGCTGCGTAAGAAGGGGTGGGCGCTCGGCCTCAACGCGGGCGGCGGCAACATCGGCGTGCCGGTCATCCAGCTGATCGCCCTCGCCGTCATCGGCGCGAGCGGCGGGCCGCGCGTACTGCTCGGGATCTACATCCCGCTGATCCTTCTCGCCGCGATCCTCGCCGCGCTGTACATGGACAACCTCGCGTCTGTGAAGAACGACACCGGCGCCGCGATCGACTCCGCGAAGGACGCCCACACCTGGATCATGTCCTTCCTCTACGTCGGGACGTTCGGGTCGTTCATCGGGTACTCGTTCGCCTTCGGGCAGGTGCTGACCAACCAGTTCGGCCGGACGCCCCTCCAGGCGGCCTACCTCACCTTCATCGGCCCGCTGCTCGGCTCCCTCATCCGCCCCGTCGGCGGCTGGCTCGCCGACCGCTACGGCGGCGCCCGCATCACCCTGTACAACTACGTCGGCATGGCCGCCGCCACCGCCGTCCTGGTCTTCGCCAGCATGCAGAAGTCGCTGCCGCTCTTCGTCGCCGTCTTCGTGGTGCTGTTCGTCCTCACCGGGCTCGGCAACGGATCGACGTACAAGATGATCCCGGGCATCTTCCAGGCGAAGGCCGTCGCCAAGGGGCTCGAAGGGGAAGAGGCGGCTGCCTACGGGCGGCGGCTGTCCGGCGCCTCCATGGGGCTCATCGGGGCGGTCGGCGCGCTCGGCGGGGTCGGCATCAACATGGCCTTCCGGCAGTCCTTCCTCTCCTACGGCTCCGGAACCGGCGCCTTCGTCGCCTTCCTCGCCTTCTACGCGGTGTGCTTCGTGGTCACCTGGGCCGTATACCTTCGCCGTTCGGCGGGCCGGGTGACGGCATCAAGCTCGGCATCCGAGGCGAAGCCGCAGCTCAGCTACGCCGAGGTGTGACGTAACACTGGCGACATGTAGCCGAACCGAGCCTGTCACGCACCGTTGACAGGCTCGTCGGCGTGTAGGTGTACACGCGACTTGAGTGCGGGACGAGGGCTATGTACGAGGAACAGCAACAACCGGCCTCCGGCCCCCAGGGCGGCGTCGAACACGGGCCCCTCGCGGGCTTCACCGTGGGCGTGACGGCCGCGCGCCGGGCCGAGGAGCTCGGCGCGCTGCTCCAGCGGCGCGGGGCGGCGGTGCTGCACGCGCCCGCGTTGCGGATCGTGCCGCTCGCCGACGACGGCGAGCTGCTCGCCGCCACCAAGGACCTCATCGACCAGGCGCCGGACGTCGTGGTGGCCACCACCGCCATCGGCTTCCGCGGCTGGGTCGAGGCCGCCGACGGCTGGGGGCTCGGCGAGCAGCTGCTCGCCCGGCTCGGCGGCGTCGAGCTGCTGGCCCGCGGGCCCAAGGTCAAGGGCGCCATCCGGGCCGCGGGGCTGACGGAGGAGTGGTCGCCGTCGAGCGAGTCCATGGCCGAGGTGCTCGACCGGCTGCTGGAGGAGGGCGTCGACGGGCGCCGGGTCGCCGTTCAGCTGCACGGCGAGCCGCTGCCGGGGTTCGTGGAGTCGCTGCGGGCCGCGGGCGCGGAGGTGGTGGGGGTGCCCGTCTACCGGTGGATGCCGCCGGAGGACGTCTCGCCGCTCGACCGGCTCCTCGACGCCGCCGTCTCGCGTGGACTGGACGCCATCACCTTCACCAGCGCGCCGGCGGCCGCGTCCCTGCTGTCGCGGGCCGAGGAGCGCGGGCTGCTGGCCGAGCTGCTCGCCGCCCTCCACCACGATGTGCTGCCCGCCTGCGTCGGGCCGGTCACCGCGTTGCCGCTGCAGGCGCGGGGCGTGGACACCGTCTCCCCTGAGCGGTTCCGGCTCGGGCCGCTGGTGCAGTTGCTGTGCCAGGAGCTGCCGGGGCGGGCCCGGGCGCTGCCGATCGCCGGGCACCGGGTGGAGATCCGGGGACACGCAGTGCTGGTGGACGGGTCTTTGAAGCCGGTGCCGCCGGCCGGGATGTCGCTGCTGCGGGCGCTGTCGCGGCGGCCGGGGTGGGTCGTGCCGCGGTCGGACCTGCTGCGGGCGCTGCCGGGGGCGGGGCGTGACGAGCATGCCGTCGAGACGGCGATGGCCCGTCTGCGGACGGCCCTCGGGGCGCCGAAGCTGATCCAGACGGTGGTGAAGCGGGGGTACCGGCTGGCGCTGGACCCGGCAGCGGACGCGAAGTACGCGGACACGTAGGCACATTGTCCCGCACCCGGGGTCGGTGTGGCCGTCCCCGGGGGCTGCCGCCCCCGGGCCTCCGCTTCGGCCCCGAAAGGGCCTCGTCCTCAAACTCCCCCAGAGGGGGGACCCCCAACGGGCTGGTGCACCGCACCCGGCACTGGCACTGTGAAGAAGAACGGTTTCCTCAGGAGTGCCTCTCGGCTGGCGGTGACACGCGCATGGACGAGCTGCGGTTCGATGCCGGACGGATCTGTCTCGACCTGCTCGCGACCGCGCACCCCCTCGAACGGCTCGACGCCGTCGCGCCGCTGGATGCGTGGATCCGCGGCTGCGGGCTCGTCCCGCCGGGGACCCCGCTCGGCCACGCCGACGCGTCCTGGCCGCCGGCCTTCCGGGAACTGCGCCGCACCGTCGGCCAGTTGGTGCACGGCTGGCTCGCCCGGGGCGACGCCGGGTCGTACGACCTCGCCCTCGCCCGCGTCAACGAGGTCGCCCGGGCCGCGCCTCCGACCCCCCGTGCCGTGCGCGGCGAAGACGGCGCGCTCGTGCGGGCGTTGGACGGTCCGCCGGAGTGCGCCGCGCTGCTCGCCGCCGTGGCCCGGGACGCGGTGGAGCTGCTGACCGATCCCGCCGCCCGGGCGGCGCTGCGGCAGTGCGCGGGGGACAACTGCCCGATCGTGTACGTCGACACGTCCCGGGGCCGCCGGCGCCGCTGGTGTTCCAGTGAGGTCTGCGGGAACCGGGAGCGGGTCGCCCGGCATCGTCGGCGCGCGGCGGCCCTCGCGCGGACCTGACGCGCCGTCGCTTCTCCCACCGCTCGCCAACTGCCCTGTCTGGTATGCGGCTTTCGTGGAGTCGGGTCGGCCCAACCGATGAAGTGATTTCGATTACACGTCGTTTACCCGCGTCGCGCCCCGGGCAGTCGGCCCGATCTTGTCGGTGTGGCGAAAATGTAAAGAAAACGGGGTGGGAATGTGCCGCCATGTCCCCCTCGTCATGACACCCGGAAGAAAAGTCTCCCCGCGGTTTGAACACTCAACACCCCGCTTCCGTACCCGTCGTCGAGCGACCGACTGGGGGAACCCCCGGACACCGGAGGTGGGCGTGCGCAAGGATGCGGCCGTGGCCAATGAACGTGGATCGAGGGCCCGACATCGCATGTCCCAGCCCTCGGAACCTGACGAGGAGCTGATGCGTGCTCTGTATCGGGAGCATGCCGGACCCCTGCTTGCGTATGTCCTGCGCCTGGTTGCCGGAGACCGGCAGCGTGCCGAGGACGTCGTACAAGAGACGCTCATCCGTGCCTGGAAGAACGCCGGTCAGCTCAATCGAGCGACCGGATCGGTACGCCCCTGGCTGGTGACGGTCGCACGCCGCATCGTCATCGACGGCCACCGCAGCCGGCAGGCCCGGCCGCAGGAGGTCGACCCGTCGCCGCTGGAGGTCATTCCTGCGGAGGACGAGATCGACAAGGCGCTGTGGCTGATGACGCTGTCCGACGCGCTCGACGACCTGACCCCGGCTCACCGGGAGGTGCTCGTCGAGACGTATTTCAAGGGGCGTACCGTCAACGAGGCGGCCGAGACGCTGGGCATACCCAGCGGCACCGTGCGCTCACGGGTCTTCTATGCCCTGCGGTCGATGAAGCTGGCTCTTGAGGAGCGGGGGGTGACGGCGTGATGAGTGGTTACGGGGGATTCGGAGCAGGTGGTTCGGGTATGTCTGGCCCCATGCAGGGATCAGTGGGATCTCCGAGCCCGAGCGAACACGAGACCGTCGGCGCCTACGCCCTCGGCATCCTCGACGACGCCGAGGCGACCGCCTTCGAGATGCACCTCGCGGGCTGCGAGTGGTGCGCTCAGCAACTGGACGAGCTCGCCGGCATGGAACCCATGCTGGCCGCCCTCGCGGACCTGCCGGGCACCGGCACACCCGCGATCGGCGACTCCCTGTCCGCCCGCCCCAGCCCGCGCCTCGCGGAACGGCTGGTCGACGAGGTGTCCGAGCGCCGGGCGCTGAAGCGCCGCCGCTCCTTCTTCCTCGTGGCGGCCGCGGCCGCGCTGATCATCGGCGGCCCGCTCACGGTGCTGGCGGCGACCGGCGGCGACAGCGGGACCAAGGGGACCGAGGCGAGCGCACCCAAGTCCGCCAACGCCGCCAAGTCGACGTTCGACACGCTCTCCGACCGGGTGTCGTCGACCGACCCCGCCTCCAAGGTCTCCGCGACCGTCGCCATGGGCGAGAAGGCGTGGGGCACGGAGATCGGCGTCGAGCTGAAGAACGTGACGGGCCCGGAGAAGTGCTCGCTCATCGCCGTCGGCAAGAACGGCGAGCGCGAGACGGTCTCCTCCTGGTCGGTCCCGGAGTGGGGCTACGGCCTGCCGGGCGCCAAGACCGAACAGGCGAAGAACCCGCTCTACGTCGTCGGCGGCGCGGCCTTCGCCCCGAACGAGATCGACCACTTCGAGGTCATGACCTTCGACGGCAAGAAGCTCGTCCAGGTCGACGCGTAGCTTCACCGGCCCCCTTCGCGTACGGTTGACGGCTGCCCAGCACGTCAGAAGGGGGCCCGGTGGCCGCTCAGGCACAGCAGGAAACCGCGGTCGTATCGGTCCAGGAAGCCGCACCGGATTCGGTGCGGGACCGAGAGATCAGCGTGGAACAGGAACACCTCGACCGGGTGTACCGCCGCCTCGAGGAGAAGATCGACGAGGCTGAGTTCCTCATGAACGACGCGGCCCAGCGCGGTCAGGTCGGCACGCCCGGCGCCCTCGCCGAGCGGGACGCGCAGGTGTTCCGCGCGGGTGTCCACCTCAACCGGCTCAACAACGAGTTCGAGGACTTCCTGTTCGGGCGGATCGACCTCCTCCTCGGCAAGGACGGCAAGAAGGGCCCCGACGGCGCCTACACCGCCGTGGAGCCCGCGGAGGGCGCCGTCAGGCCCGACAACACCGCCGACATCGCCGAGACGCTCCACATCGGCCGGATCGGCGTCCTCGACTCCGAGTACGCCCCGCTGGTCATCGACTGGCGGGCGCCGGCGGCGGCCCCCTTCTACCGGTCCACCCCGGTCGACCCGGGGCGCGTCGTACGGCGTCGCGTGATCCGCTCCAAGGGGCGCCGGGTCCTTGGCGTCGAGGACGACCTGATGCGTCCCGAGCTGAAGGCGTCCCTGGACGGCGACGAGCTCGCCGTCATCGGCGACGGCGCCCTGATGGCCGCCCTCGGGCAGGCCCGCAGCCACACCATGCGGGACATCGTCGCCTCCATCCAGGCCGAGCAGGACCTCGTCATCCGCGCCCCCGCCGCCTCCGTCACCTACGTCGAGGGCGGCCCGGGGACCGGGAAGACGGCCGTCGCCCTGCACCGGGCGGCCTACCTCCTCTACCAGGACCGGCGCCGGTACGCGGGCGGCATCCTCATCGTCTCGCCCACCCCGCTGCTGGTGGCGTACACCGAGGGCGTGCTGCCCTCCCTCGGCGAGGAGGGCCAGGTCGCCATCCGCGCCATCGGCTCCCTCGTCGACGGCGCCGAGGCGACCCTGTACGACTCCCCGGCGGTGGCCCGCGCCAAGGGCTCGTACCGCATGCTGAAGGTGCTGCGGAAGGCGGCCCGCGGCGCACTGGAGACCGGCGCCAACGCCAACGCCGGCAGTGGCAGTGGCGGCCAGGGCGCGGGGCAGCTCAGCTTCGACGAGCCCCCGGCCGGCCCCTCCGGAGCCGGCGTCACCCCCACCCGTCTGCGGGTCGTCGCCTTCGGCCGCCGGCTGGAGCTGGAGGCCGCCGACCTGGACCGGATCCGGCAGAGCGCCCTCAGCGGCACCGCCCCCGTGAACCTGCTGCGCCCCCGCGCCCGCAAGCTGCTCCTGGACGCCCTGTGGGAGCGCTCCGGCGCGGCCGGCCGGCACACCGACCCCGAGCTCGCCGCCGAGCTGCGCTCCTCCTTCGACGAGGACGTGACCACCGAGGACGCCTTCATCGCCTTCCTCGACGCCTGGTGGCCCGAGCTGACCCCGCAGGCCGTCCTGGCGGCCATGGCCGACGAACGGCGGCTCGGCCGCTGGGCCCGCCGCATCCTCAACCCCGGCGAGGTCCGCAGGGTCGCCCGCTCCCTCAAGCGGGACGGCCGCTCCGTGCACGACATCGCCATGCTCGACGAGCTCCAGTCGATCCTCGGCGCCCCGGTGCGCCCGAGGAAGCGCCGCGAACTCGACCCGCTGGACCAGCTCACCGGCCTGGAGGAGCTGATGCCGGTACGCGAGGAGTCGCAGCGCGAGCGCGCCGAGCGGCTCGCGCAGGAGCGCGTCGAGTACGCCCACGTCATCGTCGACGAGGCGCAGGACCTCACGCCGATGCAGTGGCGCATGGTCGGCCGCCGCGGCCGGCACGCCACCTGGACGGTCGTCGGCGACCCGGCCCAGTCCTCCTGGTCCGACCCCGACGAGGCCGCCGAGGCCCGCGACGAGGCCCTCGGCACCCGCCCCCGCCGCCGCTTCCAGCTCACCGTGAACTACCGCAACCCGGCCGAGATCGCCGAGCTGGCCGCGAAGGTGCTGGCGCTGGCCATGCCGGGTGCCGAGTCCCCGTCGGCGGTCAGGTCGACGGGGGTCGTACCGCGCTTCACGGCCGTCACCGACACCCTGGCGTCGACCGTCCGCGCCGAGGCCGAGCGGCTCCTGGACCGGGTCGACGGCACCGTCGGCGTCGTCGTCGCCATGAACCGCCGCGAGGAGGCCAGACGCTGGCTCGCCGGGCTCGGCGACCGCGTGGTGGCCCTCGGCAGCCTGGAGGCCAAGGGCCTGGAGTACGACGCCACGGTCGTCGTCTCACCGGCGGAGATCGCGGACGAGAGCCCGGCGGGCCTGCGCGTGCTGTACGTGGCGCTCACCCGGGCCACGCAGCAGCTCACGGTCGTCTCCGGGGACCGCGACGAGCCGGACGCGGTCGGCGTGCCGGACCTCCTGCGGGACTGAACAGCCGACGGTTTCCTGTGAACTCCCCGGACGGGAATGGCGATCGGGGATCCGTTTGTTAGCCTGGGTGTGACACCGGCTCGATCCAAGCCCCCGGGCCCAACCTTCGTCGCTACGAGCGACCACTTGCCGCGAGGCGAGCATGGCGGGTCGGTGTCATGAACGCAGGAGAGGCCCACATCACCGCGTGTGATGTGGGCCTCTTTTATTGAGAACAAAACGATCGCAATCCAGGGCGGCTTTCACGTACTCGTCGGTAGGTGCGACGATCGGACGGCAAACCCGCGACCCAGCAGTGCAGAGGAAGTCGGCCATGGCAACGGCGCCCAGCGTCTCCTACTCGATGACGGTCCGGCTGGAGGTGCCCGCGAGCGGTACCGCGGTCTCCCAGCTCACCGGGGCCGTCGAGTCCCACGGAGGCTCGGTGACCGGCCTCGACGTCACCGCTTCCGGGCACGAGAAGCTCCGCATCGACGTCACCATCGCCGCCACCTCCACCGCCCACGCCGACGAGATCGTCGAGCAGCTGCGCGGCATCGAGGGCGTCACCCTCGGCAAGGTCTCCGACCGTACGTTCCTGATGCACCTCGGCGGCAAGATCGAGATGCAGTCCAAGCACCCCATCCGCAACCGTGACGACCTCTCGATGATCTACACGCCGGGTGTGGCCCGCGTCTGCATGGCGATCGCCGAGAACCCCGAGGACGCCCGCCGTCTGACCATCAAGCGCAACACCGTTGCGGTCGTGACGGACGGCTCCGCCGTCCTCGGCCTCGGCAACATCGGCCCGATGGCCGCCATGCCGGTCATGGAGGGCAAGGCGGCCCTCTTCAAGCGCTTCGCCGACATCGACGCCTGGCCGCTGTGCCTGGACACCCAGGACACCGACGAGATCGTCGCGATCGTCAAGGCGATCGCCCCGGGCTTCGCCGGCATCAACCTCGAGGACATCTCCGCCCCGCGCTGCTTCGAGATCGAGGCCCGCCTGCGCGAGGCCCTCGACATCCCCGTCTTCCACGACGACCAGCACGGCACCGCGATCGTCGTCCTCGCCTCCCTCACGAACGCCCTGCGTGTCGTGGACAAGGGCATCGGGGACGTCCGGGTCGTCATGTCCGGCGCCGGCGCGGCCGGCACGGCCATCCTCAAGCTGCTGCTCGCGGCCGGCGTGAAGAACGCGGTCGTCGCCGACATCCACGGCGTCGTCCACGCGGACCGCGAGGACCTCGTCGACGCGGCCCCCGACTCGGCGCTGCGCTGGATCGCCGACAACACCAACCCCGAGGGCCTCACCGGCACCCTGAAGGAGGCCGTGCGCGGCGCGGACGTCTTCATCGGCGTCTCCGCCCCGAACGTCCTCGACGGGGCCGACGTGGCCGCGATGGCCGAGGACGCCATCGTGTTCGCGCTCGCGAACCCGGACCCCGAGGTGGACCCGGCGATCGCCCGCCAGACGGCCGCCGTCGTGGCCACCGGCCGCTCCGACTTCCCCAACCAGATCAACAACGTGCTGGTCTTCCCGGGCGTCTTCCGCGGCCTGCTGGACGCGCAGTCCCGCACGGTCAACACCGACATGATGCTCGCGGCCGCGAAGGCCCTGGCCGACGTCGTGAGCGACGACGAGCTGAACGCGAACTACATCATCCCGAGCGTCTTCAACGACAAGGTCGCCGGCGCGGTGGCGGGTGCGGTGCGGGACGCCGCGAAGGCGGTCGGCGCGTCGGCCTCGTAGGCTCCGGTGCGTAAGGTGCGGGGCCGGTGCGGCTGTGAGGCTCGCCACGACGGCCCCGCAACGGCGCGTCGCGGAACCTCGCGCCGCGACCCGCCCTCTAGGGTTGCGCCGAGCCAGGGCCTGTCCGGCGGATCAAGTCGCAGGAAAGCGACGGCGTCCCTCCGCCGCAGATGTGCGTGCTGCACCCCGCGTCTGCGGCATGATCGGCCGGACAGGCCCTGGCCCCCTTCGTGTGACACACATGGGTTGTCTCACGCCTGAGTGCGGGTGCCGGATTGGCTTTCCCGCCGCAGGTAGGGGCAGGATGCGTCTCTGGGCGCGAGCACAACGACTTCGCTGTGCCCCACATGCGGCTCCGCCGCGTGGCACGCCTCAACGGCAAGAAGAACACGGGAGTAACAACATGAACCGCAGTGAGCTGGTGGCCGCGCTGGCCGACCGCGCCGAGGTGACCCGCAAGGACGCCGACGCAGTGCTGGCCGCGTTCGCCGAGGTCGTCGGCGACATCGTCTCCAAGGGCGACGAGAAGGTCACCATCCCCGGCTTCCTGACCTTCGAGCGCACCCACCGTGCCGCTCGCACCGCGCGCAACCCGCAGACCGGCGACCCGATCCAGATCCCGGCCGGCTACAGCGTGAAGGTCTCCGCGGGCTCGAAGCTCAAGGAAGCGGCCAAGGGCAAGTGACGCTCCGCTGAGAGCGCCGTAGGCCATACGAGGGGGCGGCACCCGGGATTCCGGGTGCCGCCCCCTCGTGGTTGCGCCTAGAAATGGCCTCAAGCGCCGGCCGGGCCGGATTTCGCCGGCCCCGGCCGAGGCCTCAGCCCAGTGCCTTGCCCGGGAGTTCGACCTTCGCGCCGAGTTCCACGAGCTTCTCCATGAAGTTCTCGTAGCCGCGGTTGATGAGGTCGATGCCGTGGACGCGGGAGGTGCCCTGGGCCGCGAGGGCGGCGATCAGGTACGAGAAGCCGCCGCGGAGGTCGGGGATGACCAGGTCGGCGCCCTGGAGCTTGGTCGGGCCCGAGACGACCGCCGAGTGCAGGAAGTTGCGCTGCCCGAAGCGGCAGTCGGAGCCGCCGAGGCACTCCCGGTACAGCTGGATGTGCGCGCCCATCTGGTTGAGCGCCGAGGTGAAGCCCAGCCGGGACTCGTAGACCGTCTCGTGGACGATGGACAGGCCCGTGGCCTGCGTCAGGGCGACGACCAGCGGCTGCTGCCAGTCGGTCTGGAAACCGGGGTGGACGTCCGTCTCCAGCGCGATGGACTTCAGCTGGCCGCCCGGGTGCCAGAACCGGATGCCCTCGTCGTCGATCTCGAAGGCGCCGCCCACCTTGCGGTAGGTGTTCAGGAACGTCATCATCGAGCGCTGCTGGGCGCCGCGGACGTAGATGTCGCCCTCGGTCGCCAGCGCCGCGCTCGCCCAGGAGGCGGCCTCCAGGCGGTCCGAGAGGGCCGCGTGGTTGTAGCCGCCGAGCTTGTCCACACCGGTGATGCGGATGGTGCGGTCGGTGTCCATCGCGATGATGGCGCCCATCTTCTGCAGTACGCAGATGAGGTCCTCGATCTCCGGCTCCACGGCCGCGTTCGAGAGCTCGGTGACGCCCTCCGCCAGGACGGCCGTCAGCAGCACCTGCTCGGTCGCGCCGACGGACGGGTACGGCAGCCGGATCTTCGTGCCGCGCAGCCGCTGCGGGGCCTCCAGGTACTGCCCGTCCGCCCGCTTCTCGATCTTCGCGCCGAACTGCCGCAGCACGTCGAAGTGGAAGTCGATCGGCCGGCCGCCTATGTCGCAGCCGCCGAGGCCCGGGATGAACGCGTGCCCGAGGCGGTGCAGCAGCGGCCCGCAGAACAGGATCGGGATCCGGCTGGAGCCCGCGTGGGCGTCGATGTCGGCGACGTTGGCGCTCTCGACGTAGGTCGGGTCGAGCACCAGTTCGCCCGGCTCCTCGCCCGGACGGACCGTCACCCCGTGCAGTTGCAGCAGGCCGCGTACGACCCGCACGTCACGGATGTCCGGAACGTTGCGCAGCCGACTCGGCTCACTGCCCAGCAGGGCGGCGACCATGGCCTTGGGTACGAGGTTCTTCGCACCGCGGACACGGATCTCGCCCTCGAGCGGGGTTCCGCCGTGGACAAGCAGTACGTCGTCAGAGCCGTTGACGGTCATGTATCTCGCGTTCCATGGATGGTGGATTGGGGGCAAGGGCCTTGGTTCGGCCCGGGATCGGGGGCAGGGCCAGATGAAACAGAGTAATCGCCGTCGACCCCTGTCCCGTAAGCCCAAGGACCGCCCAGGAACGTCATAGCCGTGTCACAACACGAACCGTTCCCCACCGGGCACAAGGGGTCACCGCCGTCCCGCCCCGCCGTCCGTGCGCCCGGACCGCGCCCGTGCGCCCGACCTGCCCCGCCCGCCCTTGCCCGCATTGCCTCCCCACTTCACGGGAAGATGCGGGATCATGTCTGGCATGACCGAGGTGTCCTCGCTCACAGGGCGGCTGCTCGTGGCAACGCCCGCCCTGGCGGACCCGAACTTCGACCGTGCGGTGGTGCTCCTTCTCGACCACGACGAGGAGGGCTCCCTCGGTGTCGTCCTCAACCGGCCCACGCCGGTCGGGGTGAGCGACATCCTGGAGGGCTGGGCGGACCTCACCGGCGAACCCGGCGTCGTCTTCCAGGGCGGCCCGGTGTCCCTCGACTCCGCCCTCGGGGTCGCCGTCATCCCGGGCGGCACGGCCGTCGACGGCGCCCCGCTGGGCTGGCGCCGGGTGCACGGCGCGATCGGCCTCGTCGACCTGGAGGCCCCGCCGGAACTCCTCGCCTCGGCCCTCGGCTCCCTGCGGATCTTCGCCGGCTACGCCGGCTGGGGCCCCGGCCAGCTGGAGGACGAGCTGGTGGAGGGCGCCTGGTACGTCGTGGAGTCCGAGCCGGGCGACGTCTCCTCGCCCGCCCCCGAGAGACTCTGGCGCGAGGTGCTGCGCCGCCAGCGCAGCGAGCTGGCGATGGTGGCGACGTATCCGGACGACCCTTCGCTCAACTGACGGCTGTGAGCTTCAGTACCCTTGGTGGTCATGAGCACTCTTGAGCCTGAGACCCAGCCCCAGCGAGGCACTGGGACGGGGACCCTCGTAGAGCCGACGCCGCAGGTGTCGCACGGTGACGGGGACCACGAGCGCTTCGCCCACTACGTCCAGAAGGACAAGATCATGGCGAGCGCCCTCGACGGGACGCCCGTCGTGGCCCTGTGCGGCAAGGTCTGGGTGCCTGGCCGCGACCCGAAGAAGTACCCGGTGTGCCCGATGTGCAAGGAGATCTTCGAGTCCATGGGCATGGGCGGCGACGACAAGGGCAAGGGCGGCGACAAGAAGTAGCCCGCCGGTCCTCCGAGGCCCCCGGGGCGCGTTCTGACGCGCTTCGGGGGCCTTTGGCGTTTTCCGTGTTCCGGGCCTTTGTCGTTGCGTGGAGGTGATGCGAACGCGTGTGCCTCTGGTCGCTGGTCGGGGTGGTGGCTGTGGGATCGGGGGACGTGTGTGTTGCTGTCGTACGTATGGTCCTTCGGGACGGCACACGGTGTCCTGGCCGGGAGCATGAGGGGGCGAGATGGCGCAGGCGAGGGTGGTGGCGGAGGCCGGGCTGGCGCCGATGGCGGAAGACCTCCTGGAGCGCTGCTCCAGCCCCTGACCTCCGACGTGCTGTGCAGAGCGAAACAGCCACCTCGCGCCGTACGAGCCCGATGGGAAATGCCTCCGTGCCGGGTGAGTCGGCCGTCGGTGAACGCTCCCGGTCCCAGGCAGGAGAGCACTTCGATGGATGGTGCTGAGCGCCTTCGAACCGGCCGGGGAGATCGAGTCGAGCGAGCCGCGGCCATGGACGCTCGCGCCCTCTCCGGATTCCGTCCGGCGGGTGTTCGGACAGCAGGAATTCGGCCGCTGCTTCCTCAACGGTGTTGTCGTGGCGGGCACGGTGGTGATCGCCTCCGGAGTGATCGCGTTTCTCGCCGCGACCGCCGTGACCCGATTCCGGTTCCGCTTCCGGACCACTTTGCTGATCATGTTCCTGGTGGCCCGGATGGTGCCCGTGGAGGCGCTGACGATCCCGTTGTTCTTCCTCATGGGGGACTTCGGTCAGTTGAACACCCTGGGGTCGCTGATCCTGCCCCACATCGCCTTCTCGCCGCCCTTCGCGATCTGGATGCTGAGAGGGTTCGTGAAAGCCGTTCCCCAGGCGCTGGAGCGTGTTTTCCTTCATCTTCGTACTCGTACAGCGACGACTGGTCTCGGGGCTGGGCGGAGCGGTAAAGGACTGACCATGACCTCACTGATTCCGGTGCCCCGCCGGGTCGCCGCCGGCTCCGACGAGGTGCGGCTGACGGCGCACTCCCGGATCTACGCCGGTACCGCGACCGAGGGCGTCGGCCACTGGCTGCGCACCGTCCTCTGGCAGGCCACCGGCCTGCCGCTGCACGAGGGACGGGAACTCGACGACACCGACGGCGACGGCATCGGGCTCCAACTGGACCCCGGGCTCGGCCCCGAGGAGTACCGCCTTGTCAGCGACCGGAGCGGCGTCCTCATCGAGGGCGGCAGCGCGGCAGGGGTGTTCTGGGGCGCCCAGACCCTGCGGCAACTGATGGGTGCCGACGCGTACCGCAAAGCCCCGCTCGGCCGGGACCGCACCTGGACCGTGCCGCACGTCACGATCGAGGACGCCCCCCGTTTCCGCTGGCGCGGCCTCATGCTGGACGTCGCCCGGCACTTCATGCCCAAGGAAGGCGTCCTGCGCTACCTGGACCTGATGGCAGCGCACAAACTCAACGTCTTCCACTTCCATCTGACGGACGATCAGGGCTGGCGCGTCGAGATCAAGAGGCACCCCCGGCTGACCGAGGTCGGTTCCTGGCGAACCCGCACGAAATTCGGCCATCGCGCCTCACCTCTGTGGGACGAGAGACCGCATGGCGGCTTCTACACGCAGGACGACATCCGGGAGATCGTCGCGTACGCCGCCGAGCGGCATATCAGCGTCGTCCCCGAAATCGACGTGCCCGGACACTCGCAGGCCGCCATCGCCGCGTATCCGGAACTCGGCAACACCGACGCCACGGACACCACCGCCCTCTCCGTCTGGGACACCTGGGGGATCAACCCGAACGTACTCGCCCCCACTGACAACACCCTGCGCTTCTACGAGGGCGTCTTCGAGGAAGTCCTCGATCTCTTCCCCTCGGAGTTCGTGCACATCGGGGGTGACGAATGCCTCAAGGACCAGTGGCGGCAGTCGCCCACCGCGCAGGCGCGCATCGAGGAACTCGCACTCGCGGACGAGGACGAACTGCAGTCCTGGTTCATCGGCCACTTCGACAAGTGGCTCTCCGCGCGCGGGCGTCGCCTCATCGGCTGGGACGAGATCCTGGAGGGCGGGCTCGCGGCGGGCGCGGCCGTGTCGTCCTGGCGCGGGTACGCGGGCGGGATCGCCGCCGCGCGCGCGGGACACGACGTCGTCATGTGCCCCGAGCAGCACGTGTACCTGGACCACCGGCAGGACGGCGGCCCGGACGAGCCGGTGCCGATCGGCTATGCGCGCACCCTGGAGGACGTCTATCGGTTCGAACCCGTACCCGCGGAGTTGACGCCCCAGGAGGCCGCGCACGTGCTCGGCACCCAGGCCAACCTGTGGACGGAGGTCATGGAGGACCACGCGCGCGTGGACTACCAGGCCTTCCCCCGTCTCGCCGCGTTCGCCGAGGTCGCCTGGAGTGCCCTGCCCGCCCCGGCGGAACGGGACTTCGCCGGCTTCGAGCGGCGGATGCAGGCCCACTACGGGCGACTCGACGCCCTGGGCGTCGGCTACCGTCCGCCGTCCGGGCCCCGGCCGTGGCAGCGGCGGCCCGGCGTGCTCGGCCGCCCGATCGACGGACCGCCCCCGAACCGGTGAGGCCCGAAGCCTCGAAGGGGTGGGCTTCGAAGCGGTGATCGCGGGCGTCACGGAAAAACCCCGGCAGGGTCACCGAAGAGTGGCAATTCGCACGCACCGGTGATGCCGTACGAAAACGGACCATCTGTGCAGTGAGGTGGGCGAATGCCTCCTAGCGGACCCCCGCGTTCGGGTGTTGCGAAGATGTGCCAGAGTTGCCACGTCCGCCCTGTCAGCACGTACCGTACGGCAACACAGGTGGGACCAGGTGGGGCAGCGGGAAGGGGCAGCCGGTTTTGAGCACGCACGCACCGCAGGCGGCGCAGGCCGTCACGCTGCCCACAACGCTGGACGAGGCCGTGGCGGCGCTGGCGGCCATGCCCGCGGCCGTGCCGGTGGCCGGCGGCACCGACCTGATGGCCGCCGTCAACTCCGGGCAACTGCGGCCCGCCGGGCTCGTCGGCCTCGGCCGGATCAGCGAGATCCGTGGGTGGCAGTACCAGGACGGCCACGCGCTGCTCGGCGCCGGACTCACGCACGCGCGCATGGGCCGCCCCGACTTCGCCGCCCTCATCCCGGCGCTCGCCGCCGCCGCGCGCGCCGCGGGCCCGCCGCAGATCCGCAACGCGGGCACCCTGGGCGGCAACATCGCCTCGGCCGCCCCCACGGGCGACGCGCTGCCCGTGCTGGCCGCGCTGGAAGCGACCCTGATCATCGCGGGCTCGGGCGGAGCCCGCCGGGAGATCCCGGTGTCGCACCTGCTGGCCGGCATGGAGATGCTGCGCGGCGGCGAACTCATCGGCTACGTGCGCGTGCCGCTGCTGCACGCCCCGCAGGTCTTCCTGAAGGCCACCGGCCGCACCGGCCCGGGCCGCGCGGTCGCCTCCGTGGCGCTGGTCCTCGACCCCGCCCGGCGTGGCGTCAGGTGTGCCGTGGGCGCCATAGCGCCGATGCCGCTGCGGCCCCTGGAGGCCGAGCAGTGGGTCGCCCGGCTCATCGACTGGGACAACAACCGCACGATCGTCCCCGAGGCGCTGAACGCCTTCGGGGAGTACGTCGCCGCCGCCTGCATCCCCGACCCGGTGCCCGGCGTGGACGGCTCCGTACCGGAACTTCCGCCCGCAGTACTGCACCTGCGGCGCACCGTCGCCGCGCTGGCCCGACGAGCACTGGGGAGGGCACTGTCGTGACCGACGACCAGCACGGACACGGACAGGGACACGGACAGGGCCACGGCCAAGGGCACGGACAGGAGACCGGGCAGGGCCAGGGCGCGCCGCAGGGCGGCGGCCGCTGGGACCCGCTGCCCCAGGGGGACTACGACGACGGCGCGACCGCCTTCGTGAAGCTCCCCGAGGGCGGCATCGACGCCCTCCTGGCCGGCCGCGGCAACAGCCCGCTCGCCGCGCCGGGCCACGGCTACGTGCCGCCGCAGATAGCGGTGGCACCCGAGCCGGACGACACCGCCTGGGCGGCCCCGGCCGGCGGCGCGGACTGGGCCGCCCCCCAGGGCACCCCGCAGACGGTCGGCGACGACCGGTTCTCGTACCACCCGGGCGCGACCGGCCAGTGGACCTTCGAGGACACCTCGGCAGGCGGCCAGGGCGCAGCGCAGTCCGCGCCCGCCCCCGGCCACGACGTCACCGGCCAATGGTCGATCCCCGTCGCGGGCGGCGAACTGCCCGACGAGTCGGGCGAGTTCACCGCGTCGGCTCTGGTCGAGCAGTGGGGCGGGACACCCCCGTCCACCCTGCCAGGCGGCGCGCCCGCGCCCTGGGCGACGGGCCCGGCCGACCCGACGGGCGCCGCGGGCCAGGCCTGGGGACAGCCCCTGGACGGGGCCGACCCGGCCGTACGGCAGGCGGCGACGGAGGCGCCCGCCTTCGGACACGCGCCGGAGCACGCGCCCTCGCACCACGAGCCGGGCGGCCACCAGCAGTCGCACACCGAGCCTTCGCGCGCCGAGCCTTCGCACGGTGACCCTTCGCACGGTGACCCTTCGCACGGTGACCCTTCGCACGGTGACCCTTCGCAGGGCGAGCACCAGCGCGAATCGCACGGCGAGCACCAGCACGAACACGGGCACACCGGGCAGCACACGCACCCCGGCGGCGCGTTCGCCCCGGAGGTCTCGGCCGAGGCGTACACCGTGCCCCCCAACGGCCCCCTGGAGGCCGCTCGACAGGCCGCGGAGGCCGAGCGGACCGCGGAGGCCGACGGGGACCCGGAGCACGCCCACGAGGCCGCTCACGAGCCTGCCCACGAGCCTGCGGAGTCCCGCGAGGCCGCCCTCGCCGACGACGACGCCCCCTCGGATCCCGACGCGCAGACGGAACCGGCCGCGGAGACCGAGGAGCGGGACGCGGCCCCGGACGTCGCCTCCCCGCAACCCGCCGAGTCCGCCGAGTCCGGTGAGGCCGCGGAGGCCGTGGAGGCGCCCGAGGACGCCCCGGCGCCGTTCCACGAGGAACACCCCCTCGCCGCCTATGTGCTGCGCGTCAACGGCTCCGAGCGCCCCGTCACCGACGCCTGGATCGGAGAGTCGCTGCTCTACGTGCTGCGTGAGCGCCTCGGCCTCGCGGGCGCCAAGGACGGCTGCTCGCAGGGCGAGTGCGGGGCCTGCAACGTGCAGGTGGACGGGCGGCTCGTCGCCTCCTGTCTGGTGCCGGCCGTGACCGCCGCCGGCAGCGAGGTCCGTACCGTCGAGGGCCTGGCCGAGGACGGACAGCCCTCGGACGTGCAGCGGGCGCTCGCCAAGTGCGGGGCCGTGCAGTGCGGCTTCTGCGTGCCCGGCATGGCGATGACCGTGCACGACCTGCTGGAGGGCAACCCGGCGCCGTCGGAACTGGAGGCCCGCCAGGCCCTGTGCGGCAACCTGTGCCGCTGCTCCGGCTACCGGGGCGTCCTCCAGGCCGTGCAGGACGTCGTCGCCGAACGCGAGGCGCACGCCGCCGCCGAGGCGGGGACGGACGGGGACGAGGCCCGCATCCCCCACCAGGCGGGACCCGGCGCGGGCGGCGTCCACGCGTCGGCGTTCGAGAACCCGGCACAGCCCCACCCCCATGACCCGGCGTACGGACAGGGCCAGGACGGAGGCCAGGCGTGAGCAACGAAGCAGCCACCGCGACGACCGCCGTGGAGGCGGCCCCCGCCCCCGAGCCGATCCCGCACGGGCTCGGCGCGTCCCTGCAGCCCGCCGACGCGCGCGCGAAGACCGAGGGCACCTTCCCGTACGCGGCCGACCTGTGGGCCGAGGGCCTGCTGTGGGCGGCCGTGCTGCGCTCCCCGCACCCGCACGCGCGCATCGTGTCCATCGACACGTCCCACGCGCGTGAGATGGCCGGCGTACGGGCCGTCGTCACCCACGAGGACGTGCCGGGCAGCCCGGTGCACGGCCGCGGCAGGGCCGACCGTCCCGTGTTCGCCTCCGAGGTCGTGCGCCACCACGGCGAGCCCATCGCGGCCGTCGCCGCCGACCACCCGGACACCGCGCGGATGGCCGCCGCCGCCGTCATCGTCGAGTACGAAGTACTCGACCCGGTGATCGACCCGGAGCTGGCCTTCGAGGCGGAGCCCCTGCACCCCGACGGCAACCTGATCCGGCACATCCCGCTGCACCACGGCGACCCGGGCGCGGCCGGCGAGGTCGTCGTCGAGGGCCAGTACCGCATCGGCCGCGCCGACCCCGCCCCGGTCGGCGCCGAGGCCGGCCTCGCCGTGCCCCGTCCCGACGGCGGCGTGGAGCTGTACCTGGCCTCCACCGACCCGCACAACGACCGGGACACGGCCGCCGCCTGCTACGGACTCGAACCCGAACGGGTGAAGATCGTCGTCACCGGGGTGCCCGGCGCGACGGCCGACCGCGAGGACCAGGGCTTCCAGCTCCCCCTCGGCCTGCTGGCCCTGAAGACCGGCTGCCCGGTGAAGCTGACGGCCACCCGCGAGGAGTCCTTCCTCGGCCACGTCCACCGCCACCCGACGCTGCTGCGCTACCGCCACCACGCCGACGCCGAGGGCCGGCTGGTGAAGGTCGAGGCGCAGATCCTGCTGGACGCGGGCGCGTACGCCGACACCTCCGCCGAGGCCCTGGCCGCCGCCGTCTCCTTCGCCTGCGGCCCCTACGTCGTCCCGAACGCCTTCATCGAGGGCTGGGCGGTCCGCACGAACAACCCGCCGTCGGGCCATGTGCGCGGCGAGGGCGCGATGCAGGTGTGCGCCGCCTACGAGGCGCAGATGGACAAGCTGGCGAAGAAGCTCGGCGTGGACCCGGCGGAGCTGCGGCTGCGCAACGTCATGGCGACCGGGGACGTCCTGCCGACCGGCCAGACGGTGACCTGCCCGGCCCCCGTCGCCGAACTCCTCCAGGCCGTCCAGGAGTTCCCCCTCCCGGAGCTCCCCAAGGACACGCCCGAGGAGGAGTGGCTGCTGCCCGGCGGCCCCGAGGGCGCGGGCGAACCGGGCGCGGTGCGCCGGGGCGTGGGCTACGGCCTGGGCATGGTGCACATGCTGGGCGCGGAGGGCGCCGACGAGGTCTCCACGGCGACCGTGAAGGTCCAGGACGGCGTCGCGACGGTCCTGTGCGCGGCGGTGGAGACCGGCCAGGGCTTCACGACGCTGGCCCGCCAGATCGTCCAGGAGACGCTCGGCATCGACGAGGTGCACGTGGCCCCCGTGGACACCGACCAGCCCCCCGCGGGCGCGGGCTGCCGGGGCCGCCACACCTGGGTGTCCGGCGGCGCGGTGGAACGCGCGGCGAAGATGGTCCGCACCCAGCTCCTGCAGCCCCTGGCGCACAAGTTCGGCATGTCCACGGAACTGCTCCAGATCACCGACGGCAAGATCACCTCGTACGACGGCGTCCTGTCGACGACCGTCACGGAGGAACTGCACGGCAAGGAGCTGTGGGCGACGGCCCAGTGCCGGCCGCACCCGACCGAGCCGCTGGACGCGGCGGGCCAGGGCGACGCCTTCGTCGGCCTCGCGTTCTGCGCGATCCGCGCGGTCGTGGACGTCGACATCGAGCTCGGCTCGGTCCGGGTCGTGGAACTCGCGATCGCCCAGGACGTCGGCCGAATCCTGAACCCGGCGCAGCTCGCCGCCCGTATCGAGGCGGGCGTGACGCAGGGCGTCGGCATCGCGCTCACCGAGAACCTGCGCACCCCGCGCGGCCTGATCCGCCACCCCGACCTCACCGGCTACGCGCTGCCCACGGCCCTGGACGCGCCGGACATCCGGATCGTCAAACTGGTCGAGGAACGCGATGTGGTCGCCCCCTTCGGGGCGAAGGCGGCCAGCGCGGTCCCGGTGGTGACCTCGCCCGCGGCGATCGCCTCCGCCGTCCGCGCGGCCACCGGCCGCCCGGTCAACCGGCTGCCGATAAGGCCCCAGGCTGCGGTGGTGACGGACCGATGAGCGAGCCCGAGCCGGAGCCCCGCCAGTACGAGCCACCGCCGAGCGTGGGCAAGCTGCTCGGCTGGATCCTGCTGTTCGTACTGGCGGCGGTGGTCGTGGTCCTCGGCGGCGTGTACCTCACGTAGGAGCGGACGGTCGGGGCGATCGTGGCGGGACGGGAACGCGCGAGGGTGCTCTGACGTCCGACAGTGCGGGCCGGTGGCGGGTGAGTTGGGTGCTGTCGCTGGTCAGGGCCGTTGTCAGTGGTGCCGCGTAGGCTGCGGAGCAGTGGGACGGCGCACGCAACTTTCCGCACGGGGGACCCGATGGGCACGACCAGGACCACCACCGCCACAACGACGATCACCTTCACCGAGGACCAGCTCGACCCGTACGTCACGCACGCACCGACGCGCCGCTGGCTCACCGGCCCCGGCCTGCCGGGCGTCCCGGGCGACGGCGGCCTGCTGACGTTCGAGGCGCTGCGCACGGACGGGCTGCGCACGGTCGCGGACTCCACGGACGACCCCGGCGGCCGCCTCGCGGCACAGCTGCGCGACCGGCTGGTGATAGGCGGAATCCTGGGAGCCGACGGCCGGGAGAGGGAGTCGGTCCTGCTCGACGGGATGACAGGCGAGATCTCCACCACGTACTTCCTGCACGACCGCCTCGACCTGATGGACACCCGCCCGCTGGCACCCTCCCTGGAGAAGCTGGTGCGCTGCGCGACGGCGGTGGACGAACTGGCGGCCCTGCGCGGCCAGTTCGCCTCCTACGCGGGCCGGCTCGGCCCGAAGGCGGTGGCGGAGGCGTCCCGCCAGCTGCTGGCGGTGTTCGAGGCGGGCGCGCAGCGGACGGGCGGCACGAGCGAGGAGCCGGGCCTCTTCTGGAAGCTGGCCGCGGTGATCCGCCCGCTCGCGCTGGTGGCCGGCCCGGGCACCAGGTCCGGCCTGGCCCTGGACCTGCCGGTCCGCCTGCTGGACGAGGAGTTCGGCTCCGGCGAGATCGTCCGCTTCGAGGACGTCGACTTCCCGAAGGCGCTCACGCACGCCCCGACCCGCCGCTTCCTGCGCGAGGTGGGCCTGCCGGAGGAGGTCGTCTGGTTCTCGCTGGAGACGGACATGCCGCTGCAGACCCTCGCCGAGTACGGCGCGGAGGACGACAGCGGCCGCACCGGGGCACACCTCCCGGCGAACGCCGACCGCCTGATCCGCCTGGGCCGTCTCCTGGAGGACACCAGTCTGGTCGTCGACGGCGTCACGGGCGCGGTGCTGAGCTGGAGCGAGCCGGACCTCGGCCTGCGCCCGCTCAACGCGGACATCTCGACCCTGGCGTTCACCCTCTGGCTGATACGGCGCGAGCGGGCCCTGGACGCGGTGCACGACCTGACCGAGGCCTACGACCAGCTGGCCGAGGCGATGTCACGCACCCTGGCCGCGGTCGACCCGGTCGCCTGCGACCCGACCCCGGCCCCCGGCATCCCCACGGACGACGGCCGACGGTACTGGCCGGGGGTGTTCGAGGACGAGGCGGGCGGCGGCCTGTGCGCCTGACACGCGGTCCCGCCGGGACGGGTGTCGATGGATACCCGCATGGTCGACCTTCTCACGCGTGGGGCGTGCTGAGACGGACGCGCAAAAGGGCGGCACCCGTCGAGGGTGCCGCCCTTTCGTTTCGTCTGGTCGGGCCGGTCAGAGGCCGTGGCGGGAATCGAACCCGCGTAACTCGCTTTGCAGGCGAGTCCCTAAGCCACTCGGGCACACGGCCAGGTCGGGGTGGAGGTTTCGAACTCCGTTCCGAACTCGGTATGCAGACCGTACGGGCGGGGTGGAGAGGGGCTCAAGGGGATCGCTGGGGCTGCAACGGGACTGCCATACGCCGTTCATGAAACGGGGGAGACGGGGGCGTGGGCGTAGGACCAATGGCCCGGTCGTGTCCCGTCTTCCGACAGGGGTCAACGTCGGTCGTGGACCTTACGCTGGCGACCATGACCGCCCTGGAACCTCGCGACACCCGTGTCGCAGTCGCATACGACCCTGTCGAGGAGAGCGTTCTCGGGCGTTCCTATCGGGCCCTCAGCGTCGGGATCGTCTCCGTCGTGCTGCTCATCGCCTTTGAGGCGACCGCTGTGGGGACCGCCATGCCCGTGGCCGCGCGGGAGCTCGACGGGGTGTCGTTGTACGCGTTCGCGTTCTCCGGGTACTTCACCACCAGCCTGTTCGGGATGGTGTTCGCGGGGCAGTGGTCGGACCGGCGGGGGCCGCTCGGGGCGTTGAGCAGTGGGATCACGGCTTTCGCGGCGGGGTTGGTGCTGTCCGGGAGCGCCGGGAACATGTGGGTGTTCATCCTCGGGCGGGCCGTGCAGGGGCTCGGGGGCGGGCTGGTCATCGTCGCTCTGTACGTCGTCGTGGGGCGGGCCTATCCGGAGCGGCTGCGGCCGGCGATCATGGCCGCGTTCGCCGCCTGCTGGGTCGTGCCGTCCGTCGTGGGACCGCTGGCCGCGGGCACGGTGACCGAGCAGTTCGGGTGGCGGTGGGTCTTCCTCGGGATACCGATCCTTGTCGTCCTCCCGCTCGGGCTCGCCCTGCCGCAGATACGGCGGCGGGCAGGTGGGCCCGTGGAGGGCGTCCCCGCGGCTTCCTTCGATCGGCGGCGGATCCGGCTGGCTCTCGCCATCTCCCTCGGGGCCGGGCTGCTTCAGTACGCCGCTCAGGATCTGCGTCCGGTCTCGTTGTTGCCGGGGGCGGTCGGAGTCGCGTTGCTCGTGCCCGCCGTGCTCGGGCTGTTGCCGCGCGGGACGTGGCGGGCGGCCCGGGGGCTGCCGTCCGTGATGCTGCTGCGCGGGCTCGCCGCCGGCTCGTTCATCGCCGCCGAGTCCTTCGTGCCGTTGATGCTGGTGACCGAACGGGGGCTGAGTCCCACCCTTGCCGGGTTCTCGCTCGCCGCCGGGGGCGCTACTTGGGCGCTGGGGTCGTGGGTGCAGTCGCGGTCGCGGGTGGAGCCGTATCGGGAGCGGTTGATGGCGCTCGGGATGGTGCTGGCGGCCGGCGCGATCGCTGCCGCGCCCAGTGTGCTGGTCCACTCCGTGCCCGCCTGGACCGTGGCCGTCGCCTGGGCGTTCGGGTGTTTCGGGATGGGGCTCGTCATCTCCTCCACCAGTGTGCTGCTGCTCCAGCTCTCGGCCCCCGAGGAGGCGGGGGCCAACTCCGCCGGGCTGCAGATCGCCGATGGTCTGTCCAATGCGCTGTTGCTGGCTGCGGGGGGTGCGGCGTTCGCGGCGCTCGGCGGCGGGAGCGGGACCGTGGCCCATGCGGCGACCGACGCGACCGTCGGTGGAGCCTCGCATCCGGCCGCCTTCGTCGCAGTCTTCCTGCCGATGGCGGCCGTGGCGCTGTTCGGGGCATGGGTGACCACCCGGCTGCGCGAGCGACGACGGTAAACCCCGGGACCCAGAACCCCGGGACCCCTGATCCCCGAAACCCGGAAATCCCGTGGCCGTTGAACCGTCCTTCTCCTAACCTCCCTGCCTATGCAGCCCCTCACCCTCCCCCCGGATCTCAGCCACGCCCTGGACGACCTCGCGGACGCCACCGGTCGTAGGCCGGAGGACATCGCGCTGGACGCCGTACGGGCGGGGCTGCGTGCGGAGGAGGCGCGGGTGCGGGGCGCGGCCGAGCGGCTCGCCGGAGCCCACGCCGACCTGTTGCGGAGGCTTGGGGAATGAGCCACCACCCCACTGACCCCACTCACCCGACTCGTCACCTCACCGTCGCCGAGGTGACGGACATCGCGCGGATCGCGTTCGGCGGGCGGGCCCCCGAGGCGCGGGCGCCCGGTCTGCTCGCATCCGCCGTGCACCGGCCCCGCGCCCGGATGTTCGGCACGGCTGCCTACGACGACGTCCACGAGCAGGCCGCCGCCCTCCTGCACGCGATCGCCGCCAACCACCCCCTCATCGACGGCAACAAGCGTGCCGCGTGGCTGGCGGCCGTGACCTTCCTCGCGCTGCACGGCGTGGATCTCGCCGACTGCGACCAGGATGCGGCGTACGACCTGGTCATCGACGTGGCGTCCGGTGCGGAGTCCGAGGTCGCGGTCATCGCGCGGCGGCTGCGGGCGCTGTGACGTGAATCCCACCCACCGCCGACCCGGCCTCGTTCGCACCTGGACACCGCCGGGCCGCCGGTAGGGTGGCCCGGTTGTCATACGTAGCCGAGTCCTTCTTCCCGCACGGCTCAGCAGCCCGACCCACGAACCCGGAGACCGTGACTACCACCGCCGCCACCTCCGCGTCCTCCTCCCACTCCCACCACCTGTCGCCCGCCTTTCCCGGTCGTGCGCCATGGGGCACCGCCAGCAAGCTGCGTGCCTGGCAGCAGGGGGCGATGGAGAAGTACATCCAGGAGCAGCCGCGCGACTTCCTCGCCGTTGCCACCCCCGGCGCCGGCAAGACGACGTTCGCGCTGACCCTCGCCTCCTGGCTGCTGCACCATCACGTCGTGCAGCAGGTGACGGTGGTCGCGCCGACCGAGCACCTGAAGAAGCAGTGGGCGGAAGCGGCCGCGAGGATAGGCATCCGGCTGGACCCGGAGTACAGCGCCGGCCCGCTCAGCAGGGATTACCACGGGGTCGCCGTGACCTACGCGGGCGTCGGCGTACGGCCGATGCTCCACCGGAACCGGTCCGAACAGCGCAAGACCCTCGTCATCCTCGACGAGATCCACCACGCCGGTGACTCCAAGTCGTGGGGTGAGGCGTGTCTGGAGGCGTTCGAGCCGGCCACCCGTCGCCTCGCGCTCACCGGCACGCCGTTCCGGTCCGACACCAACCCCATCCCCTTCGTGACGTACGAGGAGGGGAACGACGGGATCCGGCGGTCCGCCGCCGACTACACCTACGGTTATGGGTCGGCGCTCGCCGACAACGTCGTGCGGCCGGTCATCTTCCTCTCCTACAGCGGCAACATGCGCTGGCGGACGAAAGCCGGCGACGAGATCGCCGCGCGGCTCGGCGAGCCGATGACCAAGGACGCGATCAGTCAGGCCTGGCGTACGGCGCTCGATCCGCGCGGCGAGTGGATGCCGAGCGTGCTGCGCGCCGCCGACCAGCGGCTCACCGAGGTCAGGAAGGCCATCCCGGACGCCGGTGCGCTCGTCATCGCCTCCGACCAGGACGCCGCCCGCGCCTACGCCAAGCTGATCCGGGAGATCACGGGCACGAAGGCGACTGTCGTCCTGTCCGACGACAGCGGTGCGTCCAACCGCATCGACGAGTTCAGCGCGAGCAACGACCGGTGGATGGTCGCGGTGCGGATGGTGTCGGAAGGCGTCGACGTGCCGCGGCTGGCGGTGGGGGTGTACGCCACCACCATCTCCACGCCCCTTTTCTTCGCCCAGGCCGTCGGACGTTTCGTGCGGTCCCGGCGGCGCGGCGAGACCGCGTCCGTGTTCCTGCCGACCGTGCCCGACCTCCTCACCTTCGCCAACGAGATGGAGGTCGAGCGCGACCACGCCCTCGACAAGCCCAAGAAGGAGGGCGAGGAGGATCCGTACGCCGAGTCCGAGAAGGAGATGGACGAGGCGAACAAGGAGCAGGACGAGGACACCGGAGAACAGGAGCAGTTCGCCTTCGAGGCGCTGGAGTCCGAGGCCGTCTTCGACCGGGTGATGTACAACGGCGCCGAGTTCGGCATGCAGGCCCACCCGGGAAGCGAGGAGGAGCAGGACTACCTCGGCATTCCGGGGCTCCTCGAACCCGACCAGGTGCAGCTGCTGCTCCAGAAGCGGCAGGCCAAGCAGATCGCGCACAGCAGGAAGAAGCCGGACACCGAGGCCGACCTGCTCGAACTGCCCGCCGAGCGGCGGCCGGTCGTCTCGCACAAGGAGATGATGGAGCTGCGCAAGCAGCTCAACACGATGGTCGGCGCGTACGTCCATCAGAGCGGCAAGCCGCACGGTGTGATCCACACCGAGCTGCGGCGCGTGTGCGGCGGGCCACCGAGCGCGGAGGCGACGGCGGGGCAGCTGCGGCAGCGGATCGCCAAGGTGCAGGAGTGGGCCACGCGGATGAAGTGACCTCCGTGCCCTGTGAGGTCTTGCGTGCTCTGTGAGATCTTGCGTGCTCTGTGAGATCTTGCGTGCTCTGTGAGTCCTGCGTTCTCCGCGCGGCTTGCGTTCTCCGCGAGTTTGGAGGGGCGCGCGGTGTGTCGTCACGCTCCGTACGTATCGGGATAAATGGAGGTAGTCCATACCGGCCAATGACCGGATTCTGGACGGAGCCTTCCGCTCAGCGAACCTGCTTCGCTACTGTCCCGCTACGCACACGCCCCGTGGCAGCGCCGCCGCGGAGCGCAGCCGTGAAGCGACTGGGCCCGGACACGCCGGGCCCATCTGTCGATCGGCGGCCTCTCAAGCGCGTCACTGACGGGACTCGGTGACGCATTTTCGCCGCGACGGGGGCCTGCCGACCTCACCACTTAAGGAGTGGGCGTCGTGACCGCGGAGACCTCCCAGACGCTCGATCGAGGACTGAAGGTTCTCAAGCTGCTGGCCGATACCGACCACGGGCTGACCGTCACCGAGCTTTCCAACAAACTGGGCGTGAACCGGACCGTTGTGTACCGGTTGCTCGCCACCCTGGAGCAGCACGCACTCGTACGGCGTGACCTGGGCGGGCGAGCCCGCGTCGGACTCGGCGTGCTGAGGCTCGGCCGCCAGGTGCATCCGCTGGTGCGGGAGGCCGCGTTGCCCGCGCTGCGGTCGCTGGCCGAGGACATAGGGGCGACCGCGCATCTGACACTGGTGGACGGGACGGAGGCGCTCGCCGTCGCCGTCGTCGAGCCGACCTGGACGGACTACCACGTGGCCTACCGGGCCGGGTTCCGGCATCCGCTGGACCGGGGCGCCGCGGGCCGGGCGATCCTGGCCGCGCGCCAGCGGCGACCGGACGAACCGGGGTACACCCTGACGCACGGCGAGCTGGAGGCGGGGGCGAGCGGGGCCGCGGCGCCGTTGCTCGGAGTGACGGGGGTCGAGGGCAGCGTGGGTGTGGTGATGCTGGCGGACGCGGTGCCGGAGCGGGTGGGGCCGCGGGTGATGGACGCTGCGCGGGAGGTGGCGGAGGCGTTGCGCTGAGCCCTGCGGCTCCTGACGCCGCGCCGGCCGGCGCTTGCCGGGTGCCGCCTGCGCCCACCCTCCCCCCTCTCGGTTTCGCTCGAGCGGGGGGACCCCCATCGCCCCAGCGGCACGACTGCCCGCAGGCTGGGGGGTGGGGGGCTGGGGGTGACCGTTACATTGACCTCGTGCTCTCTCGTCTCTCACGTCCCCAGGCCCTCGTCGTCTGTGCTCTGCCGCTCGTGGCGCTGTTCGCCACGGCGGCGTTCGCGCCGTTGCCGTTCTCGGTGGCGCAGCCGGGCATGACGGCGAACGTCCTCGGTGAGAACAAGGGCGACCCGGTCATCACGATCTCCGGCGCGCCCACCCGGGAGACGAAGGGGCAACTGCGGATGACGACGATCGAGGCGACCAGCCCCGACACGGACGTCACGCTCTCCGATGTGATCGACGGCTGGTTCCGTACCGACCAGGCGATCATGCCGCGCGACTCGGTCTACCCCAGCGGGGAGAGCACCAAGGAGATCGAGCGGCACAACACCGAGCAGATGCGGCAGTCCCAGGACGCCGCGACCGAGGCCGCGCTGTCGTACCTGCACCGCACCGGCGACGGCCTCAAGGTCACGCTGAAGCTGGCCGACGTGGGCGGCCCGAGCGCGGGGCTGCTGTTCTCGCTCGGCATCGTCGACAAGCTCGACGGCGACGGCAGCGGCGGCGACCTCACGGGCGGCCGCACGATCGCCGGGACGGGGACCATCGACGCCGACGGCAAGGTCGGCGCGGTCGGTGGCGTCGCCCTGAAGACGCAGGCCGCCCGGCGCGACGGGGCGACCGTGTTCCTCGTGCCGAAGGACGAGTGCGGCGACGCGAAGGCCGAGCTGCCCAAGGGTCTGCGGCTGATCCCGGTCACCACCCTCAAGGGCGCGGTGGGCGCGCTGGTCGCCCTGGAGAACGGGAAGGGCTCGGTACCGAGCTGCTGACCCCCCTGATCAACTGACCCCCCCCTGATCAACTGACCCCCCTGATCAACTGAACCCCTGGTCACTTCACGAACCCCTGGTCACTTCACGAATCCCTGGTCCTTCATCCAGTCCAGGGCGACCTGGTGCGGATCCTCCCCGTCGACGTCCACCTTGGCGTTCAGCTCCTGCGCCACCGTGTTGTCGAGTTTCCTCGTGATCGGGTTCAGCAGGCCCGCGATCGCCGGCCACTTCTTCAGCGCCTTGGAGTTGATCACGGGGGCCGCGTTGTAGTTGGGGAAGAAGTCCTTGTCGTCGTCCATCACCACCAGGTTCATCGACCTGATGCGGCCGTCGGTCGTGTACACCTCCCCGTAGGCGCAACTCCCCTTCGCCGCCTGCGTGTAGATGATCCCGGTGTCCATCTGGGTGATCCGGGACGCCGCGATGTTCATGCCGTACGCCTTCTCCATGCCCGGCAGCCCGTCCGCCCGGTTGGCGAACTCGCCCTCCACGCACAGCGTCACGGCACTCGGCTCCGACTTCGACAGCGCGGCCACGTCCGACAGCGTGTTCGTGCCGTACTTCTTGTGATTTGCCTGGTTCATGGCCAGCGCGTAGGTGTTGTCCAGCCGGGACGGCGGCAGCCAGGTCAGCCCGTTCCCCAGGTCGGCGTCATGGACCGCCCGCCACTGCGCCTGCGGGTCGGTGATGGGCTCGATGTTGCCCATGTACGTGATCCACGCGGTGCCCGTGTACTCGTACATGGCGTCGGCGTCGCCCTTGCGGACCGCCTCACGGCTGCCGATCGAGCCCTGGATGCCGGTGCGGTCCAGTACGTCCGCGCCGGCCGCCTGGAAGGCGATGCCGATCATCGCGCCGAGGATGAGGTTCTCGGTGAACGACTTGGACGTCACCGTGAGATGGGCGCCGTCCAGCGGCGCGCCCTGTCCGATCGACCCGGGCGAGACGTCGTCGACCATCGGCGAGCCGCTGCTCAGCCCGCACCCGGAGAGCACCGCCAGCGCAAGGACCGGCGCCAGTGTTCGGGCGGCTCTCTGGCACAGGCGTCTCACGTGCCCACCTCCAGACCGCGTGGCCGCAGCATCACCTCGGCCAGCGAGGCCAGCCAGTCGACCAGCAGCGCCAGCGCCACGGTGAGGATGGAGCCCAGCACCAGCACCGGCATGCGCTGGTTGGTGATGCCGGCCGTGATCAGGACGCCCAGGCCGCCGCCCCCGCCGAAGGTCGCCAGGGTCGCCGTGCCGACGTTCAGCACGAGCGCCGTGCGGACGCCGGCCAGGATGAGCGGGACCGCCAGCGGCAGCTCCACCCGGGACAGCACCCCGGTGGGGGACATGCCGATCCCGCGGGCCGCCTCCAACAGCGTCGGGTCGTTCGCCTTCAGCCCCGCCACGGTGTTGGAGAGCACGGGCAGGATGGCGTAGGCGATGATGCCGATCAGGGCGGCCCTGCGGCCGATGCCCAGCCAGATCACCAGCAGCGCCAGCAGGCCGATCGCGGGGGTCGCCTGCCCCATGTTGGCGAGGGCCAGCGCGACGGGGGTCGCCTTGCGCAGCCGCCGCCGGGTGAGCAGGACGCCCAGCGGGATCGCGATGATCAGCACGAAGAAGGTGGAGATCACCGTGAGTTGGACGTGCTGCCACAGGGCCTTGGACACCTGCCCGTTCGACAGCGCGTTCTTGGAGATCGGGTCCAGGTCCGCCTGCTGGAACCACAGCCAGGTCGCCAGCAGCAGGGCGACCAGGAAGGCGGGTAGGAAGGTCAGCTTCTGCCAGGTGAGGTGTCGCCGCGGGGGAGCGGGCGGCGGGGACGGTGACTCCGCCTGCGCCTGCGCCTGCCCCTCCGCCTGCGCCTCCGCCTCCGCCTCCGCCTGCCCCTCCGCCTGCGCCTCCGCCTGCGCCTCCGCCTCCGCTTGTTCCTGCGCCTGGTCCTGCGCCTGGTCCTCCGTCGGTTCCTCCGGCCGGTCGTCGAGCTCGGGGGCGCTCACGCCTCCGCCTCCCTGCCCGGGCCCTCCTGTTCCGCGTGCGTCTGCGCGGCCCGGGCCTCCTCCAGGTCGTGCTGTGCCTCCAGGGCCTCCAGTCGGTCGGCCTCCAGCAGTTCGTGGACGGAGTTCATCAGTGTCTCCATGTCGACGACCCCGGTGTACTCGCCGCGCCGCCCGGTGACCGCGACCCGCCCGGTGCTGCCGGTCAGCACCGCCTCCAGCGCGTCGCGCAGGGTGGCGTCCCGGGTCACCGTGTCGTGGACCAGGGTGCCCGCCCGGGCCAGTGAGCCCCTGGCCCGCATCAGGTCCCCGCGGCGCAGCCACTTGTAGGGCCGGCCCCGCCTGTCCAGCAGCAGGATCTCGTTCGTGCCGTTGACCCGGAGCTTGTTGAAAATGGTCTGGAGCGGGTCGTCGACGGTCACCGTCGGGTAGCCGGTGATCTCCACGTCCCGGACGCGGCTGAGGTCGAGCCGCTTCAGGGCCGCCCCCGCCCCGACGAACCCGGACACGAAGTCGTCCGCCGGGTTGGTGAGGATCGCCTCCGGGGTGTCGAACTGGGCGATGTGCGAGCGCTCGCGCAGCACCGCGATCCGGTCGCCGAGCTTGATCGCCTCGTCGAAGTCGTGGGTGACGAACACGATCGTCTTGTGCAGCTCGTGCTGGAGCCGGATCAGCTCGTCCTGGAGGTGGTCGCGGGTGATCGGGTCGACGGCGCCGAACGGCTCGTCCATCAGCAGCACCGGCGGGTCGGCCGCCAACGCCCTTGCCACGCCCACCCGTTGCTGCTGCCCTCCGGACAGCTGGCGCGGGTAGCGGCCGTGGAACTCGCCGGGGTCGAGGCCGACCAGGTCGAGCATCTCCTCCACCCGGCCCCGGATCCGCGCCTTCGGCCAGCCGATCATCCGCGGCACGAGCGAGATGTTCTGCGCGACCGTCATGTGCGGGAAGAGCCCGGACGACTGGATCGCGTACCCCACCTTGCGGCGCAGCTTCACCGGGTCGATGTCGGTGACGTCCTCGCCGTCGATCCGGATCCGTCCGCCGCTCGGCTCGATCAGCCGGTTGATCATCTTCAGCGTCGTCGACTTCCCGCAGCCGGACGGCCCCACGAAGACGACGGTCTCGCCCGCCTTGATCTCCATGGTGACGTTGTCGACGGCGGGGTTCGGATTGCCGCTGTAGCGCTTGGTGAGGTTCTCCAGCTCGATCGACGCCCCGTGAGAGGAGGCGTGAGAGGAGGTGCGAGGGGAGGCGTGAGAAGAGGCCGACGAGGAAGCGGGGGAGGCGGGGCGGGAGCCGTCGGGCGAGTCAGACACGGATCCCCCTGGGAATCGTCAGCCGTCCGATCAGGACGTACGCGGCGTCGAACAGCAGGGCCAGGACGATGATCCCGAGCGTGCCCGCGAGCACCTGGTTGAGCGCGTTCTTGCTGCCCAGCGAGGCGATGCCACGGAAGATCTCGTTGCCGAGACCGGGCCCGGAGGCATACGCGGCGATGGCGGCGATGCCCATCAGCATCTGCGTGGAGACCCGGATCCCGGTCAGGATCGGCGGCCAGGCCAGCGGCAGCTCGACCCGCGCCAGCCGCGTCAGCCGGGACATCCCGATGCCCTTGGCCGCGTCCACCAGGGACGGATCGACCCCGCGCAGCCCGACGATGGCGTTGCGCACGATCGGCAGCAGCCCGTACAGCGTCAGCGCGATCACCGTCGGCGGCACGCCCAGCCCCACCATCGGGATCAGCAGACCGATCATGGCGAGCGACGGGATGGTGAGGATGGTGGAGGTGGCGGTGGTGGCGAGGTTGCCGCCCCATTCACTGCGGTGGGCGAGGACCCCGATCAGCACACCCAGCAGGGTCGCCACCACCATGCACTGGAAGACGACGCCGGCGTGTTGGCAGGCGTCGGTGAGCAGCTGCTGGTGACGGTTGACCAGGTACTCCCAGAAGCTCACACGCCCTCACCACCCCATGCCGGCCAGGTCATCTCCCTGTCCGCAGGCCTGCCGCCTGCTCCACCAGCGGGATGACCCGCAGCGGAACGGGGTTCTCCATGACGATCGCGGTGGCGGCCCGGACAATGCCATCAAAACCGACGACCAGGTCGATCACCCGCTGGAGATCGGCGTTGGAACGGGCCACCAGCCGGCACAGCATGTCCCCGCTGCCGGTGGTGGTGTGCAGCTCCAGCACCTCCGGGACGCCTGCCAAGTGCGCCCGCACGTCGGCCCCTTGCCCCTGCCGGATCTGCAGCGTGGCGAAGGCGGTGACCGGGTAGCCGAGGGCCGCCGGATCGACCTCCGGGCCGAATCCCCGGATGACTCCATTCGACTGAAGCCGGTCGAGCCGCGCCTGCACCGTCCCGCGGGCCACCCCCAGCCGCCGGGACATCTCCAGCACCCCCAGCCGCGGCTCCCGGGCCAGCAGCACGATGATCCGGCCGTCCAGCTGATCGATCCCCATGCCCGCCCGCCTCCACGATGGTCAGCCTGTACACAACACCCGCGGATACGGGCGTCCGACTGAACACATTGTCCAGCGATGATGCGAACTGTTGCGCACCTTGCCGCCCGGCGCGACGCTTTCGGTATGACGCAGACCACACACCACACTCCCGACACCGCCCGGCAGGCCGATCCCTTCCCGGTCAAGGGAATGGACGCGGTCGTCTTCGCCGTGGGCAACGCCAAGCAGGCGGCGCACTACTACTCCACCGCCTTCGGCATGACGCTGGTCGCCTACTCCGGACCGGAGACGGGCAGCCGCGAGACCGCCTCGTACGTGCTCACGAACGGCTCGGCCCGCTTCGTCCTGACCTCCGTCATCAAGCCCGCCACCACCTGGGGCCACTTCCTCGACCGGCATGTCGCCGAGCACGGCGACGGCGTCGTCGACCTCGCCATCGAGGTCCCGGACGCCCGCGCCGCGTACGCCTACGCCGTCGAGCACGGCGCCCGCTCGATCGCCGAGCCGTACGAGCTGAAGGACGAGCACGGCACGGTCGTGCTGGCCGCGATCGCCACCTACGGCGAGACCCGCCACACCCTCGTCGACCGCTCCGGCTACGACGGCCCCTACCTCCCCGGCTTCGTCGCCGCCGACCCGATCGTCGCACCGCCCGCCCAGCGCACCTTCCAGGCCATCGACCACTGCGTCGGCAACGTCGAACTCGGCCGGATGAACGACTGGGTCGGCTTCTACAACAAGGTCATGGGCTTCACGAACATGAAGGAGTTCGTGGGCGACGACATCGCCACCGAGTACAGCGCGCTGATGTCGAAGGTCGTCGCCGACGGCACCCTCAAGGTCAAGTTCCCCATCAACGAGCCGGCGATCGCGAAGAAGAAGTCCCAGATCGACGAGTACCTGGAGTTCTACGGCGGCGCGGGCGTCCAGCACATCGCGCTCAACACCGGCGACATCGTGCAGACGGTACGGACGATGCGCGCGGCCGGCGTCCAGTTCCTCGACACCCCGGACTCCTACTACGACACCCTCGGCGAGTGGGCCGGCGACACCCGCGTCCCCGTCGGGACCCTGCGCGAGCTGAAGATCCTCGTCGACCGCGACGAGGACGGCTATCTGCTGCAGATCTTCACCAAGCCGGTCCAGGACAGGCCGACCGTCTTCTTCGAGATCATCGAACGGCACGGCTCGATGGGCTTCGGCAAGGGCAACTTCAAGGCCCTGTTCGAGGCGATCGAACGAGAGCAGGCCAAGCGGGGCAACCTGTAGGGCGGGGCGGCGGCCCCTGCAGGCAGCTCGTCAAGGGGTCACCGGGGCGGTTTCGCCGGGGCCGGTTCGGCGCCCAAATCTGCCAGGGCGACCCGGGCCACCGGAACGAGCAGCGGGGAGAAGTACGGGTTGATCTGCAACGCCTCCTGAAGGTGTCTGCGGGCCGGCCCGTCCTGCCCCAGCCTCCGCTCGATCATGGCCCGGTGGTACATGTACGGCGCGCTGCGCACCGCGCCCCCGTGCATCCGGTCGGTGGCGATCATGCCGAACTTCAGGGCCTCCTTGTCGTCGTCGGCCCGGTGCAGCGCCCAGCCCAGCGCGTCCGCGACCGCGATCCCCGGCTGTCGCCGCCACTCGGCCCGCAGCCGCCGTACCGCCGACGCCGGATCGCCGTGGTCCGCCTCGAACCGGCCCAGCACCAGCGCCCCGTCGGCCCCGCCCGCCGTCTCCTGCCGGACCCGCGCCCGCAGCAGGTCGTACTGCACGTGCGCCGCCTGCGTGAGCCCCAGCGACTCGTACAGCTCGCCCAGCTCCAGCGCGTAACCCGGCAGCGGCTGCCGGGCGAGCGCCGCCCGGTACGCGCTCAGCGCCTCCGACGTCCGCCCCAGCGCCGCCAGCGCCCGCCCCTGCCCGGCCTGCGCGGCCCGCTGGTCGGGGTCGATCCGGACCGCCTCCTCGAAGTGCCGCAGCGCGTCCTCCCGCTCGCCGCGCTCCCAGGCGAGCTGCCCGGCCCGCTCCAGCCAGGCCGCCTGCTCGGCGGGCGCGGAGGCACCGGCCGCCGCGTCGGCCAGCGCGGCCTGCGCGTCCTCCCGCCAGCCCCGGTCCCAGTAGACGCCCGCCGCCCGCGCCCGCACCGCGGGACCGGAGTGCAGCGCCGTCAGCTTGTCGAGCGCCGTGCGGGCCTTCTTGTAGTCGCCGAGCCCGGTGTAGGCGTCGATGAGCTGCGCATACGTCGTCCAGCGCGTCGGCGCCGCCTTGCGCGCGGCCTCGCCCCAGGCCAGGGCCGTGGGGAAGTCGCGGCGTGCGTTGGCCAGCGCGGCCAGACCCTCCAGGGCCTCGGCGTTGCCCCGGGGCCGCGCGGTCAGCGAGGTCCGCAGCGCCTGCTCGGCCCTGGGATAGAGGAGCGCCGCGTCGGCGGTGCGCCGGCCCTGTTCGACGTAGGCCGTGCCGAGCACCGCCCAGGACCGGGCGTCCTTCGGATGCGTCCGCACCCGGCTCTCCCGCTGCTCGATCAGCGCCGCCAGGTCGGACAGCCCGGCCGCCGTCCCCGCCCGGACCGCCGTCCCCGCCTGCGCCCCCGGCGCCGGCGCGGGCGCCCGCCGCACGGCCGGCTCCCCGCCCGGCCAGGGCATCAGCACCCCGCCGCCCAGCACGAGACACCCCACGAGCGAGCCGACGAGCAGTCGCCGCCGACGGAACCAAGAGACCTTCTCCATGGCGTTCACTGTGCGTCAGTACGACGACCGTATGACGTCAGCCGAAGCGCCCGGCGGACGGGGTTCACACCGATGGCCCCGGGTGCGAACCTGTGATCATGAGCCGTTCGGAAGCACGACACAACGACGCGTCCGTGGTGACGGGCGACCTCCTCGACCGGCTGCTGACCGGCCTGCCCGCCGAGGCCGTCCTCACCGACCCGGACGTCACGGTCTCCTACGCCAACGACATGGCGAGCTTCTGCCCCGCCGGCGCCCCGGCCGTCGTCGTGCTGCCGCGCACGGTCGAGGAGGTCCAGCACGTCATGCGCACGGCGAGCGAGCTGCGCGTCCCGGTCGTCCCGCAGGGCGCCCGCACCGGCCTGTCCGGCGGCGCCAACGCCTCCGACGGCTGCATCGTCCTCTCCCTGACGAAGATGGACCGCATCCTCGAGATCAACCCGGTCGACCGGATCGCCGTCGTCGAACCGGGCGTCGTCAACGCGACGCTCTCCCGCGCGGTCGGCGAACACGGCCTGTACTACCCGCCCGACCCCTCCAGCTGGGAGATGTGCACGATCGGCGGGAACATCGGCACCGCCTCGGGCGGCCTGTGCTGTGTGAAGTACGGGGTGACGGCCGAGTACGTCCTCGGCCTGGACGTCGTCCTGGCCGACGGCCGGCTGATGTCCACCGGCCGCCGCACGGCGAAGGGCGTCGCCGGGTACGACCTGACCCGGCTGTTCGTCGGCTCCGAGGGCTCGCTGGGGATCGTCGTGCGGGCGATCCTGGCGCTGAAGCCGCAGCCGCCGCAGCAGCTGGTGCTGGCGGCCGAGTTCGCGTCCGGCGCCGCCGCCTGCGACGCGGTGTGCCGGATCATGGCGGGAGGGCACGTCCCGTCCCTCCTCGAACTGATGGACCGTACGACGGTCCGCGCCGTCAACGAACTCGCCCACATGGGCCTGCCGGACACCACCGAAGCCCTCCTCCTGGCCGCCTTCGACACCCCCGACCCGGCCGCCGACCTCGCCGCCGTGGGCGCGCTGTGCGAGGCGGCCGGCGCCACCCAGGTGGTCCCCGCCGACGACTTCGCCGAGTCCGAACTGCTGCTCCAGGCCCGGCGGTCGTCGCTCGTCGCCCTGGAGGCCGTCAAGGGCACCACGATGATCGACGACGTGTGCGTGCCCCGCTCCCGGCTCGCCGAGATGCTCGAAGGCGTCGAACGCATCGCGGACAAGCACCGGTTGACGATCGGGGTCGTCGCCCACGCCGGCGACGGCAACACCCACCCCACCGTCTGCTTCGACGCGCAGGACCCCGACGAGTGCCGCCGCGCCCGCGAGTCCTTCGACGAGATCATGGGCCTCGGCCTGGAACTCGGCGGCACCATCACCGGCGAGCACGGCGTGGGCGTGCTGAAGAAGGAGTGGCTCGCGCGCGAACTCGGCCCGGTGGGCGTGGAGATGCAGCGGGCGGTCAAGGCGGCCTTCGACCCGCTGGACATCCTCAACCCGGGCAAGCTGTTCTGAGCCTCCCGGGGGACGGGTGCTCACTCACCTCCGTCCTTCGACTCGTCGCCGGGCCACGGGTCGCGCAGCCACAGGTCGTCCGCGGGGGTGGGGGCGAGCAGGTCGGCCAGGGCGTCGTCGAGGCCCAGTTGCTCGCCCTCGGTCCCCGGGGGCACCGCCCGCAGCGTCCGCTCCAGCCAGGCCGACACCTGGGCCGCGGGCGCCTCCAGGAGGGCGTCGCCGCCCGGTGAACTCAGCGCCATCAGCACGAGGCTGCGTCCGTCCGCCTTCGTCGGCCACACCCGCACGTCCCCGTGCCCGCACGGCCGGAACACGCCCTCCACCAGCAGCTCGCGGGCGAACGTCCAGTTGACCGGGTGCTCGGAGTTGATGTGAAAGGCGACGTGGACGGCGAAGGGGTCGTCGCTGCGGTAGCCGAGCCGGGCCGGGACCGGGATGCTGCGCTCCGGCGACAGGATGAGCTTGAGCTCCAGCTCGCGCTCCACCACGGTGTGCTGCATGTCGGTTCTCCTCTCGATACGGATCTCGTACGGGCCCGCGGTGGGCCCGTACGAGTGGAGAGGGGGCCGGGCCGGAACCATTACGCGGATTCTGAGAACTTTTTCGCGACGTTTTCCGCAGGGGGCGCCGGGGCGCAGTGCGGCTCGGGGGGGGCTGACAGTTCCGAACGTGTGAAGAGCGTGCACGAGGTTGCCCGGAAAGGGGCGGGTCCGACGGGACTGGCGGTGGGGGTTGCGCCGGTCTGATAGATGTGGAGGCTCCCATCCCACCCCCGAGCAGATACGGGACGACGGACATGAGCGCCCCAACCCCGGCACCCGGCGACGACAGGCCCCGCGAAGGGTATTACCCGGACCCGTCCATCCCTGGATACGTCCGGTACTGGAACGGTTCCGCCTGGGTACCGGGCACCAGCCGACCGGCGCCGTCCGACGGCCGCCCGCTCACGCCCCCGTCCGGCGCGCCCCCGGCCTCCGTGGAGGAGACCGGCCCGCACTTCTTCGACGAGGACCCGGCGCCGGCGGACCCGTACGACGGCCGTTCCGAGCCGGCCTCCGTGTGGGGCGCCGACCGCGCCCACCAGTCCGGCTTCGGCGGCGACCAGGACCGCCGCGTCTCCTGGGGCGGCGGCCCGCAGGCTCCCGACCCGAGGGTCCCGTCGCCGGCCCCGGCCCAGCCCGAGGGCCGGTCGACGAGCACGGACGGCACGGCGACGATCCCGCCCGCCGATCCGGAGGACGGCAGCGGGGACGTGGTCTCCGGCGGCACCTTCGTCTTCCGCCGGCCGACGGCGGGCAGCGGGGGAGCGGACGGCAACGGGGGAGCCGGTGCGGCCGGAACGCCGTCCGGCGCGTCCGGTCCTGCGGGCCTCATCCCTGACGAGGGCACCGTCACCTTCCGCGCGCCGGCCCCGCGCACGGGCGACCACACCGGCGCTTCCGGCGCGCACCCCGGGAGCACACCGGGCTCCGCCTCGCCGTTCCCGCCCGCGGCCCGGTCGACGCCTGGTTTCGCCGCGCAGGGTCCGGCAGAGGCGGCCGCCCCCGGCTCGGTCCCACCAGGCTTCGGCACCCAGGGACCCGTCGGCGTGTCCGGCAACACCACCACCCCCGGAGCCGCGGGCGGCCGCGGCGCCCCACCGGGGGCGGCCCCCCGCCCACCCGCTTCTGGCCACACCGCCGTAGGCGCACCGGGGGCCCCCGCGCCGACCCCCCCCCCCCCCGCCCCCGCCCCCCCGCCCGCCCCCCCGCCCCCCGCCCCCCGCCCGCCCGCCCCCCCCCCCCCCCCCCCCCCCCCCCCCCCCCCCCCCCCCCCCCCCCCCCCCCCACTCCGGGGCCGGCCGCCGGCAACGGCATTGCTGCCAACACGGCCTTCGGCTCTCCGGGCTCCGCCGGACCGACCCCCGCGAACGCTGCCGCGTCCTCCGGAGCGGTCCCGGCCGGGTCGGTCCCCGCCAAGCCCGGTTTCGGGGCCGGTAAGGCGGCTGCCGAGCGGGCCGCGGCTCAAGGCGCCGGTGTTCCGGCCCCGCAGGGCCCCGCAGGGTTCCCGGCAGCCCAGTCCGCTGCACCGCCGGCCGCCCAGGCACCCGGCGCCCAGGCACCCGGCGCCCCGGCGCCCGCCGCACCCGGCGCCCCGGCGCCCGCCGCACCCGGCGCCCCGGCGCCCGCCGCTCTCTCCGGTCCCCAGCAGACCGCCCCGAGCGTGCCCCATCAGTCCGGCGCTCCCGGTGT
>NZ_JBITJV010000017.1:0-88475 GCF_044460385.1 Streptomyces sp. NPDC050121 | reverse complement strand
TGTGGCCCAGCCGCAGTCCGGGGCTACCGGTGTGGCCCAGCCGCAGTCCGGGGCTACCGGTGTGGCCCAGCCGCAGTCCGGGGCTACCGGTGTGGCCCAGCCGCAGTCCGGGGCTACCGGTGTGGCTCAGCCGCAGTCTGCCGTGGCTGGGGCACAGGCGTCCGGAGTAGCGGGGGCCGCCCCGTTGGCTGCCGGGGCCGGTGGGGGGCAGCCGTCGTGGGCGCAGCAGGTGCACCGGCTGGCGGGGGCCGAGGACGGCCCCGTCGCGCCCTGGAAGCCGCCGGTCGAGGACATCTTCCAGGCGGCAGCCCGGCGTCAGGCCTCGGCCCGTCCCGCGGGTCTCGGCAAGCGGCTGGCGGCGCGTCTCGTCGACACGCTCGTCCTCGCGGCCGTCACCTCCGCCGCCGCCGTACCGCTCGGCGTGAAGGCGCTCGACCACGTCAACGAGAAGATCGACGCGGCCAAGCTCACCGGAGAGACCGTCACGGTCTGGCTGCTGGACGGAACGACGTCGGTGTACCTGGCGATCGTCCTCGGGGTCCTGCTGGTCTTCGGGGTGGTCTACGAGGCCCTGCCGACCGCCAAGTGGGGCCGCACGCTGGGCAAGAAGCTGTTCGGTCTGGAGGTGCGGGACATCGAGGGCGGCGAACCCCCGTCCTTCGGGGCGGCCCTGCGCCGCTGGCTCGTGTACAGCGTGCCCGGTCTGCTCGTCGTCGGTGTCGTGGGCGTCGTCTGGGGGCTGTTCGACAAGCCGTGGCGGCAGTGCTGGCACGACAAGGCGGCGCACACGTTCGTCGCCGGCTGAACGGTACCCCGGACGGCCGGTACCCCGGACGGCCGCTCGCCGGATGCGGAGCTGAGGGGTTCGGGGTCGACTCGGGGGCATGACCACCGAACCGCCCTCCTCCTCCGGCGGCGAGCCGCCGGAGGACGACCCGTTCAGGAAACGGCCCTCGCAGCAGCCCCCGCGGTCGCCGCACGGCGAGGGGCAGGGCGGCTCGCCCTACGACACCCCGCAGGGACCGTACGGCGGCGGACCGGCCGGGGGCGGCCCGCACGGGGGCGGTCCCTACGGCGGTGACCCTTACGGCGGTTACCCCGAGGACCCGCTGGCCGGGATGCCCCCGCTCGCGGACAGCGGCAAGCGCACGCTGGCGAGGATCATCGACATGATCCTCGTCTTCGCCGTGGTGACGCTGCTGGCGTGGGCCTTCGGGGTCGCGCAGTACACGACGGACGCGGACAAGATCCAGTTCGGGAAGACCTTCGGACGTGAGCTCGTCGCCGCGATCCTGTACGTCGCGTACGACACGGTGCTGACCGCCCGGTCCGGCCAGACGCTGGGCAAGAAGTGGCTCGGCATGCGCGTGGCCGACCTCGACGACGGCTCCACTCCCTCCGCGCAGACGTCGCTGATCCGCGCCCTGGTGCTGTGGGTGCCGTTCGCGTTCTGCTGCGCCTGTCTGTGGACGGCGGTCTGCGGCGGCTGGAGCTTCTTCGACAAGCCCTACAAGCAGGGCCTGCACGACAAGGCGGCCAAGACGGTGGTGGTCAGCACCACCTGACACACAACCACACAACCACCCGACCCCCAGACCACCCGACCCCCCGACCCGCCGGCCGACCGGCACGACCGAGGGCCCGCGCCCGATGCCCGGCGCGGGCCCTCGGTCGTGCCGCTGGGTCTCAGGGAGCCGTGGGCTCCCGGACGGGCTCGGACGCCGAGGCGACCGACGCCGGTACGGGGGCGCTCACGGGCGCGTGCACGGGAACGGGAACGGGTGCCGGAACCGGAACCGGAACCGGTGTGGTCCGGCTCGCGGATCGGCCAGCGGATCGGCGCGCCGCGGAGCGGGCCACGGGGGCCCGCGACGGCTTCGGCGTCGGCACCGTCATGGCGACGAGCACGCCGAGCGCGACCGCGGCGACGACGACGACCGCGATCCCGGGGCCCGAACTCGTCTGTGACAGCAGCAGCATGGCGAGCGTCGAGAGGATGACGGTGCAGGAACCGTATGTGAGCTGTGCGACAGTCGGACGAGGCATGGCAATCGTGTCCTCGGAAGCGGGGGCGTTCTCGACTCTATTCGCCTGCATGCCCGAGTGGACCGAACGGTAAGCGTGACCTAACCCACGGTGCCGGTGCACAGGGGGCGCACGGAGTCATGGCGTCCACCAAGTGGACTGCCCCGCGCGCCTGTCTCATTACCGTCATGTGTCCGTATTGCGAACACCGGCTTCCAATAATGCAGTTGTCTTGCTCAAGTCAAGATCTGTCTTTTCTCGCAAACCAGTAGTCAAATGGCGTCACTTGACTACACGCGTATAACAGCGCGCGGACCTTCCTTGACAGGGATCCCCCCTTTCCGCGCGCACGGGCGCGTGCGTGGGAGGACATCAAGTGACCAGTAGATCCTGGACGTTCAGGACGGCCGCCACGGTCGTCGCACTCGCGGCGGCCACGGCGACGTTCACGACGTTCGCCGTGGCGCAGGCCGCCGAGAACAGCTCGGCGCAGGCCCCGGCGGCGGGCCGGCACGACCCGCAGCCGGCCAAGGCCCGCGAGCACGACTTCGACGGGCCGCTCAGCAAGACGCAGGAGGCGCAGCGCGAGGAGGCCCTCAAGGAGGTCATAGCCGGCCGGACCTCGGTCAAGGACCGCGACGGTTCGAAGGTCGTCCAGCTCAAGAGCAAGAAGGGCGACAGCAAGTACGTCGAACTCGGCCGCGAGAAGACCGACAAGATCTTCACGATCCTCGTCGAGTTCGGCGACCAGGTCGACAGCCGCTACGGCGGCACGCCCGGCCCGCTGCACAACCAGATAGCCAAGCCGGACCGCAAGCAGGACAACTCCACGGCCTGGCAGGCGGACTACGACCAGAAGCACTTCCAGGACCTGTACTTCGGCACCGGCAAGAACGCCGAGTCGCTCAAGAAGTACTACGAGAAGCAGTCCTCGGGCCGCTACTCGGTCGACGGCGAGGTGACCGACTGGGTCAAGGTCCCCTACAACGAGGCCCGCTACGGCTCCAACAAGGCCTCCAACGGCGCCTGGTACGCGGTCCAGGACGGCGTCAACGCCTGGGTCGCCGAGCGCGAGGCCGCCGGTGACACGGCCGCCGAGATCAAGGCGGAGCTGGCCCAGTACGACCAGTGGGACCGCTACGACTTCGACGGCGACGGCGACTTCAACGAGCCCGACGGCTACATCGACCACTTCCAGATCGTGCACGCCGGCGAGGACGAGTCCGCGGGCGGCGGCGCCCAGGGCGAGGACGCCATCTGGGCCCACCGCTGGTACGCCTTCGGCACCGACGCCGGCTCCACCGGCCCGGACACCAACAAGCTCGGCGGCGCCCAGGTCGGCGACACCGGCATCTGGGTCGGCGACTACACCATCCAGCCGGAGAACGGCGGACTCGGCGTCTACGCGCACGAGTACGGCCACGACCTCGGCCTGCCGGACGAGTACGACACCTCCGGCGGCGGAGAGAACTCCACCGGCTTCTGGACGCTGATGTCCTCCGGTTCCTGGCTGGGCACCGGCAAGGACACCATCGGCGACCTCCCCGGCGACATGAACGCCTGGGACAAGCTGCAGCTGGGCTGGCTCGACTACGACGTCGCCACGGCCGGCAAGAAGTCCAACCACACGCTGGGCGTCGCGGAGTACAACACCAAGAACCCGCAGGCGCTCATCGTCCAGCTGCCCGACAAGGCGGTCACCACCGAGGTGGTCGCCCCGGCGCAGGGCAAGGCGCAGTGGTGGAGCGGCAGCGGCAACGACCTGCGCAACTCCCTGTCCCGCTCGGTCGACCTGACCGGCAAGTCCGCCGCGAGCCTCACCCTCGACGGCTGGTGGGACATCGAGGCCGACTACGACTACCTCTACACCGAGGTTTCCACCGACGGCGGCGCCAACTGGACGCCGATCGACGGCAAGCTGGCCGACGGCAGCGCCATCACCCGTGACGGCAGCGGCAAGCCCGCCCTCACCGGCTCGGTGGCGGCCTACCAGAAGCTGACGTACTCGCTGGACGCCTACGCGGGCAAGAAGGTCGACCTGCGCTTCCGCTACCAGAGCGACGGTGGCGTGGCCCTGAAGGGCTTCGCGGCCGACGAGATCACGGTGACCGCGGACGGCGCGACCGTCTTCTCCGACAACGCCGAGTCCCAGGACACCGCCTGGACGGCGAACGGCTTCTCCCGCATCGGCGCGTCCATCACGGACGACTACCCGCAGTACTACATCGCCGAGAACCGCCAGTACACGTCGTACGACAAGACCCTCAAGGTCGGCCCGTACAACTTCGGCTTCTCGACGACCCGTCCGTCCTGGGTCGAGCACTACCCGTACCAGAACGGTCTGCTGATCTGGAAGTGGGACACCTCGCAGGCGGACGACAACACCAGCCAGCACAACGGCACGGGCCTGATCCTGCCCGTCGACGCGCACCCGACGCCGATGAAGTGGGCCGACGGCACGTACATGAACAGCCGGATCCAGTCCTTCGACTCGACCTTCGGCCGCGCCGCGACCGACGCGCTCACGCTGCACAAGGCGGGCGTCGCGACCAAGGTCAAGTCGCGCATCGGCATCCCGGTCTTCGACGACGGCACGTCCACGTACTGGGACCCGAAGACGCCGCTCGCGGGCGTGAAGGTCACTGACACCAACACCCGCATCAAGATCGCCAAGGAGTCGGCGGACGGCTCGACGATCAGCCTGCAGGTCGGCCCCTCGGCGAAGTAGCCGACGTTTTCGCAGGTCAGACACGTATCGGCGGTGACCCCCTGGCGGGTTGCCGCCGATCGTGTTTAGGTGCCTCCTGTGCTTCGCTTATTGACACCGACACGGATGCCGGCGCTGACGCCGACCTCGATACCGACTCGCACGGGGGTGTGACCGCATGGCCGCAGGAGGCTTCTGCAAGCTGCCCGACGGCATGGTGGTGGTGGCGCTGAACCTGCCCCGCCCCGCCGCCCGGGAGGGCCTCCCGGGCCCCTCCACGGACGTCCGCGTCCTCGTCCACGCCCGCAACCGTGCCAGAGCCCTGACCAGGCTCCGCAACCTGGGCCTGAGTGCCGTCTACCTCCGCGGCAACGCGGCCCCGCCCACCCCGGACGAGATCACGGCGGTCCTCCACCACCCCGACGGCCTCGTCTGGCGCACGGCCCCCGACAACGGCGTCCCGGTCGGCGTCATGGCGGTCCCGGAACTGTGGCGCCCGATCCGGTCACTGCTGCGCAGGGCGGCGGCGTAGCCGCCCGCGGCCGGGGCCGGGTCGGGGAGCCGGCCCCGGGGGCCGGCTGTCACCCGCCGACGATCGCACGCAGCGTCACGTACAGCAGCGAGGGGCCGAGCAGGCAGCCCACGCCCGTGTAGAAGGTGGCCGTCATGGCTCCGTACTACGCCAACGCCGGCTTTCACGGCGTCGTCTACGACGCCTGCGGCAACGAATACCTGCGGCGGCAGGTCTATGAGCTCAAGCGGGCCCTACAGCCCTATTGGCGGCTGCAACTGCGCGTACCGGACCGTATGCGGCGTTCCCTGGCCGAGCACAGGGAGACCGCCGACGCCATCGCGCGCGGCGACGCCGAGGTCGCGGAGGGCGCCGCCGGGTGAGACGCCTCCCGAGCCCGGCGACGCGACTCAGTACGCCTCCACCACCTTCACGTCCTCCTCCGTGACCACGCCGTCCACGATGCGGAACGAGCGGAACTGGAAGTCGCCGAGCGAGTCGGTGTCGGCCGTGGAGACCAGGACGTAGTGGGCGCCGGGCTCGTTGGCGTAGGAGATGTCCGTGCGGGAGGGGTAGGCCTCGGTCGCGGTGTGGGAGTGGTAGACGATCACCGGCTCCTCGTCGCGGTCGTCCATCTCGCGGTACAGCTTGAGCAGGTCGCCCGAGTCGAACTCGTAGAACGTGGGGGACATGGCCGCGTTCAGCATCGGGATGAAGCGCTCGGGGCGGTCCGAGCCGGCCGGGCCCGCGACGACGCCGCACGCCTCGTCGGGGTGGTCCTTGCGCGCGTGCGCGACGATTCTGTCGACGAGGGCCTGGGTGATGGTCAGCATGTTCGTCAGGATAAGCAAGCGGGCTGCTCCATACCGAGGGACGGTACGGAGCAGCCCACATGGCGGACACGCCCAGGGGGCGCGGGGCCCTGACATGTGCGGCTCCGCCTCGTGGGCGCGGCCGGCCACGACGAGCCCGCGGGTCGGCCGACAGCCGTCCTCCTGCGGCGCCAGGGCCTGTCCGGCGGATCATGCCGGAGGCGCGGGGCGTGGCACGCCCACCTGCGGCGTTGTCGTCGGTTGCCGACTCCCCCACTCTCGGCTGCGCTCGAGCGGGGGGACCCCCATCGCGTCGACGCCCTCCTCCGCCTTGCATCTGGACGCCCCACGCCCCGCTCACGTGCGCTCACAGACGCCGCTGCTTTCCTCCGACTTGATCCGCCGGACAGGACCTAGCCGACTTTCTCCAGCTCCGGCTCGCGGCGATCCGTGATCTCCGGGTTGCGCCACTTCAGTACGGCCCAGCCGCAGGCCAGCGCTGCGGCCCAGCCCGCCATCACGTACAGACAGACGCGGGAGTCGGCGTCGTACGCGATCAGGCCGGTGACGAAGAGCAGGAACACGATGGCCACCCAGCTGAACGCCGAGCCGCCGGGCGCGGGGAAGCTGGACGCGGGCAGCCGGCCCGCGACGACCGCGCGGCGGTACATGACGTGGCTGATCAGGATCATCAGCCAGGTCCAGATGCCGGCCGCGGTGGCGACGGAGGTGACGTAGCCGAAGGCCTTCTCGGGGACGACGTAGTTCAGGACGACGCCGATGCCCATGAAGAGGACGGAGACCGTGATGCCGAAGGCGGGCGTCTTGGTCGACGACAGCTTCTTGAAGACCGCCGGGGCCTCGCCGCTCTCGGCCAGGTTCCGCAGCATGCGGCCCGTGGAGTACATGCCGGAGTTGCAGGAGGACAGCGCCGCGGTGAGCACGACGAAGTTGACGATGCCCGCGCCGGCCGGGATGCCGATCATCGCGAACGCCTTCACGAAGGGGCTGACGCCCTCCGCGAACTCGGTCCACTTCACCACGCAGAGGATGACGGTGAGCGCGCCGACGTAGAACAGCGCGATGCGCCACGGCAGCGTGTTGATGGCCTTGGGGAGCGTCTTCTCCGGGTTCTCCGACTCGCCCGCCGTCACACCGACCAGCTCGACGGCGAGGTAGGCGAACATGACGCCCTGCAGGGTCATCAGGGAGGAGCCGACACCCTTGGGGAAGAAGCCGTCGAACTCCCACAGGTTGGAGACGGCGGCGGTGTCACCGGCGTTGCTGAAGCCGAAGGTCAGCACGCCGAGGCCGATCACGATCATGCCGATCAGGGCCGTGACCTTGACCATCGAGAACCAGAACTCCAGCTCCCCGAAGACCTTCACCGAGATCAGGTTGACCCCGAAGAGGATCACCAGGAACACCAGCGCCGTCACCCACTGGTGGACGGCCGGGAACCAGTAGTTGACGTAGATCGCGGCGGCCGTCAGCTCGGCCATGCCGGTGACGACCCACATCAGCCAGTACGTCCAGCCGGTGAAGTAGCCGAAGAACGGGCCGAGGAACTCGCGGGAGTACTCCGCGAACGAGCCCGAGACCGGGCGGTACAGCAGTAGCTCGCCGAGCGCCCGCATGATGAAGAAGACGATCGCGCCCGCCAGCGCGTACATCAGGATGAGGCTGGGACCGGCCTTGGCGATGTTCGCGCCGGCGCCCAGGAAGAGACCGACGCCGATGGCGCCGCCGATCGCGATCATCTGGACCTGGCGGCTGCCGAGTCCGCGCTCGTACCCCTCTTCAGAGGTCTTCTCCGTGGCGTTCTTGTCGTCCTTGTCGACCTGAGCGGAGGTCATGTGTTTGTGCGCCTTTCTTCGAATCCCCCCGTGTACTGGAGCTGCCCGGCCGGCGGTCCGCCGGCCATATGGCGCACCCGGCGGGACATGGGTGGCGTCCGCCGGGCGATCGTGAAGATTTATCACGCCCGCAACACTGATCACCGGCGGGACGTGTGGCGCACACCACAGGAAGAAGCGGACAAAACGCATCCCCGGACGGTATAACCGGCCGGGGAGGTAACGTGATCGTTATCCGGATTTGAGCGTCCGCTGAGCGAACGCGACTGCGGACGAACCAGGACAAGTCCTACGGCGTAAGGGTCGTCACGAGCGTCTCCTGGAGCCCGCCCAGCCACAGGTACGCCATCACCATCGGCTTGCGCGGATCCTCGTCCGGCAGCCGGTAGAGCAGGTCGGTGTCGTCCTCGTCGGTGATCTCCAGCCGGGAGCCGATCGCGAGCCGCAGGTCGTTCAGCGCGCGCAGCCACTGCTGGGACTCCTGCGGGGTCAGCTTCAGCACCGCCCCGCCCTCACCGGCCGCCTCGGCGGCCAGCGTGTCCAGCGAGCGCACCACGGCGAGGGCGTTCTCGCGCTTGCCGGCCCTGAGGTCGTTCTCGGTGTAGCGGCGGAACTCGGCGGAGTGCGCCTTCTGCTCGTCCGCCTGCTGCGGCCCCGGGGTGCCCTCCGGGTCGGTGTAGGCGTCCGGGAAGAGCCGGCGCAGCACCGGGTCGGCGGGGGGCTCGCTCGGCCCCTCGGCGAAGAGCTCGGCGAGCGGGTCGTCGGGGGCGTCCTCGGCGGGGCCGGGGCCGATCAGCTCCAGGAGCTGCACGGCCAGCGACCGGATGATGGAGATCTCGACGTCGTCGAGTGCGACGGCCGCGCCGCCGCCGGGGAGCGGTTCGAAGTGTCCAGGCATATGAGGGGAGGCTACTTCCGGTCCTGCTGGAGGGTGGCCCACAGGCCGTAGCCGTGCATGGCCTGCACGTCGCGTTCCATCTCCTCGCGAGAGCCGCTGGAGACGACCGCCCGGCCCTTGTGGTGGACGTCGAGCATGAGCTTGGTGGCCTTGTCCTTGGAGTAGCCGAAGTACGACTGGAAGACGTACGTCACATAGCTCATGAGGTTGACCGGGTCGTTGTGGACGATCGTGACCCAGGGGACGTCCGGCTCGGGTACGGCGAAGACCTCCTCCGCCGATTCGGTGCGTTCGATCTCAAGGGGAGCGGGTGACGTCACAACGCCCATGCTGCCACGCATCCGGGAAATCGTCACACCGACGAAAAGGGGTGTAGCATCTCCTGCCATGAACACAGCGGACCTTGGGCTGCCGGTAGAGGTTCCCTCGACAGCGCTCTTCACGGACCAGTACGAGCTGACGATGCTGCAGGCCGCCCTGAAGGCGGGCACGGCCGAACGGCGCAGCGTGTTCGAGGTCTTCACCCGGCGACTGCCGGACGGCCGGCGCTACGGCGTTGTCGCCGGCACCGGGCGGGTCCTGGACGCCGTCGAGAACTTCCGCTTCGACGCCGACGTCCTGGGCTTCCTGCGCGAGCGCGGCATCGTCGACGCGGAGACCCTGGACTGGCTCGCCCGATACCGCTTCTCGGGTGACGTCTGGGGCTACCCCGAGGGCGAGGTGTACTTCCCGGGCTCGCCGATCATGCGGGTCGAGGGCTCCTTCGCCGAGTGCGTGCTCCTGGAGACCGTGATCCTCTCCATCCTCAACCACGACTCCGCGATCGCGGCCGCCGCCTCCCGCATGTCCTCCGCCGCGGGCGGGCGCCCGCTGATCGAGATGGGCGCCCGCCGCACCCACGAACTGGCCGCGGTCGCCGCCTCCCGCGCCGCCTACGTCGGAGGCTTCACCACCACCTCCGACCTCGCCGCCGGCTTCCGCTACGGCATCCCCACCGTCGGCACCAGCGCCCACGCCTTCACCCTGCTCCACGACCATGAGCGGGACGCCTTCCAGGCGCAGGTGAACTCCCTCGGCCGGGGCACCACCCTCCTCGTGGACACCTACGACGTCGCCGAGGCCGTCCGCATGGCGGTCGAGGTGGCGGGACCCGAGCTCGGCGCGGTCCGCATCGACTCCGGCGACCTGCTCCTCGTCGCCCACCGGGTCCGCCAGCAGCTCGACGCGCTCGGCGCGCGCGACACGCGCATCATCGTCACCTCCGACCTCGACGAGTACGCCATCGCCTCCCTCGCCGCGGCCCCCGTGGACGCCTACGGCGTCGGCACCCAGCTCGTCACCGGCTCCGGGCACCCCACCTGCTCCATGGTCTACAAGCTGGTCGCCCGCGCCGAGTCCGCCGACCCCGGGGCCCCGCTGCTGCCGGTCGCGAAGAAGTCCTCCGGCGGCAAGAGCTCCATAGGCGGCCGCAAGTGGGCGGCCCGCCGGCCCGACGCGGACGGCGTCGCCGAGGCCGAGGTCGTCGGCACCGGCGAGGTCCCCGCCGAACTGGCCGACCACCAACTGCTCGTCGAGCTGGTCAAGGGCGGCCGGGTCGTCGCCCGCGAGCCCCTGGACGTCGTCCGCGACCGTCACACGGCGGCCCTCGACCGCCTCCCGCTCTCCGCCACCCAGCTGTCCCGCGGCGAACCCGTCATTCCCACGGAGTATGTACAGGACCACCCGGGTAACTCGGGTAACTAGGACGCGCGCCCGGCGCACACACCGGGCGACGCCCCCTCCCGCCCGACCGCCAAAGTCTCTAGGCTCAATTACTTCAACCTCAGTCGAAGGACACCGCCCATGCGCCGCGCCTTGATCGTCGTAGACGTGCAGAACGACTTCTGCGAGGGGGGCAGTCTCGCGGTGGCCGGCGGCGCCGACGTGGCCGCCGCGATCACCGAGCTGATCGGGCAGGCCCCCGCCGGATACCGGCACGTCGTGGCCACCCGCGACCACCACATCGCCCCCGGCGGCCACTTCGCGGACAACCCCGACTACGTCCACTCCTGGCCCGCGCACTGCGTCGCCGGCACCGAGGGCGTCGGCTTCCACCCCAACTTCGCCCCGGCCGTCGCCTCCGGCGCCATCGACGCCGTCTTCAGCAAGGGCGCCTACGCGGCCGCCTACAGCGGCTTCGAGGGCGCCGACGAGAACGGCGTCAAGCTGGGCGACTGGCTGCGCGCCCGCCAGGTCGACGAGGTGGACGTCGTCGGCATCGCCACCGACCACTGCGTACGCGCCACCGCGCTGGACGCGGCCCGCGAGGGCTTCCGCACCCAGGTCCTGCTGGACCTCACCGCGGGCGTGGCCAAGGAGACCACCGACCGCGCCCTGGAGGAACTCCGCGAGGCCGGCGTCGACCTCTCCGGGAAGCCGGTCGTCTAGCCCCGCCCTAGGTGTTCTGTCCACCAGGCTTTCGGGCAGGGTGCCCGGTCCTTCAGGGCCGGGGTGAATGCCTGGTCCCGTGGAGCGGGGCAGGGGTAGCCGGGTCGTCGTCGGGGCGATCCGGTGTCGCCGTCCGGGATGCCGGGGGGTTTGGGGGAGGTGGCTTGCGGTTGGTGGGGGTTGTGGGTGGGGTGTTGTCACTCGCACGGGTGAGAGTGATCGATGAGGTGCGCGGCCGGGGAACGTGTGGTCTAGGTTCGCGGCATGGGTTTCGGATGTACCCGACGGGCGGGCAGGAGCGGCAGATGCTGCTGCACTGCGCGCATGCGAGGTATGTCTGGAACCTTGCCGTCGAGCAGCACGCGCACTGGCGCCGGTGGCGTAAGAGCGCGCCCGGTTTCGCCGAGCAGTGCCGTCAGCTCACCGAGGCCCGGCGCGACAACGAGTGGCTGGGTGCCGGGAACGCGGACGTGCAGCAGCAGGCGCTGAAGGACTTCGCGAAGGCCAAGAACGCTCGCTTCACGTCCGGGTTCGGTGAGCCGACCTGGCGCAGGAAACACCTGCACGAGGGCTTCCGCGTCATCGGCACCGACCGCGTCCCCGAGTACGGCGCGGACGGGTCGCCGAAGCTGAACGCGAAGACCGGCAGGCAGGTGATGGGCCGCTCGGTGGTCGTGCAGAGGCTGAACCGGCGGTGGGCTCGGGTCAGGGTGCCCGGCTGCGGCTGGGTCCGCTTCCGCCTCAGCAGCAGGGGCAGGGGCGCGCGACTGCCCGACGCGAAGACGTTCAGGGTCACCTACCGGGGCGGGCAGTGGCACCTCGCGTTCGCCGTCATCCCCGACCCGGTGCCGTCGCCCGGCAGGAGCGGGGTGATCGGCGTCGACCGGGGTGTCACCGTCACCGCTGCCCTCTCCGACGGCCGCAAGCTGAACTGCCCGCAGCTCACCGTCAGGGAGCGGGCGCAGATCCGCAAGCACCAGCGGCGTGCCGCCCGCGCACCGAGGGGCAGCGGCCTGAAGGCGGCCGGGCACGCGAGGGTCGCCAGGCTCAAGGCGCGGGAGGCGAACCGGCGCAAGGACTGGTGCGAGAAGACCAGCACCGTGCTCGCCCGCACCTACGACCTGATCCGCTTCGAGAAGCTGAACATCAAGAACATGACCCGCTCCGCGAAGGGAACCGTGGAGCAGCCCGGCAAGAACGTGGCGCAGAAGGCGGGCCTCAACCGGTCCATCCTCGCCCAGGGCTGGGGCCTGCTGCGCCGGCGCACCGGGCACAAGGCCCCCGGCCGGGTCGAGGACGTACCCGCCCCGTACACAAGTCTGCGGTGCAGTGCCTGCGGGTGGATCGACAAGAACTCGCGCAAGAGCCAAGCCGAGTTCGTCTGTTCGTCCTGCGGCTTCACCTGCAACGCGGACACCAACGCAAGCCACAACGTCGCGGCAGGACAGGGCGGGATCCCCCGCCCCCGGCGGACAGCCGGTGCCGGAGGGGCGACAACGGCCACCAGCCGCTCGAACGCCCGTGAACCTCAACCCAACCGGGTTGGAATCCGTCTCTTTTAAGAGGGGGAGGATGTCAACAGGACGTGAAGGAGATGGGATGGGCCATGGGCCGATGGGCCGGCTGATGGCACAGCTGCTGATGCGGGACAGGGCGGCGGGCGGCGTGGCCGGCGGGGCGGCGGAAGGAGTCGTGCACGTGGCGTCCGAGGTGTCCTCCGTGGTCGTCCCCACACAACTGGTGCGACGGGCCTCCGCTTGAGCCGTCACCTGGGCATCGGAGCCCCGGTCTCACTCCCCGGCCCGATAACGTCCACCATGTGGGATCACACTCCTGGGCGCGGACCGGGAATCGATACGATGAGCCCATGGTTTTGAACGACGTGAGCGAGAAGACGCCGGGCGCACTGCTCGTGGCGCGGCTGCACGTCGACCTGTGCAGGCTCGCCAGCGCCATCTGTTGACGCAGGCCCTGCCGCCGTACGGCCGTGAGCCGCGGCGCCAACATGCACGTTTTCCGCGCTGCCCGCACCGCACCTTCCTCCCGACAGGAGCCCTGAGCCATGGCCATCGAGGTCCGCATCCCGACCATCCTCCGCCAGTACACCGACGGTCAGAAGGCGGTGGAGGGCAGCGGTGACACCCTCGCCGACCTGTTCACCGACCTCGAGACCCGGCATGCGGGCATCCACGCCCGCATCGTGGACGACGGCAAGCTGCGCCGCTTCGTGAACGTGTACCTCAACGACGAGGACGTCCGCTTCGTCGACGGCATCGACACCAAGCTGACCGACGGCGACACCGTGACGATCCTGCCGGCCGTGGCCGGCGGCATGGCCTAGGCCGGCAGACCGGCCATGCGCTACGACTCCCCGTTGGCCGCGGTGGGCAACACCCCTCTGGTGCGCCTGCCGCGGCTCTCGCCGTCCGCCGACGTCCGCATCTGGGCCAAGCTGGAGGACCGCAACCCCACCGGCTCGGTGAAGGACCGCCCCGCCCTGCACATGGTCGAACAGGCGGAGAAGGACGGCCGCCTCACCCCCGGCTGCACCATCCTGGAGCCGACCTCCGGCAACACCGGCATCTCGCTGGCCATGGCGGCCAAGCTCAAGGGCTACCGCATGGTCTGCGTGATGCCCGAGAACACCTCGCAGGAACGCCGGGACCTGCTCGGCATGTGGGGCGCCGAGATCATCTCCTCCCCGGCCGCGGGCGGCTCCAACACCGCCGTCCGCGTCGCCAAGGAACTCGCCGCCGAGCACCCCGACTGGGTGATGCTCTACCAGTACGGCAACCCCGACAACGCCGGCGCCCACTACGCGACGACCGGCCCGGAGATCCTCGCCGACCTCCCCTCGATCACGCACTTCGTGGCCGGCCTCGGCACGACCGGCACCCTCATGGGCGTCGGCCGCTACCTCCGCGAGCACAAACCGGACGTGAAGATCGTCGCCGCCGAGCCGCGCTACGACGACCTGGTCTACGGCCTGCGCAACCTCGACGAGGGCTTCGTACCCGAGCTCTACGACGCCTCCGTCCTCACCACCCGCTTCTCGGTCGGCTCGGCGGACGCCGTGACCCGCACCCGGGAACTCCTCCAGCAGGAGGGCATCTTCGCGGGCGTCTCCACCGGCGCGGCCCTGCACGCCGCGATCGGCGTCGGCAGGAAGGCGCTGAAGGCGGGGGAGAGCGCCGACATCGCGTTCCTCGTGGCGGACGGCGGCTGGAAGTACCTCTCGACGGGCGTCTACACGGCGGCCACGACCGAGGAAGCGATCGAGACCCTTCAGGGCCAGCTCTGGGCGTAGGGCGGGCATAGAGCTGATCAACCGCGCGTCAGCCCCCTCCTACGAGGGGGCTAAACGCTGTCCATAGGGCGGCAAAGAACTCCCTTCGGCACTGCCGCTCGCCGCACCTGCGGGGCTACGTTCGGCGCGCACCCTGACATGTCACGCTCACTCGACACGCGGGGTGTCGACCATGTTCGCAATGTCATGCTCATGACTGCGCGGCTGCCGCCGCTACGCGCGTCACGGGCCTGCCCATCAGCTCGACCCCACCGATGGAGGCAGCACCCCATGCGTGAGTCACACCCGAGCAAGCGGAGACGGAGCCTGCGAAGACTCCTGACCGTCGCCGTGCCCGCCCTCACCCTCACCGTCGCAGGGCTCATGGCCGCACCGTCCGCAGGCGCCCAACCCGCCCCGGCCGCCGCACACCCCTCCCGCGTCACCCAGAACACGCAGGCCCTCACCGCCCCCGAGCGGCAGACCGTCCACCCCACCGGCAAGGCCGGCCAGCAGGTCCCCACCACCCGCCTGTGCGCCACCGCCGCGCCCGGCCACGCGTCCTGCTTCGCCCAGCGCCGCACCGACATCAAGCAGAAGCTCGCCTCCGCGCTCGCCGCCGCCGCGCCCTCCGGCCTCAGCCCCGCCAACCTGCACAGCGCCTACAACCTGCCCTCGACCGGCGGCTCGGGCCTGACCGTCGCCGTGGTCGACGCCTACAACGACCCCAACGCCGCGTCCGACCTCGCCACCTACCGCTCGACGTACGGCCTCTCGGCCTGCACCAAGGCCAACGGCTGCTTCAAGCAGGTCGGCCAGACCGGCTCCACCACCTCGCTGCCCTCCAACGACACCGGCTGGGCGGGTGAGGAGGCGCTGGACATCGACATGGTCAGCGCCGTCTGCCCGAACTGCAACATCGTCCTCGTGGAGGCCAGTTCGGCGAACGACTCCGACCTGGGCATCGCCGAGAACGAGGCCGTCGCGCTGGGCGCGAAGGTCGTCTCCAACAGCTGGGGCGGCGCCGAGTCCTCCTCCCAGACCAGCGAGGACACCCAGTACTTCAAGCACCCGGGCGTCGCCATCACCGTCTCCTCCGGCGACTCCGCCTACGGCGCCGAGTACCCGGCGACCTCCCAGTACGTGACGGCCGTCGGCGGCACCGCGCTCTCCACGTCCTCCAACTCCCGCGGCTGGACCGAGTCCGTGTGGAAGACGTCCAGCACCGAGGGCACCGGCTCCGGCTGCTCCGCGTACGACGCCAAGCCGAGCTGGCAGACCGACACCGGCTGCTCCAAGCGCATGGAGGCCGACGTCTCCGCCGTCGCCGACCCGGCCACCGGCGTGGCGGTCTACGACACCTACGGCGGCTCCGGCTGGGCGGTCTACGGCGGCACCAGCGCCTCCGCGCCCATCATCGCGGGCGTGTACGCCCTCGCCGGAACCCCGGGTGCCGGCGACTACCCGGCGAAGTACCCCTACTCCCACACGAGCAGCCTCTACGACGTCACCAGCGGCAACAACGGCTCCTGCTCGACCTCGTACTTCTGCACCGCCGGCGCCGGCTACGACGGCCCCACCGGCTGGGGCACCCCCAACGGCACCGCCGCCTTCGCCTCCGGCGCCGGCACCGGCAACACGGTGACCGTCACCAACCCCGGCAGCCGTTCCACGACCACCGGCAGCTCGGTCAGCCTGCAGATCAGCGCCAGTGACAGCGCGGGCGCGACCCTCACCTACAGTGCGTCCGGCCTGCCGACCGGCCTGTCGATCAGCAGCTCGACCGGACTGATCTCCGGTACGGCGAGCACGGCCGGCACGTACTCCGTCACCGTCACCGCCTCCGACAGCACCGGCGCGTCCGGCTCGGCGTCCTTCACCTGGACGGTGAGCACCTCCGGCGGCGGCACATGCACCTCGGCGCAGCTCCTGGGCAACCCGGGCTTCGAGTCCGGCAACACCACGTGGACCGCGAGCTCGGGAGTCATCACCGACTCCAGCGGTGAGGCGGCGCACGCCGGCTCCTACAAGGCATGGCTCGACGGCTACGGCTCCAGCCACACCGACACGCTGTCCCAGTCGGTGACCGTCCCGAGCGGCTGCAAGGCGACGTTCACCTTCTACCTGCACGTCGACAGCGCGGAGACCTCCACCGGCACCGCCTACGACAAGCTGACGGTCACCGCGGGCTCGACGACCCTGGCGACCTACTCCAACCTCAACGCGGCCACCGGCTACAGCCAGAAGTCCCTGGACCTGTCCTCGTACGCGGGCTCCACGGTCACGCTGAAGTTCACCGGCGCAGAGGACTCCTCGCTCCAGACCAGCTTCGTCATCGACGACACGGCGGTGACGACCGGCTGATCCCGCCTGCGCCTGCGCCTGCGCCTGTGCGTGTGCGTGTGCGTGTGGGAGGGGAAGAGAGGGAGCCGGATGCTCGGGAGAAACGTCACACCGGAGTCCGGGCACCTCCCCCTCCCACACAGCAGGAAGGCGGCGACCCCATGCGCCGTACGACGTTCCACCGCACGACCGCCGTCGCGGCCCTCACGGCGACGGCGTTCCTCCTCGCGGGCTGCGGCGCCGAGAACCACGACGGCGCGGTCTCCACGGCCCCGACCACGACGCCCCCGACGGCCGCCGACCAGGGCTGCACGGCGTCGAAGCAGACGCCCGCCCAGCTCACCGCCGCCGACGACGGCCGTACGGTCTGTCTGCGGGTGGGCGGGCGACTGCGCCTCGACCTGGACGGCACCGAGGCCCGACCGTGGACCGCCGTCCCCGCTGCCGGCGACGTCCTCAAGGCGACCAACGCGGGCATCGGCGCCCCGCCGGGCGACGCCCTCGCCGCCTACGACGCGGTGGCCGCCGGCACCGCCCGCCTCACCGCCACCCGCCCGTTGTGCGCCGAACCCACCGGCCAGGGGCAGATGTCCTGCAAAGGCATCACGGAATGGAGCGTCACCGTGACCGTGCAGCCGCGATGAGCGGGCTCGGCCTCAGCAGGCCAGGTGGCGGACCTGGTCCCACAGGACCGGGTCCACCACTCCCACCCGGCGCCGGAAGTCCCGCACCGGGATCTGACGCAGCTCGTCGGTCTCCAGAAAACTCGGCCGCCCCTGCGCGTCCCCGACGGCGCCCGGCGGCAGCGGGATCACCCCGGCCCGCTCGTCGTGGTACTTGCTGGTGATCTTCGCGACGGTCACCCGGTCCCCGCGCACCATCAGCACCAGACACGGCCGGTCCTTGGCACCCGGCCCGTCCTCGAACGGAACGTCCGCCCACCAGATCTCCGCGGGCTGAGGATGCCCCGCGGCGACGCCGCGTCCGCGCGTCGCCCGGCCCGTCGCCCGCCCGGTGGGCCGGCCCGGCGGACGGGTCCTGCGCCGCTGCTGACGATGCCCCCGCCCCCAGCCGTCCACGAGCGTGGCGACGACCGCGAGCAGTACCACCGCCGCGAGCGCGAGCCACCAGGACGTGTCCATACGACGACGTTACCGGCGCGCGCCCACCACCGCGCGCCCTTCGCCCGCCTCACGCGCCGCCGGTCCAGCCGAACCGGTGACACCACAGGTGAGTTCGCCCACAACGGCCCCTGGCGGAGGAGCGACCCGGGGTTTTGCGCCTTACGCTCGACGGACCGCACGACCCCTGTCGCCCCCCTTTGACGATCATTCGTTCCCGACCCGTCCCCCGGATCCTTCCCGGTACTCATCGGTACCTCTGGGTTTCCCGCCAGCGGAGGTTTCTGTTTCATGAAGCTCACCGTCGTCGGCTGCTCGGGGTCGTTCCCGTCCGCGGAATCGGCCTGCTCGAGCTACCTCGTCGAGGCCGACGGCTTCCGGCTGCTGCTCGACATGGGCAACGGCGCCCTGGGCGAGCTGCAGCGCCACTGCGGTCTCTACGACCTCGACGCGATCTTCCTGAGTCATCTGCACGCCGACCACTGCATCGACATGTGCGCGTACTTCGTCGCACGCTACTACCGGCACGACGGCGGGCGCTGCGCCCCGATCCCGGTCTACGGCCCGGAAGGCACGGAGCACCGCCTGACCACGGCCTACGCCGACACCCCGTCGGCCTCCTCCATGAGCGAGGTCTTCGACTTCCACACGGTCAAGCCGTCCACCTTCGACATCGGCCCGTTCACCGTGCACACCGAACGCGTGGCGCACCCGGTGGAGGCGTACGGCATCCGCGTCGAGCACGGCGGCCGGTCGCTGACCTACTCCGGCGACACCGGCGTCAGCCCGGCGCTGGAGGAACTCGCCCGCGACACCGACCTGTTCCTGTGCGAGGCCGCCTTCACCCACGGCAAGGAGAACATCCCCGACCTGCACCTCAACGGCCGTGAGGCGGGCGAGGCGGCGAGCCGGGCGGGTGCGCGCAAGCTGGTGCTGACCCACATTCCGCCGTGGACCGACCCCCAGATCAACCTGGCCGACGCCCGCGAGGTGTTCGACGGCCCGGTCGAACTGGCGGCGCCCCGGAAGTCGTACGACATCTAGCACGCCGTACCCGCACGTCGTACACGACGAGGCCCCCGGAGCAGTTCAGGGCTCCGGGGGCCTTCGTGCTGCTGAAGAGTCCTACTTCGCCTCCGCCTGCTGCAGCTCCTCGAGTTCCTCGTCGGACTCGCGGCCCGGCGTGGGGAGGTTGAACTTGGTGATGGCGAAGCGGAAGACGAAGTAGTAGATCGCGCCGAAGACCAGGCCGACGGGGATCAGCAGCCAGGGCTTGGTGGAGATGCCCCAGTTGATGAAGACGTCGATGAAGCCGGCCGAGAAGCTGAAGCCCATGTGCATGCCCAGGGCCCAGGTCACGGCCATCGAGACCGCGGTGAGAACCGCGTGGATGGCGTACAGCACCGGCGCGATGAACATGAAGGTGAACTCGATGGGCTCGGTGACACCAGTGACGAAGGAGGTCAGGGCCATCGACATCATCATGCCCAGCACCGCCTTGCGGCGCTCGGGACGGGCGGAGTGCGCGATGGCCAGGGCCGCGGCCGGCAGGCCGAACATCATGATCGGGAAGAAGCCCGTCATGAACATTCCGGCGGACGGGTCACCACCGAAGAAGCGCGGCAGGTCGCCGTGGAAGACCGTGCCGGCGGAGTTGGTGAAGTCGCCGATCTGGAACCAGGCCACCGAGTTCACGAACTGGTGCATGCCGATCGGGATCAGCGCGCGGTTGATGAGGCCGAAGAGAGCGGCGCCGAAGGAGCCCAGACCGGTCATCCACTCGCCGAAGTTGGTGATGACGTCACCGATGGGCTGCCAGCCCAGGACAACCAGAACACCGAGCACGGTGCCGAGGGCGGCCGTGATGATCGGCACGAGTCGGCGGCCGTTGAAGAAGCCGAGCCAGTCGACGAGCTTCTTGCGGTGGTAGCGCTGCCAGAGGACCGCCGTCAGGAGGCCGAGGATGATGCCGCCGAGCACGCCTGGGTTCTGGAAGGTCGCCGCCTGGGCGGCCTCGTTGCCCTTTTGCCAGAAGCCGCCGCCCAGTCCGGTTGCCGTGTAGGTGGCGCCCTCGTGGCCGTCCTTGATCGGGTACTGATGGATCACCGCGTAGTAGGTCAGGAATCCGACTACGGCGGCCAGCGCCGTCGAGCCGTCGGCCTTCTTTGCGAAGCCGACGGCCACGCCTATGCAGAACAGCAGGGGCAAACCGAAGGAGCTGTCCAGCAGGGCACCGCCGGCTCCGGCGAACACCTTCGCCACATCGGCGGGGATGTGGAACCTCTCCTGGGAGTCCGCTTGGCCGAGTCGGAGCAGAAGGCCCGCAGCCGGCAGTACGGCGATGGGCAGCTGCAGGCTGCGGCCGACCTTCTGCAGGCCCTGGAACAGGCCGGATCCCCACTTCTTCGTGGGGGCCGCCGTGGGCGCGGTGGCGGTGCTCATAGACTTCCTCCATCGGGTGGTGGTCTACACCACTCAGTGGTGTAGACCATGTTGTAGCACGATGAAGGTGGCATAAGGAACCCACGGTTCCCGTGATCCTGGGACTACGTTCAGCTACGCCTTCGTGACGTCCTCCCGCTCCTCCTCCGGCTCCCGCCCCGGCGTCCTCAGATCGAATTTCGTGATCGCGAAACGGAAGATCACGTAGTAGACCCCGGCGAAACACAGCCCGATCGGGATCATCGCCCACGGCTTCGTCGCCAGGTTCCAGTTGATGACGTAGTCGATGAGCCCGGCCGAGAAACTGAAGCCGTCGTGCACGCCGAGCCCCCACGTCACCGCCATCGACACCCCCGTCAGCACCGCGTGCACCGCGTACAACGCGGGCGCGACGAACAGGAACGAGTACTCGATCGGCTCGGTGATGCCCGTGACGAACGACGTCAGCGCCACCGACAGCATCAGACCGCCGATCTCCTTACGACGCTCCGGCCGCGCACAGTGCGTGATCGCGAGCGCCGCCGCAGGCAGCGCGAACATCATGATCGGGAAGAAACCGGACGTGAACTGCCCCGCGTCCGGATCGCCCGCCAGGAACATGTTGATGTCACCGTGCACGACCGTCCCGTCCGGCTTCGTGAAACTGCCGAACTGGAACCAGATGGGCACGTTCAGGAACTGGTGCAGGCCGATGACGAGCAGCGCACGGTTCGCGACGCCGAAGATGCCCGCCCCCCACGCGTCCAGCCCGTCCAGTCAGTCGCTGAAGTTCTCCAGGCCGTCGCCGATCGGCGGCCAGATCCACAGACACGACGCGGCGAACGCGATCGCCACGAACGCCATGACGATCGGCACGAGCCGACGCCCGTTGAAGAAGCCCAGCCAGTCCACCAGCCTCGTCCGGTGATACCGCTGCCAGAAGAACGCCGACAGCAGCCCCATCACGATCCCGCCGAACACCCCGGGATTCTGGAACGTGAACGCCGTCACGGTCTGGTCGACCGACGCCAGACAGCCGACGCCCGGCACGGCCTTCGCCCCCGCAGGGCAGTCCTTCGGGAACTGACGCAACACGTTGTAGTAGACGAGGAACCCGGCCACCGCCGCCAGCGCCGTCGAACCGTCCGCCTTCTTCGCCATTCCGATGGCCACACCCACGCAGAACAGCATCGGCAGCCCCAACTCGGAGTTGAGCAGCGCACCGCCCGCGCCGGCCATCACCTTCGAGACGTTCGTCCAGCCCAACCCGTCGTCCCCGAACACATCGGGCTGGCCCAGCCGGTTGAGGATGCCCGCGGCCGGCAGCACCGCGATCGGCAGCTGCAGACTGCGCCCCATCTTCTGCAGCCCCTGGTACACCCCGTGCCAGCGCCGACGCGCTGGGCGGGCCTCGGACTCGGCGCTCTCGGAACTCACGTTTGGCGACCGCCTGTCAGGTGGTGTAGACCAGTTACGGACGATTGGGCTTGCGTGACGTCATCCTCAGTCACGCACGAAACGATCGCTCGCAAAGTTGGGCCAACTGTGGGTTACTGCGACAAAGCGGCTCGGATCGCGGTTCGCATCAGGGAATTCAGGGAGACGGAACATGGCCACCAAGGCTGAGAAGATCGTCGCCGGACTCGGCGGTCTCGACAACATCGAAGAGATCGAGGGCTGCATCACCCGCCTGCGCACCGAGGTCGTCGACCCGACCAAGGTCGACGAAGCCGCCCTGAAGGCCGCCGGCGCACACGGCGTCGTCAAGATGGGCACCGCCATCCAGGTCGTCATCGGCACCGACGCCGACCCCATCGCCGCGGAGATCGAAGACATGATTTGACTGCTTCCCGCCCCCTGAAGGGAAAGGAATTCCTGGCTCAGGCCGCTTCCTGGAGCGTCGCTCCAGGAAGCCTTACGCCCTCGACACCAGCCGGGGTCAGACCTGCCCGGGCAAGCATCACGCGGGCGGAGTTCTTGTCTCTGGGGGACACGGCTCCGCACGCGGTGCAGGTGTAGGTGCGCTCTGACAGCGGCAGGGCGTGCTTGGCTCTCGCTCCGCACCTGCCGCAGTCCATGGTGGAGTGGGCGGGATCGACGAGGCGTACATCCCGCCCATGCTTGCGACCCATCTCGATCAGGGCCTGCTTGGTGGTGCCGATCGCGGCGTCCGCCGCCTTGCGCGCCATCGACCCCTTCGCGAGGAACCTCGGCCGGAAGTTCTCCACGGCTATGGCGTCATGGTCGCGTACGACCTTCTTGGCCCACTTGCGGGCACGGTCCTGCCGTTGTCGGGCGATCTTCCGGTAGCTTTTCGCCCGCCATCGCTTCGCCTCCTGATAGCCCCTCGAAGCGGCCTGCCCCTTCTCGGGTTTGCGGCGGGCCATCATCCGGTCGTACCGACATAGCTTCCCCTTGGCCTTCCTGCCATGCTCGGGGTGCGGGAGGTCGTGGGCATCGGACGTGGTGGTCGCAATCTCCTTCACGCCCCAGTCCACACCGAGCACCCGGCCGGTCGCGTGCAACGGCTCTATCCGTGCGCCGACGACGAACGAGGCGTACCAATCGCCAACGCTGTCCCGGTACACCCGTACTGACGATGGCTCGGCGGGCAGACCCCGGGACCACACCACGCTCAGGACGATCCCGCCTGCCAGATGCAGCCGGCCGTCCTTCAGCCGGAAGCCGCGCCGCGTGTAGTTCAGACTCGGGTCGGACGTCCGCTTACCTTTGTGCCGCGGCAGTCCGGCCCTCCGCTTCATCGGCAGCCGGTCCTTGATGTCTTTCAGCCCCTTCGCGCGGGACCTGCCGAAGTCGCGGACCACCTGCTGCTGTGGCACGCTGGCACCCTCGGCCAGCCACGGCGTGACGGCTCTAGCCACGGTCAGCATCCGATCCAGCCGGGCCGGGCCGCACTCCTCCCCGTCCCTGTGTGCCTTCTCGGAGCGGGCCACGCACTCGTTCCAGATCCACCGGCACCGGTCCCACTCCGCCAGGATCCTCGAGCGGGCCGTCGACGACACCCGCAATCGGTAGGTGTACCGGGCATTCCCGGAGTTGTTCGCCTGCTTCGTCCTTGCCACGCCGTCGCCCCCGTTGTCCGTCGTCGCACCACGCCCGGCCAGCCCGCTTCCGCAACTGGACCATACGTGCGACTTGTGTACGTCAGTACGTCGATTCCCTCGCGTTCACCCCCATAGGTGAATGACGGTATTCATGTTCGGCTTCCTTGGCTCTCGCGGGCGGTGAGGCGTTCCGCGCGTGGCACTTCTGAGACCCTTCCTGCCACGAGAGCCCCTCCGTAGGGCGGCTAGGCTCAGCGCCATGTCTCGAATCGACGGCCGCACCCCCGAACAGCTCCGCCCCGTGACGATCGAACGCGGCTGGAGCAAGCACGCCGAGGGCTCCGTCCTCGTCTCCTTCGGCGACACGAAGGTCTTCTGCACCGCCTCCGTCACCGAAGGCGTCCCCCGCTGGCGCAAGGGCAGCGGCGAGGGCTGGGTCACCGCGGAGTACTCCATGCTCCCCCGCGCCACCAACACCCGCGGCGACCGCGAGTCCGTCCGCGGCAAGATCGGCGGCCGCACCCACGAGATCTCCCGCCTCATCGGCCGCTCCCTGCGCGCGGTGATCGACTACAAGGCGCTCGGCGAGAACACCATCGTCCTCGACTGCGACGTCCTCCAGGCCGACGGCGGCACCCGCACGGCCGCCATCACCGGCGCGTACGTGGCGCTCGCCGACGCGATCACCTGGGCCCAGGGCAAGAAGCTGATCAAGGCCGGACGGCAACCCCTCACCGGCACCGTGTCCGCGGTCTCGGTCGGCATCGTGGGAGGAGTGCCCCTGCTGGACCTGCGCTACGAGGAAGACGTCCGCGCCGAGACCGACATGAACGTCGTCTGCACCGGCGACGGCCGCTTCGTCGAGGTCCAAGGCACCGCCGAAGCCGAGCCGTTCGCCCGCGAGGAGCTCAACTCCCTTCTCGACCTGGCCGTTTCCGGCTGCGCAGAACTCACTGTCCTGCAGCGCACGGCACTTGATACGGTCCTGGAAAAGTAAAGGGAACACCAAGGGCACGCCGACGGAGCGGCGGGCGCGAGCAACCGGCCCGCCCGCCCGGGCGTCTTGGGCAGTACGTACGTCAACGGGGGCCTCCTGGGCCTGACCAAGGGGAGGAACACAGTTATGTCCACGGCCGCGAGCCCACGCCCGCACCGGCGTCGCCGTACCGTCATCGCCACCGCCGCGGCCGCCGTCGCCCTCACCGTGGGACTGACGGCGACCGGCTGCGACGCGGTCAACAAGGCCCTGGACTGCGTCCAGACCGCCGACTCCATCGCCGACAGCGTCACCGACCTCCAGCAGGCCGTGGAGAACGCCGCGAAGGACCCCACCCAGACCGACGAGTCGCTGACCTCCATCGAGAACAACCTCGACCAGATAGGCGACAAGACGGACAACGCCGACGTCAACAAGGCCGTCGACGACCTCCGCAAGGCCGTGGACAACGTCCGCACGTCCGTCAAGAACGGCGACAACACCCCCGACCTCAGCCCGGTCACCGACGCGGCGGGCGAACTCACGAAGGTCTGCACCCCGTAGGACAGGCCCTGAGAAGCCCCCGGCGGAACTGGGGATACTGGGGGCCATGACCCGCCTGATCCTCGCCACCCGCAACGCCGGAAAGATCACCGAACTCAGGTCGATCCTCGCCGACGCAGGCCTGCCCCACGACCTCGTCGGCGCGGACGCCTACCCCGAGATCCCCGACGTCAAGGAAACCGGAGTGACGTTCGCCGAGAACGCCCTCCTGAAAGCCCACGCCCTGGCCCGGGCGACGGGCCTCCCGGCGGTCGCCGACGACTCCGGGCTCTGCGTCGACGTCCTGGGCGGCGCGCCCGGCGTCTTCTCGGCCCGCTGGTCCGGCGCCCACGGCGACGACAAGGCCAACCTGGAACTCCTCCTGGCCCAGCTCGCGGACATCGCCGACGAACACCGGGGCGCCCACTTCGCCTGCGCGGCGGCACTCGCGCTGCCGGACGGAAGGGAGAGGGTGGTCGAGGGCCGCCTGAGAGGCGTACTCCGCCACACCCCGACCGGCACGAACGGCTTCGGCTACGACCCGATCCTCCAGCCGGACGGCGACACCCGCACCTGCGCGGAACTGACCCCGACGGAAAAGAACGCGATCAGCCACCGCGGCAAGGCGTTCAGGGGCTTGGTACCGGTGGTTCGGGAGCTGTTGGACTGAGCGGGCACAGAAGCGGCCTGCGGATCGATCTTTCGATTCGCAGGCCGTTCGTGTGCGGCGGAAGGGATTCGAACCCTCAAGCCCAATCAAGGGCCACAGATCCTAAGTCTGCTGTGTCGCCATTGCACCACCGCCGCTGGTCGACTGCAATCGTACCGGGAGATGGCTGCCGCCCTCTGCTTCCCCTGCATCAGGCACTGGTGACCGTATGGCAGTTGGGGCAGAGGATCAGGGGTTCAGATGCCCAGGTCCTTGATGATCTTGGCTACGTGGCCCGTCGCGCGGACGTTGTACAGGGCTCGTTCGACCTTGCCCTCTTCGTCGACGACGATCGTGGAGCGGATGACGCCCAGGTACGTCTTGCCGTAGTTCTTCTTCTCGCCGTACGCGGCATAGGCCTCGGTGACGGTCTTCTCGGGGTCGGCCAGGAGGGTGACCTTCAGGGACTCCTTGTCGCGGAACCTGCCCAGCTTCTCGGGGCTGTCCGGGGAGATGCCGATGACGTCGTACCCGGCGCCGGCCAGGAGCTCGAGGTTGTCGGTGAAGTCGCAGGCCTGCTTCGTGCAGCCGGGGGTCAGGGCGGCCGGGTAGAAGTAGACGATGACCTTGCGGCCCTTGTGGTCCGACAGGGACACCTCGTTGCCGTCGGCGTCCGGGAGGGTGAAGGCGGGGGCCACGTCCCCGGGCTGGAGTCGCTCGCTCATCGGTCCAGCGTAACCGGGGGTCCTGACAGTGCGGTGACGGGCGGAGCTGACAGACTGTGCGGAACAAGACACAGCTGACTTCGGAGGCCTTACCGTGGCGGAGACGTCGGACACCAGAACCCCGGCGCAGATCGAGGCGGACATCAGGGCCCGCCGCGAGGTGCTGGCGGAGACGCTGGACGAGATCGGGGTGCGGGTGCATCCGAAGACCATCGTCGGGGACGCCAAGGCGAAGGTCGTCGCCAACGTCGATCACACCCTCGGGAAGGCCTATGTGCAGGTCAACCGGGTCGTGACCGAGGTGAGGGCGCAGTTCGTGGACGGCGAGGGCGCGCCTCGGCTGGAGCGGGTCGTGCCCGTGGCGCTCGTGGTCGTCGGGGTCGTGGGGCTGCTCGCGCTCAGCGGGCGGCGCCGCAGGGGCTGAGGGCGTACACCGTTCCGCCTGCCCCCGCCGGCTCACGGATCCGCTTCGGGCAGGTAGGTTCAGTGGGGTGAGCGCCAACAGAAACGACCACAGTTCCCAGCACGACAAGCTGCCCATCCGGATGCTGCACGACCGTGTGCTCGTGAAGCAGGAGACCGGCGAGGGCGAGCGGCGTTCGGGTGGCGGCATTCTGATTCCCGCCACCGCGGCCGTCGGTCGCCGGCTGGCCTGGGCGGAGGTCGTCGCGGTGGGGCAGAACGTACGGACCGTGGAGCCGGGGGACCGGGTGTTGTACGACCCGGAGGACCGTGCGGAGGTCGAGGTGCGGGGCGTCGCGTACGTGCTGATGCGGGAGCGGGATCTGCACGCGGTGGCGGCGGACCGGTTCGAGGGGTCCGAGGACACCACCGGCCTGTACCTCTAGAACCTCCGGTAGAACCTCCGGTAGAACCTCCGGAAACCTCTGAACGACGGCGGAAAGGGCCGGTGACCATCGTCACCGGCCCTTTCCGCCGTCGTTTTGCCGGACGCGCGCCGAGGTCAGTCCCAGCCCGTGGCCGTCAGCTGGGGGCCGGCTGTGGTGCCCGAGGAGGTGCCGGGGTCTCCGGTCGCGCCGTCGGTGGTCGCGCCGCCGTCGCCCGTCCCCCCGTCCGCCGCGCCGCCGTCGCCCGTGCCGCCGTCCGCGGTCCCGCTCGTGGCGCCGCCGTCGGCGGGGGGCGTGGTCGCCGGGCCGCCGGTGTTCCCGGTCGTGCTGCCGGCCGTCGTGGCGCCGTTCGTCTGGCCGGGGGTCTCGCCCTGGCCCTGCGTCTGGCCCTTGGTGGTGTCGCCGGTCGTGCCGTCGTCGTTCGTGTCGCCGGAGGTGTCGTCCTTGGAGGAGGGCGGGGTGGACGGGTAGGCGGACTCCTCGCTGCCCTCCTGGATCTTGAGGTTGAAGTCCGAGACGGGGGTGCCCTTCAGGGCGTTCTTGGTGAACTGGGCCCAGATCTGGGTGGGCGCGCCGCCGCCGTTGATGCGGGGCAGGCCCATGGCGCCCTTGAGGGACTTGTGGTGGGCGGTCTGCGGATCCTGGCCCATGACGGCGACGACGGTGGCGAGGTCGGGGGTGTAGCCGGCGAACCAGGCGGCCTGGTCGTCCTCGGCGGTGCCGGTCTTGCCGGCGGTGGGGCGGCCGGCGGCCTGGGCCTCGGTGGCGGTGCCGTTCTCGACGACGCTCTGCAGCATGGCGGTCGTGGTGTCGGCGGCCTCGCGGCTGACGACCTGGGAGGCCTTGGGCGTGGGCAGCTCCATGACGTCGGAGCCGTCCTTGGTGACCTTGTCGATCAGCGTGTACACGCCGTGCTTGCCGTGGTTGGCGAGGGTGGCGTACGCCTCCGCCATGTCCAGGACGCTGGCGTTGGCCGTGCCGAGGGCGATGGAGGGGTAGGGCTGGAGGTCGGGGGTGGCGGTCGGCAGGCCGAGGTCGATCGCGGTCTGCTTGACCTTGGCGGGGCCGACGTCGACGGCCATCTGCGCGTACACCGAGTTGACCGACTTGTCGGTGGCGGTGCGCACGTTGATGTTGCCGTAGTTGAAGTAGTCCTCGTTCTCGGGGGCGTAGGTGCCGCCGCTCCAGCCCTGGATGGGGCGCTTGTTGGTGCCGTCGTAGATCGTGTTCGGGGTGATCCGGCGGTTGTCCTGGGTGGTGGAGTCGTTCTCGACGGCCGAGGTGAACACGAACGGCTTGAAGGTGGAGCCGACCTGGAAGTCCCGGCGGGTGGCGTTGTTGGTGTACTGCTTGACGTAGTCGATGCCGCCGTACAGGGCGAGGACCTTGCCGGTCTTGGGGTCGACGGCGGCGCCGCCCGCGCGGACGTAGGAGTCGACCTTGCGTTCCTTCGGGTCGAGCTTGGCCATCAGCTTGTCCTTGACGGCGTCGACGAAGGCGTCCTGCTTGGACTTCTGCAGGGTGGTGGTGATGCGGTAGCCGCCGGAGTCGAGCTCGTCCTGGGTGACGATCTTGTTCTCGCGCAGGTAGTCCTTGATCGCGTTGACGAGGTAGCCGCGCTGACCGGACATGCCGGTGTCGGCGCCGGAGGTCTCCTTGGGGGTGGGGAACTTCATGCCGGTGCGCGCCGCCTGGCTGAGCCAGCCCTTGGTGACCATGCCGTCGAGGACGTAGTTCCAACGGGCCTGCGCGGCGGCCTTGTTCTCGGGGTGGGCGATGACGTCGTACTCGCTGGGCGCGTTGACCAGCGCGGCGAGGTAGGCGCCCTGGGCGGGGGTGAGGTTGCTCGCGGCGACGCCGTAGTAGGCCTTGGCGGCGGCCTGCATGCCGTAGGCGTTGCGGCCGAAGTAGCTGGTGTTGAGGTAGCCCTCGAGGATGGCGTCCTTGGACTTCTCGCGGTCCAGCTTGATCGAGATGAAGAACTCCTTCACCTTGCGGGTGACGGTCTGTTCCTGCGCGAGGTAGTAGTTCTTCACGTACTGCTGGGTGATCGTGGAGCCGGACTGCTTGCCCTTGCCGAGGGCGGTGTTCCAGCCGGCCCGGAGCATCGCCTTGGGGTCGATGGCGGACTCGGTGTAGAAGTCGCGGTCCTCGGCGGCCAGGACGGCGTGCTGGGCGTCCTTGGAGATCTGCGCGAGGTCGACGTTCTCGCGGTTGACGGTGCCGTCGCGGGCGATCTCGGTGCCGTCGGCGTAGAGGTAGACGTTGGACTGCTTGGTGGCGAGCGCGTTGGCCGGTGGGATCTTGACCATCGAGTAGCCGAGGAAGAACAGGCCGACGATCAGCAGGACGCCGAGGACGAACGTGCCGAGCACCATCCGCCAGGTCGGCAGGAGGCGGCGCCAGCCGGTGCGCCTCGGTCGCTTCACCTTCTTGCCCTCCTTCCCTTCCTTGGCTTCCGTGCCTTCCGGGCCACTTCCTCCGTCACCCGCCTGGGGCCTTCCTGGTGAGCCCTCGGTCGGCTGCTGCGGCTGCGGCTCGTCACTCATGTGTTGCAGGACTCCTGTTTCACGTCGTACGTTCCCGTACGCCTTTAACGCCTCTTACGTCTCTTACGTCTCGTAACGCGTCGTACGTCTCCTACGTCTCGTACGTCTCGTACGCCTCGTACGCGTTGAGCGCCCCCTGCTGAAGACTCTCGCACCGAGCGAACCGTTCCCGGCAATCGGCGCGCGTTCCGTCACACGTCGTGCCCGGAAAACGCGTGGCATGCGACCGGAGGTGCGCACTAGGCTCCTGCGCTTCGGTGTCGAAGCGGACGCCAAGGATGACTAACGGGCAAGGAGGACGGTTGCCTTGGGATCGGCGCGTTTGTACGCGGCCGTCGCAGCGGGGGGTTTCAGAAGGTACGCGACCTACCGGGTGGCCACGGCCGCCGGAGTGTTCACGAACACCGTTTTCGGCCTGATCCTCGTCTACACATACCTGGCGTTGTGGGACGAGCGGCCGCACCTCGGGGGCTACGACCAGGCGCAGGCGGTCACTTATGTGTGGCTGGGGCAGGCGCTGTACGCGACGCTGGCGATCCAGGGCGGCGGCTTCGAGATCGAGTTCATGGAGCGGATCCGCAGTGGTGCGGTGGCGATCGACCTGTACCGGCCGGCGGATCTGCAGGCGTGGTGGCTGGCGAACGACATGGGGCGGGCGCTGTTCCAGTTGGTCGGGCGGGGAGTGATCCCGTTCGCCATCGGGACGGTGTTCTTCCCCACGGCGCTGCCATCCGATCCGGTGACCTGGCTGGCCTTCCTCATGGCGCTCGTGCTGGCGATGATGGTGAGCTTCGGGATCCGGTTCCTGGTGGCGCTGAGCGGGTTCTGGCTGCTGGACGGCACGGGCGCGGTCCAGGTGATGATGGTCACCGGGATCTTCTGCTCGGGGATGGTGCTGCCGTTGAACGCGTTCCCGGAGCCGTACGGCGACATCGTGATGGCGCTGCCGTGGGCGGCGCAGCTGCAGATGCCCGCCGACGTGTTGTTCGGGCAGGCCGATCCGCTGCCCGTGTTCGCTTTCCAGGCGGTGTGGGCCGTGGTGCTGTTGGGGGCGGGGCGGCTGGTGCAGTCGGCCGCGGCGCGCCGGGTGGTGGTGCAGGGTGGGTGAACGGGGCCGTCTGGCGGAGGGGTTGCGGGCCTATGTGCTGGTCTCCGCGATGTGGATCCGCTCCACGCTCGCCTACCGGCTGTCCTTCGTGATGACGGTGCTGGGCGGTCTGCTGGTGACCGGTCTGGACTTTGTCGCGATCTTGCTGATGTTCTCCCAGGTCGACATGCTCGGCGGCTACGGGCTGCCCGAGGTGGCGTTCCTGTACGGCCTGTCGGCGACGGCCTTCGGGGTCGCGGATCTGGCGATGGGTTCGGCGGGGCGGCTCGGCACGCGCGTGCGTGACGGCACGCTGGACACCCTGCTGGTGCGTCCCGCGCCGGTGCTGGCCCAGGTCGCCGCGGATCGTTTCGCGCTGCGCCGGATCAGCCGTATCACGCAGGGGCTGCTGGTGCTGGGCTATGCGCTGGTCGCCCTCGATGTCGCCTGGACCCCGCTGAAGGTGCTGCTGGTGCCGGTGACGGTGGTGTCCGGCGGGGTGATCTTCTCGGCGGTGTTCGTGGCGGGGGCGGCGTTCCAGTTCGTGACGCAGGACGCGGCGGAGGTGCAGAACGCCTTCACGTTCGGCGGGCAGACGATGCTGCAGTATCCGCCGACGGTGTTCGGTACGGAGCTGGTGCGCGGGGTGACGTTCGTCTTCCCGCTGGCCTTCGTCAACTGGGTGCCCGCCGCCTATGTGTTGGGGCGGCCGTATCCGCTGGGGCTGCCCGAGGGGGCGGCGTTCGCGCCGCCGTTGGTGGCGGCGGTGTGCTGTGTGCTGGCGGGGTGGGCGTGGCGGGCGGGTCTGCGGACGTATCGGAGTACCGGGAGCTAGGGCGTGACAGGCATGGCGGGCAGGACAGGCGTGACGGACGAGACGGGCGAGACCGGCGCGACGGACGGGCGCTTCATCGAACTGGACGGCGTCGAGAAGGTCTTCGACGTGCGCAAGAAGACCGGGTTCCTCAGGCGGGAGGTGCGCCGGGTGCGGGCGGTCGACTCGATCTCCTTCACCGTGGCGCGCGGCGAGATGGTCGGCTACATCGGGCCGAACGGCGCCGGGAAGTCGACGACGATCAAGATGCTGACGGGGATCCTCACGCCGAGCGGCGGCCGGCTGCGGGTCGCGGGTATCGACCCGTCCCGTGAGCGGACGCGGCTGGCGCACCGGATAGGGGTGGTGTTCGGGCAGCGGACGACCCTGTGGTGGGACCTGCCGCTCATCGACTCCTACCGGCTGATGCACCGCATGTACCGCATCCCGGACGGCCGTTACCGCGAGAACCTCGACCGGCTGGTCGAACTCCTCGACCTGTCCGCCCTGTTGGACGTGCCCGTGCGTCAGCTCTCGCTCGGGCAGCGGATGCGCGGCGACATCGCGGCGGCGCTGCTGCACGATCCCGAGGTGCTGTATCTCGACGAGCCGACGATCGGCCTGGACGTGGTCTCCAAGGCGCGGGTGCGGGAGTTCCTGCGGGAGTTGAACACCGAGCGCGGCACGACGGTGCTGCTCACCACCCACGACCTCCAGGACATCGAGCAGCTGTGCTCCCGGGTGATGGTCATCGACCACGGCCGGCTGGTCTACGACGGTGCGCTGGCGGGGCTGCACGAGGCGGGCGAGAGCGAGCGGACGCTGGTGGTGGACCTGGAGCGGGAGCTGCCGCCGATCGAGGTGGGGGAGGCGGCGCGGGTGGTGAAGGTGGACGGTCCGCGCCAGTGGCTGGCGTTCCCTGCGGCGCAGTCGGCGGCTCCGCTGGTCGCGCGGATCGCGGCGGAGTATCCGCTGGTGGACCTGTCGGTGCGGGAGCCCGACATCGAGGCCGTGATCGCGAAGATGTACGCCGAGCGCGAGGGTGAGCGGAAGGGTGAGCGCGAGGGCGAGCGGGCGGCGGGACGCGCGGTGGGACGGGAGACCGTAGTGCCCGGGGCCGGTACCTCGTAGGCTGCTGATATGACCGACGACGACGCAGTCCCCGGTTCTCCCGAAGGAGTCCCGGGTCTCCCCGACGCAGTCCCGGGTCCCGCCGAACTCCGCGCCTCCGACGCCGATCGTGAGCGGGTCGCCGAGGTCCTGCGGGACGCCCTCGCGGAGGGCCGGCTCGACATGACGGAGTTCGAGGAGCGGCTCGACCAGACGTACAAGGCGCGCACGTACGGGGAGTTGGCGCCGATCACCCGGGATCTGCCGGTCGCCGGGGTCACGCCCCCGCCGGTCGTGTCGCTGAGCAAGGAGCCGCCGGCGGACGGCAGTTGGGCCGGGCGGATCGTGGGCGGCGAGGGCTCGTCGACGTGGGCCGTGGCCGTGATGTCGGGCTTCCAGCGCCGGGGCCGCTGGACGGTCCCGCGGCGGTTCGACTGCTTCGCCTTCTGGGGCGGCGGGGAGATCGACCTGCGCGAGGCGGACTTCGCGGCCGGCGAGGTCGTGATCAACTGCGTGGCGATCATGGGCGGGGTGCAGATCATCGTGCCGCCGGGCGTCGAGGTCGTCGTCCGCGGCATCGGTGTGATGGGCGGCTTCGACGACGGGGCGACGGGCGCGGCGGAGGATCCGGGTGCGCCGCGGGTGGTCGTCACCGGGTTCGCGTTCTGGGGCGGGGTCGGCGTCGAGCGCAAGAAGACGAAGGCCGCGCGGCGGCAGGAGAAGCTGGACCGCAAGGCGGCGATGCGCGAGCTGCACGCCGGCTTTCGGGACGACGTCCACGAGGCCCACCGGCGGATCCTGGACGGTCACCGGGACATGATGCGTGACCGCCGCGAGGAGCAGCGGGAGCGGCACGAGGAGCGGCGCGAGCGACACCGGGAGCGCCGGGAGGAGCGGGACAGGCGCCGCCACGGCGACTACTGAGAACCGCCCCGCGCGTCCCGCGGTTGCGCGGTTGCGCCTACAGCGCCGCCGGCGCCGAGCCCGCCGGCTTCGGCAGGGCGACGGTCTGCGCCAGCTTGCGGTAGCCCCGGTCGCTGGGGTGCAGATGGTCGCCGGAGTCGTATTCGGCGCGCAGGCTGCGCGGGTCGTAGGGGTCGCGCAGCGCCTTGTCGAAGTCGACGACCTCGTCGAACACCCCGCCCGCCCGGATCGCCGCGTTGACGCGCTGCCGTACGTCCTCGCGGGCGGCGGTGTAGCCGCGGTGGCCGCGGAACGGCGTGAGGGTGGCGCCGACGACCTTGACGCCGCGGGCGTGGGCGCGGTCGGTGAGGGTGCGCAGGCCGTCCACGATGCTCCGCGGGTCGGCGGGCTGCTTGCCGCGCAGGATGTCGTTGATGCCGAGGTCGATGACGACGACCCTCACGTTCGTCACCCCGAGGACGTCCCGGTCGAAGCGGTTCAGGCCGCTCGCGCCGCGGCGGGGGTCGTCGGCGAGGACCCGGTTGCCGCTGATGCCCGCGTTGACGACGCCGTAGCGGGGCGTGTCGCCACGGGAGGTCCCGGCTGTGCGCAGCCGGTCGGCGAGGACGTCGGGCCAGCGGCGGTTGGCGCCCGCGGTGGAGGTGACGCCGTCGGTGATGGAGTCGCCGAGGGCGACGACGGTGCCGTCGGCCTCGTCGCTGAGCACGTCCAGCGCGGTCAGATAGCGCCAGTACGGGCTCGTGTCGGTGAACGCGGCGCCGGTGACGTCCTCAGTGGACTCGCCCTCGGCGACGTAGCTGGTCTGCCGGGCGCGCGGGTGGAAGGTGACCGGGCCGGCGGAGGTGGGGGAGTAGGTGCTGACCAGGACGTCGGCGTCGGACGGGACGGCGACGGCGACGGCGTCGCTGACGGTCTGCCCGCCCGCCGGGACGACGACGGTCGTGGCGCCGCCGAAGGTGAGCCGGCGCAGGGTGTCGGGGTCGGCGGCGGCGCTGTCGTCGTCGGCGGCGACGGCGAGGGTGGCGTGGGTGACGGTGAGGGGGCCGGTGCCGTAGAGGTTGGACAGGGTGACGCGGGCACTCGTCCCGCCGACGCCGGTGTGCACGACGTTGCGGACCGTGCGGCCCGCCATGCCGTCGGACTCGGTGCCGGGTTCGGCGCCGGCCGGGGCGGCGGCCCAGGCGCCGACCCAGACGCCCGTGGAGACAGGGGCCGCGTCGTGGGCGCCGGGGGGTGCGGCGAGGGCGGTGTCCGTGCGCAGGCCGGGGCCGTGGCCTGCGGCGGCTCCGACGTATATGGCGGCGGACAGGGCCACGATCAGGGCGGTGATCGCGGACAGCAGCACACCACCGTGACGCCTGGTCATGCGGGCGCGGTTCTCCTGGGCGAGGGGAGCGGAAGGCTCCGGAACGGGGCCGGGAGCTCATCCTTGACCTCCCGCCTTACAGACGCCGGGAACTCCTGTTCCGTTCCGGGAGTCGGTCAGGAAGGGACAATGTGTGCGGGATCACCGAACGGGTGGAGCAAATGGAACCTAGCGAAGCGGCGACGCCGGACGGGACCACGTCCTATCGCGCCATGACCTCCTTCACTCCGGCGGACGAGGAGCGCCGGCGCGGCGTGCGCCGGATGAAGCTCACCGCGGCCGCGCTGCTGCTGTTCGTGGCCGTGGTCTACGTCCTCGCCGAGTGGGCCGCCCACCGGGGCGCGGGCGCCTGGGCGGGCTATGTGGCGGCGGCCGCGGAGGCGGGCATGGTGGGCGCGCTCGCCGACTGGTTCGCGGTCACCGCCCTCTTCCGGCACCCGCTGGGCCTGCCCATCCCGCACACCGCGATCATCCCGAACAAGAAGGACCAGCTGGGCGTCTCGCTGGGCGAGTTCGTCGGCGAGAACTTCCTCTCCGAGGACGTCGTACGGCAGCGGTTGCGCGCGGTCGGCATCGGCACCCGGCTGGGCTCCTGGCTCGCGGAGCCCGAGCACGCCGACCGGGTGACGGCCGAGCTGGCGACCGCGCTGCGGGGCGCGCTGACCGTGCTGCGCGACTCGGACGTGCAGGCGGTGGTGGGGGAGGCGATCACGCGCCGGGCGGACGCCCAGGAGATCGCGCCGGGCATCGGCAAGATGCTGGAGAAGGTCGTCGCGGACGGCGGCCACCGGCGGGCCGTCGACCTGGTGGTGACCCGGGCGCACGACTGGCTGGTGCTGCACGCCGACTCGGTGATGGACGCCGTGCAGGGCGGGGCGCCGGGCTGGACCCCGCGGTTCGTCGACAAGAAGGTCGGCGAACGCGTCTACAAGGAACTGCTGCGTTTCTGCGCGGAGATGCGGGACATGCCGACCCACCCGGCGCGCGGCGCCCTCGACCGCTTCCTCAGCGACTTCGCCTCCGACCTGCAGTCCGACACGGACACCCGGGCGCGGGTGGAGCGGCTCAAGGGCGAGGTGCTGGGCCGGGGCGAGGTCCAGGACCTGATCGCGTCCGCCTGGAGCGCCGTCCGCTCCATGATCGTCGCGGCGGCGGAGGACGAGCGCAGCGAGCTGCGCCTGCGTGTGCGGGCCTCGCTGCTGTCCCTGGGTGCGCGGATGGCCACCGAACGCAAGGTCCAGGACAAGGTCGACAACTGGGTCGAGGGCGCGGCGGTGCACGTCGTGACGACGTACCGGCGCGAGATCACCTCCCTGATCACCGACACGGTCGCGAGCTGGGACCCGGAGCACACGACCCGCAAGATCGAGGCCAACATCGGCCGCGACCTGCAGTTCATCCGGATCAACGGCACGGTGGTGGGCTCGCTGGCCGGGCTGGTCATCTATGCGGTGGCGCGGTGGCTGGGGGCGTGACGCTGCCGGTGGCGTGTGGGCCGGGGGCGTGACGCTGCTGGTGGCGGGCGCGGCCCGGCGGCGTGACACCGCCGCCGGCGCGGGGGCCCGGGGGCGTGACACCGCCGGTGGCGCGGAGGGGTGGGGGCGTGACACCGCCGGTGGCGTAACACCGCTGGTCACGGGAACCACCCGGCCGAGAGACCCGGGCTCTTCGCCTCGGGGCGTTCATCGCCTCGGGGCGTTCTCTACTCCGTCTCGCCCCGGGTGCGGCCGCGGCGGCGTAGCAGCAGCAGGCCGCCGGCCAGGGCGGTGAGGCCGGTGGTGGCGGTCCAGGCGACGACGTCGGTGGAGCCGGTGGCGGCGAGGTCGCCGCGCCCTCCGGCGGCGGACGCCGCGTTGGCCGGGGTCGGCGAGGACGCGGACGCGGAGGGGGCGGACCCGGACGCGGACGGGGCGGCCGAGGCGCCGCTAGCCGCCGGGGTGTCCGCGGCGTTCGTCGTCGACCTGTCCCGGGTGAACGCCAGGGTGCCGAAGCCGAGTTGGTCGTAGCCGCCGCTGTTGGGGCCGTAGTCCCCGCCGCCGCCCTCGGGCGCGGCCTTGGCGGCGATCTGCGTGAGGTACGTGGCGGACAGCCCGCGCCGCTTGGTGTAGTGGTTGGCGATCATCGCCCAGACCGGCCGCACCTGCGTCGGGCTGACGGGGGCGACCTTGGTGGTGGACTGGATCCCCGGCCGACGGTCCAGTTGGGCGTAGGGCGTGTATGGCACATTCCCGCCCAGGCTCCACTTGGCGACGTACTGAGCGCCCTTGAGGAAGCGGTTGTCGTCGTAGCCATACAGGTCGATGCCCTGGTTCCAGGCCATCTCGCAGAAGGTGCCCATCAGGCCGACGCCGAGCAGCGAGTGCCCCTGGTCGCGCCCGGCCTCCATCCACTCGGCGAGCCCGTCGTCGTGCACGACCGGGATGGCGTGCTTGATCGAGCCCATGCCGTCGCCGTGCTTGAAGTACTCGACGGCCCGCTCGACCTTGGCCTGGTCGTCGCAGAAGATGCCCGTGGCCAGCGTGCAGGCCATGTTGCACAGGTCCCAGTTGGGCCAGTAATGGGGGGCGGGGGTGCCGTTGTTGTGTTTGACGAGAAAGTCCTCGCTCACCGAGTAGAAGACGTCGAGCAGCATCTTCTGGAATCTCTCGAGTGCGAAGTCGCTGTGGTCGCGGACCAGTTCGGCTGCGTTGGCAGCCTGGTACCCGTATATCCCGGCGGCCAGGAACCGGTCCGCGCTGCCCGAGACCTGGGTGAGCTTGGCCGACCAGGCGTTGAGGATCGCGACGGCGGTGTCGGCGTGGGCGCTGTCGCCGCTGACGTGGTAGCGCAGGGCGTTCTGGTACGCGGCGTGGATGTCGTTGTAGAGGATCCCGTAGTTCTGCTTCCACGTGCTGGGGGGGCGCAGTTCCGCGCCCCGGTACACGATGGTCTGCGGACGGGCCGTCCAGTCGCTCTGCGCATGCCGGTTGGCGGTCAGCTTCGCGTACCCGGCGGTGTAGGGGGAGGCGCCGGCCTTCACCTTGGCGGCCATACGGGCCAGGTCGGCGCTGGTGTGGAGAAGCCCGGGATGCGCGTAGGACGAACCGGCGGCCGCTGCGGGGGCCGAACCGACGGCCGCCCCGATCCCGACGGCTCCGGCGGCGGCACCGGTGGCCTTGAGCATGGTGCGGCGGCTGATCTGTCGTGTGACATGCATGCCACGGAGACGGACGGGGACGGGCCCGATAACGAAAACCGGGCCGCCTGCGCCTGCGCCTGCGCGTGCGCCTGCGCGTGCGCCTGCGCGTGCGCCTGCGCCTGTGCCCGTCCCGCTCGGGAAGCTACGCTCCGGTCGTCGACCCCGGCCGCACGATCATCAGGACCGTCACGGCCGCCCACAGCAGGTTGAACACCCCGGTGAACATGGCGAGTCGGACGGTCGTCTCCCGCGCGCCCCGCCCCTCCACGAGGACCTCCTGCCGGGGCAGCACGAGGACCAGCAGCACCCCCGCGGCCAGCACGGTCAGCACCATCGACACGATGAGCCAGGCATCGCCCATCACGCCCATCGCGCCCGCCGTCGCGAACCCGAAGACGGGGACGGCGATACCGACGGCCGCGTACACCTGGCAGATGCGGTGCAGCAGCCGCACGGTCTCGCCCGCGCGCACGTCGTCCGGCGCGGCCAGGGTGCGACGCGCGGCCGGCGGGAACATGCTCGCGGCGACGGTGACGGGCCCGATCGCGACGATCGCGGCAAGGACATGGACAGCGAGGAGGAACTTGGTCACGGCCCGACGCTAGGCGGCACGACGATCTCCCGGAAGTGGCGGAAATGCCAGAGGTCAACGGATTTCCGCCAGGGCCGACGTCGGCGAGAATTCGTCGCATGGGTACGGTTTTGCCATGCATACCGTCGCCGTACTGGCCCTGGACGGGGTCGTTCCGTTCGATCTGTCCGCGCCGATCGACACCTTCGGCTGGGCGCGGCTGCCCGACGGGCGGGAGGCGTACCGGGTGCGGGTCTGTTCGCCGGCCGCCTCGGGGGAGGTGAGCGCGGGGGCGTTCACGGTGCGGGCGCCGTACGGGCTCCAGGCGCTGGCCGAGGCGGACACGATCATCCTGCCCGGCGTGGACGACCCGCCGGAGGTGCTGCCGGACGGCGTCGCGGAGGCGCTGCGGGACGCGGCGGCGAACGGCACGCGGATCGCCTCGGTCTGCGTCGGGGCGTTCCTGTTCGCCGCGACCGGCCTGCTCGACGGGCTGCGCGTGACGACGCACTGGTGCGCGGCGCGGGACCTCGCCGATCGCTACCCGAAGGTGACGGTCGACCCGAACGTCCTCTACGTCGACAACGGCCAGTTCCTCACCTCGGCGGGCGCGGCGGCGGCACTGGACATGTGCCTGCACATGATCCGCCACGACTACGGCTCGGCGATCGCCGCGCAGGCGGCCCGGATGTCGGTCATGCCGCTCGAACGGGAGGGCGGCCAGGCCCAGTTCATCGTCCAGGATCTGGCGCCCGCGCCCGCCGGGGCGACCCTCGAACCCCTGCTGACCTGGCTGGAGGACAACTGCGGCAGCGATCTGACGCTGGACCGGATCGCCGGGCAGGCCGGCCTGAGCACCCGCACCCTCAACCGCCGCTTCCGCGAACAGACCGGCACGACACCGCTGCGCTGGCTGCACCGGGCGCGGGTGCGGCACGCGCAGTACCTGCTGGAGTCGACGGCGTACCCGGTGGAACGGATCGCCGCCCAGGCGGGGTTCGGCTCCCCGACCGCGTTCCGGGAACGCTTCCGGAGCGTGGTGGGCACGAGCCCGCAGGGCTATCGACGGGCGTTCCGGTCGAGGACGGGGGCGCCGGCCGGGGGCGGGGCGGGGCGGGCGGCGGAGGCGGCGACGGTGTCCGCGGGCCCGACCCCTCCGTACCCGCCGACCCCTCCGCACTCGCCGCACTCCTCCTGAAGCCGCCCGCTGCCGCGCTCAGGACGGGTCCTTACGCGCGCCGGTCCGCCACCGCCCACGACGCGAGCGCGACCGCGCCCGCCACGCCGAACACCGACGGCCAGGCGCCCACCTTCTTCGCCAGCGGATGCGACCCCGCGAAGGCGGCCACGTACGCCGCCGTCAACGCGCCCGCGGCCTTCCCGCCGGCCTGTCGCCGCCACTGCTGCGCGGCCGCGGCCCCAGCGGCGGCGAGGACGACCCCGCCGAGCTGCCGTTTCTTCGTCCACCGGGCCACACCGAACCCGCCGACCAGCCCACCCGCGGCGATCGCCGCACTGGGAATCCTGGCCGTCTCCACCATCTTCGCCATCTTCGCCATGCCCGCCTGCCTCCTGGTCCGTCGCCCCCGAGGCTAACCGGCCGGCCCGTCGAGCCGGCCTGCGGGCTATACAAGAGACCAGGCCAGCCGCGCCAGAACCCACCCGCAGGACGGACGGACCCCTGACTTGACGCCCGGCATCCTCACCACCTCCGACGGAATCCACCTCTCCTACCGCGACGAGACCCCTCCCCGCCCCGCGACGGCACCCCCGGTCCTGCTCCTGCACGGACTGGCGGGCCACCTGGGCGAATGGGACGACCTGACCGCCCGTCTCCTCGCCGACGGCCACCGCGTGGTGAGATACGACGCCCGAGGCCACGGCGCGAGCACCCGCACCCCGGCCGACATGACGAGAGCGGCGGCGGTACGGGACGCCGTAGCGCTCCTGGACGAGCTCGACCTCCCCCCGGCGATCCTCCTCGGCCAGTCCCTGGGCGGCCTGACGGCCCTGCTGACGGCAGCCGCGCAGCCGTCCCGCGTCAGCGCCCTGATCCTGGTGGAGGCGGGCCCGGCGGGCGGCGACCCGGACCTCCCCGAGCAGATAAGGAGCTGGCTGGACGGCTGGCCGACCCCGTTCCCGACCTTCGAACAGGCCGTCGCCTTCCTCGGCCACGAGGCCTGGGCGAGAGGCCTGGACTGGCGACCGGACGGCAGCGGGACGGACGGCACTGGGACGGATGCGGGCGGGACGGATGCGGGCGGGTACGCCCGTGTCGACCGCGACACGATGGTCGCGGCGGTGACGGAACTCGCCGCGCGGGACTACTGGGAGGAGTGGTCCCGGGTGACCTGCCCCACCCTGGTGGTCCGGGGCGAGAACGGCATGATGCCGGCCGAGGAACAACGCCGGATGCAGACCCGCCGCCCCGCCGACACCCACGTCACGGTGATCCCGGACGCCTCCCACGACGTCCACCTGGACCGCCCAAAGGCCCTGCACGAGGCGGTGACGACCTTCCTGGGCGCTGTCCCCGAACTCCCTGAAGCCGAATCCGGCGAACCCCCGGAACACGCGCGGTTCGCCGAGCACCTGCGGGCCCTCGACCGGGTCCCGCCCGCAGAGGAGGCGACCCTGGTCCGTCGCATCCTCACCGACCCGGACCGCCAGATGGCCCGCTCGGCGGTGCTCCGGCACCTGGACCGAAGGGCGGCGACGCTCCACCGCTCCGACCACGCGACCTGGCAGGCCTGGACGGCCCCGCTGACCGAGGTCGTACGGGACGACCCCTTCCTCACCGCCCGCCTCCAGGAGTGGACCGTCCTGCACACCGTCACCGCCGACCCCTCCTGGAACCCGGCGACGGCCGAGGCGCTGGCCGCTGCCTCCGACTGGCTGCAACGCAGACTCACGCAGACCCCCGGCGTCCCGGCCCCCGCACTCGCCTTCCTGGCCGAGCACGGCCGCACGAGGAGGGTCCGCACGGCTGCGGCGGCTGCGGCGAGGCGCACGGAGGAGGCAGAGACCGACGGCTGACTCCGCCGACGTCCTCGGCGAAGTCGTCGACAGCCTGACCGGCTCCGGCTTCGGCCGCGGCCTCGGACCGCCGGGCGAGAAAGGCGAGCCGCCGCCGAAGACTCCGGTCGGCGTTGCGTGCGACGCCTCCGGCACTCGGCGCAGCGCGGGCAGGCGCGCCACCGCGCGGACCGAACGTACACCCGGTGCCGGCTTCGGCAGACATGACGGGACCATCCACTCCGCGACGTCGACTGATCACCTTCCGGCGAGTTGTGATCACCTGCGGAGATGACCGCGTGTCGCGTGCACGGCGCTGGTGACCTGGTGGCGTGACCCGGGATGGCGTGCGCATTCCCGTGTCACCCGTCACTCTCCACCCCACCGGAGGAAACACATGAGCGCTGCTGTCCGACGGAGCGTCTACGCCCTGGCCGCGGTCACCTCGGTCCTGCTCTCCCTGGTCGCGTTCGACTCGTACTCCTCGTCCTCGGCCGACGCCGCGGTCGCCAGCCCCGTCGTCAAGTCGAAGTACTTCACCGGCGGCGAAACCACGATCTCCTGCCCGTCCGGCTGGACGGCTACGGGCGGCGGCGTCGGAGCCGACATCGTCGCCAGCATGTACGTCGCCCGTACGGAGCCCACGCGCAACTCCTCCGGCAAGCCCGTCGGCTGGAAGGGCAACGTGCAGCAGAGGCTGAACGGCAGGGCGGGCAGCGGCACGATCTACGTCGTCTGCGCCCCCTGACACCACCGGTAGCCACCGGTGGGCGAAGGCCGCCGCCCCACGGGCCCGGCCTTCGCCCACCGGACCGGGCAGGTGAGGACCAGACCAGACCAGACCGGACCGGCCCGCACCGGTCCTACCAGGGAAGCGGCCCCGCCGCGTCGAAGTACCCGCCGGTCGGACCGTCGGAGCCCACCTGCGCCATCCGGACGATGATCTCCGCGCCCTCCTCGACGCTCTGGACGCCGGTGTTCCCGTTGAGGTCGGTCTTCGTGAACCCGGGCTCCACCACGTTGATCCGCATCGCCGGGAACGCCTTCGCGAACTGCACGGTGACCATGTTGACCGTCGCCTTCGAGGCCGGGTAGGCGACGCCGGGATAGCCGTACGTCGGCGTACTCGCGTCCGCGACCCGCGTCAGGGAGCCCAGACCGCTGCCGACGTTGACGACGACCGGCGCGGGCGAGCGCAGCAGCAGCGGCAGGAAGGCGTGCGTGACGCGCACCATGCCGAAGACGTTCGTCTCGAACACCTCCCGCATGTGCTCGGCGGTCACTTCCGCCGCACCGATCACGCTGTTGCCGACGCCCCGGCTCTCGATGCCCGCGTTGTTGATCAGCACGTCCAGTCCGCCGTCCGCCTCGATCGTCTTGGCCGCGGCCTCGACGGAGACGTCGTCGGTGACGTCCAGCCGCACCCATCGCGCCCCCAGCCGCTCGGCGGCCCGCCGCCCACGCTCGGCGTCACGGCTGCCGACGTAGACGCTGTGCCCCGCGGCGACGAGCCGCCGAGCCGTCTCGAAACCGAGCCCTTTGTTGGCCCCGGTGATCAGTGTCGTTGTGGTGGTGGTCGTCGTAGTCATGACCCCAAGCTGCGTCGGAGGGCGGGGCATCAGCCAGGAGCCCCGTCTTCCTGGGACTGCCAGTACCAGGAAGACCCGGGCCGGGCGGTGCACAGTGGTGACATGGCGACCACGGACTTCGGGCGGACGATACGACGATGGCGGGACCGCGTCTCCCCGGCCGCGGCGGGACTGCCCTCGGGCGGCCACCGGCGCGCCCCCGGCCTGCGCCGCGAGGAACTGGCGATGCTGGCGGGCATCTCGGTCGACTACGTCACCCGCCTGGAACAGGGCCGGGCCGCGAACCCCTCGGAGCAGGTCGTCGAAGCCCTCGGACGGGCGCTGCGGGTGTCCCCGACCGAACGCGAACACCTCTTCCACGCCGCCGGCCTCGTACCGCCGGGCCGGGGCACGGTCCCGGCGTACATCGCACCGAGCGTGCACCGCATGCTCGACCGCCTCACCGGAACCCCGGTAGCGGTCTCCGACGCGGCCTGGACGCTGCTCCTCGCCAACCCCCTCCACACGGCCCTCATGGGCGAACGCCACGGCCGCGAACGCAACGGCGCCTGGCGCGCCTTCCTGGGCTCGGGCGACCGCATCCGCCACACCCCCCAGGCCCGCCAGGCAATGGAGTCCGCGGTGGTCGCCGACCTGCGCACAGCACAGACCCGCTACCCGGCGGACCAGCGCCTGCGCACCCTGATCGCGGACCTACGAGCGAACAGCCCCCGCTTCGCCGACCTGTGGACCTCGGGTGCCGTAGGCCACCACCAGGCCTCCCGCAAAACCGTCGACCACCCCCAGGTAGGCCCGCTCACCCTGGACTGCGACGTCCTCACCGTCGCGGGCAGCGACCTCCGCATCATGATCTACACAGCCGAACCGGCCACGGAGGACGCGCAACGCCTCGGACTCCTCGCGGTACTGGGCCCCCAGCCACTCGTCGAGGAGGAGCAGACGGGTTCGGCCGCTGGAGTACTCGACACGGGGCGACGGTCACGCTGACGAAGCCCACTCCCAGACCTGGTCAGCTGTCGTGCCGTCGCCCCAACAGGTGGGCCTGCTCCCGCTTCGACTGCGCGGAAGACCGACGGAACGTCACATCCCGCACTGTCAGACACATGCGCGGTCCGCCGAAACAGCGTCGCGGTCCTTGAGCGTGCCGCGCCTCGACGACAGAGCGATCTGCTGACCGGGTGGCCCTCATCGCTGCTTCGTCGACATGAGCTTTGCGTCGCCTGCCTGCGGGGGCTTCTGACGGGGAATGCGTACTGCCGCGGTGAGAGCGTTGCGAGTGCGGTGGTGGAAGGTGAGCAGGCTCAGGAGTCCTGCCGCGGTGAACCACAGGAGTTGGACAGCGAGGTGGCCGACCGCGGGCGTGGTGGAGAAGCCTGCGGCTGTGGCGGCCTGGACGGTGCCGTAGGTGGGCAGGAGACGCACAACGGGGCTCTCGGCACCGGAGCTGGAGATGGGGTTCTGCAGTGCGACGTCGACGACGCTGGTCATCACCATCGCGAACATGCCCTCGACCTCACGTTTGAGCAAGGATCCGTAGACCACTCCGATCGCCCCGTACGTCATGGAGGCGCAGAACAGGGCGGCGGCGAGCAGTGCGGGTTGGCGCGGTGTCCAAGTCGCGCAGACGACGGCGGTGGCGTAGGCGGCGACGGTCGCCGAGGCGACGGTGAGGGAGGCGGTCTTGGCGAGGATGAGGTGGGTGCGGGGGTAGCCGGCCATGGCAAGGCGGCGGTCGAAGCGTCCGCCGGAGAAAGTGGCGGAGAACATCATGAAGCCGGTGATCAGGGTGGCGGCGTTGATCGCGCCGGTGATCTGGGTGAGCTCGTTGCCCGCAGGGGCGAGGAATTCGCCGGTCGCCGCGAGCTGGAAGGGCGCGGGCTTGTCGGGGATGACGAGGTAGGCGAGGGTGATCCAGGTCGGAACGTAGAGGACGACGAGCAGCATGGCGAAGCGGTTGCGGGCGTGCTCCGTCAGGTCGTACCGGGCAGCGGTGGCGAAGAGCGTGAAGTGCCTCCTCATGCCGCCTTCTCCCGGGAGTGCAGGATGCCGCCGTGAAGGCGCCACAGGAGGTCGAGGCGGTCGGCGTCGTAGGCGAGGTGGGACACCACCAGGACGGACCGCCCCTTGTCGCGCAGTCGGCCGGCGAGGTCCCAGAAGCGTTGGTAGGTGTCCCAGTCGAAGCCCTGGTAGGGCTCGTCCAGGAGCAGGACCTGGGGGTCGTGCATGAGGGCGAGGGTGAGGTTGAGCTTCTGGCGGGTGCCGCCGCTGAGGGCGCCTGCGCGTTCGTCGGCGTACTCCGCGAAGTTCAGGACCTCGGTGATCTCCTCGGCGTGACGCACGTCGGGCAGGTCGAAGGCGACCTTGAAGAACTCCAGGTGCTGGCGCACGGTGAGGGCGTCGTTGAGGAGGGCCTCCTGGGGGCAGTAGCCGAAGCGCCCGTTGTGGCGGACGGAGCCGCGGTCGGGCCGCAGTTCGCCGGAGAGGATCTTCAGGAGGGTCGACTTGCCCGCGCCGTTCTCTCCGACGACGCCGGCCAGCGTGCCGGCAGGCAGGTCGAGGTCGATGCCGCACAGGACGACGCGACGGCGGTAGGCGTGATGCAGACCCATGACCTCCACTGTTCCTCTGTTCCTCCTGTCAGCACGTGGGCTACTCGGCCCCCAACGACAGTGCCCAGCCTCAGGGCACGGCCGGTCAGCCGTGTGACAATCGAACCACCGGATGGGGTGATCGTCCGGACGACGTAGCCACGCGGGCGCCGGGCGGACCTACGTTGGCTCCGTGATCAACTCCCCTGCTCCCTCAACGTCCGGTATCCGTGTGCCCGAGCCTGGCAGGACGTCGCCGGCCCCGGCTGCTCCGCACGGCACACCGCATCCTTCGGCCGGCCTGGAGTGGTGGTACCTCAATGGGCACCTGCGGGCGGACGACGGGCGTGAGCACCACTGGATGGTGCTCATCGTCCGTCATGAGGCCCTTCACCACCGTGACACGGAGCCGGGCTACGGTTGCGCGGTGGTCTGCACCGGCGACGCAGGCACGGTCTCGGGAACGTGGGTGACACCGGGCTGGCACCAGATGCTGCGCGACATGGTCGACGGCGACCGAGCCGTCGACCCGCGTGTTCGGCAGGCCATGCAAGAGGTCCTCGCTGAGGGCGTTCCGCTGCCCGACCGGCTCCTGGACAGCCCGGTCCGCAGCTGCGACACCGCGCTGGACATCTCCTTGACCGGTCTCGTCGCGCTGCGTGCGGATGAAGACGGCAGCTACAGCCTCAGCTTCCGCGGCGCGGGGCACCCGCATCTCGAACTTCTCCTCGTGCCCCGGAAGCCGTCTCGTCCCCAGTTCAACGAGCGGGGGCACGTCCCCGGCCGGTTCTCCGATGGCGCGGACGAGCTGACGACGCGCCTGATCCCGCGGCTCGACGCGCTGGGAACGGTGACCACCGTGCACGGGGAGCAGGTCACCATGCAGGGGCAAGCGTGGTTCGAACACACATGGGGAGGTGCGTGGGTTCGCGCGGAGCGCCGGGCGGGCATCGGGGACCGCTGCTGGGAATGGGCCGGTGTCCAGTTGGACAACGGCTGGGACATCAGTGCCGGGTACAGCAACGTCCGTGACGCCGGGACGGGTGCCCGTCACAGTGAGGCCAGGTCCGTCACCGTGTCCGCTCCTGACGGGTCGGTACGCCACTGCGAGATGGTGTGGAGCCCCCTGCGTGAGTGGACGTCGGCAGCCACGCTCGACACCTTCCCCACGGCCGTCCGCCTTCAGATCCCCGAGTTCGACTTCGACCTTGAGGTCACGGCACCGCCTGCCGGCCATGAGATCCGCACCATCTTGAACGGCCGGGGCTGGTGGGAGAGCCCGGCCACGGTGACCGGCACCATGGGCGGAGTCCCCGTCCAGGGACAAGCGTTCCTGCAAACCTTCCCGGGCAGCACCGTCGCCGACATCGAGCAGTACACACGGCGGGCCTACACCATCGCCCGCGAGGAGGCCGCCGCTGTCTACCCCACCCGGCCCGGTGACGATCTCTCGGCCCTGACCGGAACCGAGGACGGACCGGCCCTCGACGAAGCCACCCGCCGACGACTGCACGACCTTCTCGTCCAGCCCGTTCATCACCTCCTGGACGTACCCGGCCGGGCCTGGCGCCCCTACGCCGCCCTGGCCGTCCTGTGCCTGTTCGGCATCGACCCCGAGGCCTACCGCCCCCTGGCCGCGGCCCCGGAACTCCTCCACACCGCATCGATGATCATCGACGACATCCAGGACGACTCGCTTCTGCGCCGAGGCCGCGCCCCCGTCCACAAGCTCATCGGAACCTCCGCCGCCATCACCACCGGAACCACCGCCTACTTCGCCTTCGGCCCCGTCCTCGAACGCATCCCCCAGTCGGACCCGGCCACCATGCTGCGCGTCCACAGGATCTTCCTGCGCGCCCTGCGCGCTGGCCACGCCGGCCAGGCCCTCGACCTCGCCGGGCACCGTGAGACGTTCGACCATGCTGTCGCCACGGGCGACAACCATCGCCTCCTCGAGCAGATCCGAACCGCCCACCGGCTCAAGACCGGCGTACCAGTACGGTGCATCGCCGAAGCCGCCGCCGTCCTTGCCGGCGCCACCGAAGCCCAGATCCAAGCCGTCGGCCACTACTTCGAGGCGGTCGGGACCGCCTATCAGATCAGTGACGACGTCGCGGACCTGGACGGAGTGAGCACCGCCGAGGACCGCAGGCAGGACCGCACACCCAAGGTCCCGGCCGAAGACCTGCGCAACGGCGAAGTCACCTACCCCGTCGCCCACGCCATCACGCTTCTCAACCCCACCGACAGGGGCCGCCTGCGTGACGCCCTCTATCTCCAAACCCCTGCCGGCGCCGCCCGCGCAGCTACCCTCATCACCCACAGCGGGGCCCTGACAGCCTGTCTGGCCGAGACCCGCGAGATGATCGACCAAGCCTGGACGATCCTGGGCCCCCTGCTGCCACCGACACAGCACAAGGCAATGATCAATGCCCTCGGCTGGTACGCCGCCCAACGAATCCCCGACCAGGCAAGCCCTGCCCCCGAACAGCACGCTCGCTGAGAGGCATGCCGCCCAGCCTGCGCTGTGGCGGCGACCGGTGCGTCCCCGGCGGCGAGGCCCGCGGCCAGAAGCCGGCCCACCCGACAGCCACCTCTGGCACCAGTCATGCCGATCTGGTCAGCTTTCGTGCCGTCGACCCAGCAGGCGGGCCTGTTCCCGCTTCAGCCGCGCGAACCCCTGGCGCGCGTACGCGGCGATCTCCTCGCTGGGGAACGACACGACCGAGAGGTGCTGGTCGTAGCTGCCCTGGGCCCATCGGGCGGCTGTGATCTCGTAGCCCGAGACATGCGCGCACAGTTGAAGCAGGAGCGGCGGCATGTCCGCATCGCTCAACAGGTCGGCGTGCTTGATGACGAGGTCACGCATGGCCTGGATGTTCGGAAGGAAGACGGTTGTAACCCACAGCCGCCACTCGGCCAACTCCGCTTCGGTGGGCGGCGTCTCATGAGCGAAGGGCGATCTGCCGTCAGCACGAGCGTTGCGTTCCATGAACGCACCGAAGACACGGCTGTTGGCCTCAGTAAGGGCGAACAAAGGGCCGTAGAAGTCGCTGAGCTGGCGATTCACCCGAGCGAGGCGCTCATGGCGCTGCGACAGGCGCAACCCGTTGAGGTAGGTGACGACATAGCCGACGAACGTCAGCCCGATAGTGACGACCACTGCGACCATGAAGACCGATGCTAGTGAGCACGGCCTGCCCTGTTCAGTCCGCGATACCAGGCCGGCGCCGCCACGACACCGACGAAGCCCGCGACGCGAACACTTTCACCCCTACGTCCGGTCCGCAGCGCTGCTGAGGCCTACGGCAGCCCCGCGGCAGAGCCGAACGCGCGGCTCGCCCGCGGAGGATCCATCGGGCCTGATCCGAGCCCTGGGTTCGACCGCCGAGGTCGCCGGGGAGTCGCCACGGCGTCCGGCGGATGAAGTCGCGGACGCCGACGAGCACTATGCCTCCGGTGATCCGTCCGCCGAGATACGGCGGAAGCCGAGGTACGGGACGAGTGATTCGGGCAGAACGATCGAGCCGTCCTCTTGCTGGCCCTGTTCGAGGAGCGCGGCCAGGGTGCGGCCGACAGGGAGACCCGAACCGTTGAGTGTGGCGACCAGCTTCGGCTTTCCGTCCGCACCGCGGGTGCGGATGTTCGCGCGCCGTCCTTGGAAGGTGCCGAAGTTCGAGACCGACGAAATCTCGCGGTAGGTGCTCTGGCTGGGGAACCAGACCTCCAGGTCGTAGGTGAGCTGGGCGGAGAAGCCCGTGTCACCTGCGGCGAGGGCGACTACGCGGTAGGCGAGACCCAGCTCCTTCAGACAGGCTTCGGCGTGGCCGAGCATCTTCTCCAGCTCGGCGTCCGCCTCCTCGGGATCACAAATCCTTACCATCTCCACTTTGGTGAACTGGTGCTGGCGGATCAGGCCCCGGGTGTCGCGGCCGTATGAGCCGGCCTCCGAGCGGAAGCACGGAGTCTGTGCGGTGATCGCGACCGGCAGGTCGGAGGGCGGAATGATCTCGTCGGCGTAGAGATTGGTGAGCGGGACCTCGGCCGTCGGGATCAGGAACAGTTCACGGTCGGCGACGCCGGTCTTGAACAGGTCTTCCTCGAACTTCGGCAGTTGGCCCGTGCCCGTCATCGTCTTGCGCGTGACCAGGAACGGCACCGAGTGCTCGACGTAGTCGTGCCGACGGGTGTGGAGGTCGAGGAAGAGCGTGGTGAGCGCCCGCTCAAGGGCGGCCCCAGCTCCTCGCGATACGGCGAAGCGGGGGCCCGACAGCTTCGTGGCCCGAGCGAAGTCGAGGATGCCGGTGGCCTCCCCGAGATCGACATGGTCCTTCGGGGTGAACGGGAACGACGGCGGAGTACCCACCCGGCGGACCTCGACCGCGAACTCCTCGGAGTCGCCATCGGGCGCCCTGTCGTCGGGGAGGTTCGGGATGGTGAGAAGCAGCGTGCGGAGCGCCTCCTGCACCCGATCCTGATCGGCCTCGATCTCGCGGACCTGATCCTTGATCTCGCGGGCGCGCTCCTTCAGCTTGGAGATGTCCCCGCCCTGCTTCGCAGCCTGCTGAACCTCGCCGGCCACGCGCTTGGACTCTGCCCGCAGCTCGTCGGCCGAGCGGATGTTCTGGTTGCGCTGCGCCTGAAGACTCTCCAGCGCGGACAGGTCCAGCGAGTATCCGCGTCGTGCAAGGCGACGAACCGCTTCGGCACCCATGTCGAGAAGGGCGCGGGCATCATGCATGAGGGGCTTCCTCTTCCTTCGGTTCTTTCGGCGAGTGGCCAGTTGCGTCGAAGGTAGCAATTGCGGCACCTGCCCCGATCCCCAATTTTCGCGGGGCTGCCGTGCGCCTCGGAATCCCAATCCCTGTACGCCGGGTCCGACTTCATGTAGGAGTCCCGCATCTCCAGATGCACTGCCGACTCACGGCAGTCGCGGAACAGTTCCTCAAACGTCGGAACCGCGGTCGCCCTGCACCTCCAAGAAGAACTGGACCATGATTGGCGGTCAGCCGGGCTGTCGGTTTTCGAGGTCGCCTGTACGGATTTTCATGCTCGACCGGCACTCCTGTCCGGGCGCGGCGAGACGTGTGCGAGGAACGAGTTATGCGCCGTCGTTGCCATCGCGCAGGGACTGAATCATGCTCTGCAGGATCCGGAACGCGCCCGACTGCTCGGCCTCGGTCAGGCCGGCCAGCATTCTGACCTCGACGGACCGGACCGCTACGGTCGCCTTCTCCAGGCTCCGTCGGCCGCGAGGCGTGAGCCGCGCGGGAAGAACCTTCCCGACGGGTGCCTCCGCAGGCCTGGTCACGTAGCCCTCTCGTTCCAGGGTCTGGAGCAGCACGTTCATCGACTGTCGTGTCACGAACGCGCCACGCGCGAGCTCGGAGTTCGACAACCCCGGCCGTTGAGCCAGCAGCTCGAGGCAGGAGTAGTGCGTCACGCTCATCCCGAGTGGCCGCAGCACCTCCTCCATGGCTGCGCGCAGGGCGCTCGAAGCCTCTTTCAGCAGGTAGCCCAGTGATTTGTCCAGGTCGACGCCGTCACCGCTTTGACTCATGTCAGTATTCTGACATACGTTGGCCCGTGTCAGGAATCTGACACGAAGAGAAGGAGAGTCATCATGCCCGCCACCGGTCCCGACTTCATCTCGCTCCAGGCGCGCGACCTCGACGCCTCGCAGGCGTTCTACGAGCAGTACCTCGGCCTCGTCCGCTCGCCGGCCGGACCTCCGCACGCCGTCGTCTTCGAGACGAAGCCGATCGCGTTCGCACTCCGCGAGGTCGTTCCCGGCACCGATCTCGCATCGGTTGCCCAGCCCGGCATCGGCGTCGCGATCTGGCTCCACGCCACCGACGTCCAGGCCATCCACGACGCTCTCGTCGCCGACGGTCACACCATCGTCTCCGCACCGATCGACGGTCCCTTCGGCCGGACATTCACCTTCGCCGACCCCGACGGCTACCAAGTCACGCTCCACGACCGCGTCTGATCATCGAAACGCCACCGCCGATCACCGTTCCCCCCGAAGACCGCCAGACCGGTCCGGCACATCGGCGCCGCAGGTAGCCCGGCCTTCGGCCGGGAGGTCCGCCTCAGGCCGCCCCTGCCCGCCGCGGAGCCGCGCATGTCACGGCCCCGCGTCCCCTCGGGGCGTTTTCGAACCGCGCCGGATTTCGTCGGATCCGCTGAGAGTGATCCGGCCCGTCATGAGGACTTCGTGGTTGGCGAAGAGCGCGTCGAGTTCGAAGCGCCGGCGGACGTTCGCCGTCCACTTGGCGTCCGGGAGGTTCGTGTACGCGGCGACCACGCGGGCGCGGCTCGCCTGGGTGAGGATCCATCGGGCCTGGTCCGAGCTGTGGGGTCGGCCGCCGAGGTCCCGGGCGAGCCGCCACAGCTCCTCGCCGTCGGCCTGTTCGTCGACGACGGCGACGAGCCCGATGTCCCCGAGGCCGCGTGTGTCGCTGGAGTGGGTGGTGTAGGCGACGGTGAGGTTGTCGAGGGGGAACACGGTGACGCGGCTGGTCGCGGTCAGCTCGGTCAGGGACACGTCGGTGGGTCCGTTCTGGCACGGGGAGGGGCGGGCCGGCCGGTCGTGGAGGACGGCCGACCCGCAGTGAGGGGGAAGAGGTGTCAGCAGCCGTCGCCGTCGCCGCAGCAGGTGGGCGGGTTGCATTCGGCGGCCGTGCCCCACAGCCGTTCGTCGACCTCGAACCCGGCGGTACGCAACCGGCCCACGACGTCGACCATCAGCCCACGCGTGCGGACCTTGGCGTTGGGCTGGTGGTGCAGGAAGTAGCCGAAGCTGCGCTCGCACCAGTCGGCGTACCAGCCGGTGTGCAGGATGAGCGTGTGCCAGCCGGGATCGACCTGCTGCGACGGTGCCATGCTCGCCCCGTCACCACTGCTCCCCATGACGAAGACGAGGGCGAGGGCCTGGTCGACGACCCGGTCGGCCACGCAGCGTTCCAGGCCGTACTCGTCGGCGCAGAACGCGGCGAGAATCTCGAACTCCGTGTCGGTGACGAGGGAACGGCCGGTGCGGGGCTTGGCGGCGACCGCGGTGAGGGTCATGGGACGGGCTCCTTCACAGTTGGAGGACCTTCGGACAGCCCTCTCCCGGAGCGCGGCAGTCGTCGCGTCCTCCGGACAGGGGGGATCTGGACCCGCCGCGTTGGCGAAGGCCATGCGCAGCGGGAAGCAGCGAGGATGGGATCAATCCGACGGCCGACGACGGCTCACAGCCGCATGCCGATCGCGATCCAGTCAGCGTCGGCCAGTCGGATCAGCGCCTGAAGCACGATCTTCAAACGATGCTCGTCGAGGTAGCGAACGTCAGCGAGGGAACTCCGCCGCACACCCACGATCGACAGCACCAACCCGAGGAAGATGCGCTCGCCGTCGTCGAGCCCAAGGGTGTAGAGGCGTCCCGCAATGCTCTCCCACCGGCAGGTCATGACACCGCCGTGCTTCGTCACGAGCGCGGTTCGGACGTTGTCCCGGGTGAGGAGTTCTTCCTCTTCGACGAGGGCCTGTGCCGCGACTCGTTCGCGGAGGCCAGCCGCTGAGCGTACGAGAAGTTCGCTGAGCGGCGGGGTGTCAGGTTCGTCTGACGGCATACCCGCCGACGCTGCGGTGGACGTCATGCGCGGGCCTCCGCGAGAAGTTGTCCAGCGGCACCGAACGCGACGCCGAGAGCTCTCGGGTCGGTGAGGCGGCCAGAGCCGTCCGGTCGCTCCAGCCAGCAGCGATCGCCGATCGCACACAGGACGGGTGGAGTGACGAGCAGCCAGCCAGGCGGATGCACGATCAGCTGTGGGACGCCGTCCAGTTCGTCACGGAGGCCTGTAGGCAGAAGCCACCAGGCCCGCCCCGCCGCCACATCAACCAGAACGGGGCCGAGCTGTCGGCTGCCCAGGTGTTTCATCGCTCGAAGGGAGGGGAGTAACGACCCCTCCGCTACGCGCCAGTGCTCGCCGCTCGGAATGCGAGCGAACTCCTCAGCAGCCCATGCACGGCATACGTCAGTGGGATTTCGAACGCAGTCCAGGAGCCAGTCCTGGCCTGCCTGCCGAGTGGACCGGGCGAGTTGGGGGGCCATGACCAGGACGGTAGATGGGGCAATTGCGCAACTGCGCGTCGATTGCGCGTGATTGCGTCTGCCGGTACGGCGCTTGCACCTGATTGGCTACGAGAGATCCAAAGAAGCCCTCGCCCGGCCGATCAGCCGACGCGCGGGGGCACCGTACTCGGCGGACTCGGCCAGCCAGTCCCACGCCCGCTCGTACAGCTGGATGTCGTCATCGCCGTTGAGCCACAACTCCTCGCTGATTGTCTCGACGATGACCAACCGGCGGTCGTAGATCCAGAAGGCATGCGGGGCCGTACGCCGTAGTTGCGCGCCGAAGGGCAGGATGCCGAGCTCGATCCGGCGCTGGCCCACCAGGTTGTACAGCCGGTCCAGTTGCTCGGCCATCACGTCCGCAGGACACAAGCGGTGGTACAGGGCGGCCTCGCACACGAGGAACCGGAACGTCTTCGCCGGGTCGTACAGGGCCTCTTGGCGGCGCATCCTGGCTTCGACCGCTGCCTCTGTGGTCGGCGTGATGCCCCGAAATTCCGCGTTGGCGTCGAAGATGACGCGGGCGTACTCCGGGGTCTGGAACAGCCCTGGCACGCGTGAGACCTCAAGCCCGCGGATGGACTTCGTGGCCTCCGTCTGCCGGACAGCGATCTCCTGACGGCCACGGTGTCCGCCGGCCAGCTGGCGTCGCCACGAGCGGTGCCGCTGTTTCATCTCCAGTCCGGCCCGAAGGCCCTGGAGCTCTGCTTCGACATCCGGTCGGCCGCAGGCAAGTGCCCACGCCGTCAAGTCGTCGGCGGACGGGGACTGCTTGCCGTTCTGTAGACGGGAGACCTTGGAGGGCTGGCAGTCGAGCTTGGCGGCAAGGTCCTTGCCCTCCAGACCGGCCTCGGTGCGCAGCTCGCGCAGTCGCGCGCCGAGGGCTTCTCTGGCGGTCTGGTAGTCCGTGCTCACATGATGGAACGTACCCGCCTGGCGAACTCTTCGGTACGTACGGCATGGTGCCAGGCGGTGTCCCTGGCCTGGCAGGCGACGAGGACGTCGGCCGGCTGCTCGGTGATGTACACGCCGAGGGTGGTGTCCTCGTCATCGAAGGCGAAACGGGCGAGGATCTTCGAGTCGAACAGCCAGAAGTCATAGTCGGGCAACCGCAGTTCCAGCGCCTGGGCGCGGGTCAGGTTGCGGATGTCCTCTCCTGCGGCCACGTTGCCGGGCGCGGACCCGAGGAGGAACTCCTGGCCCTGGGTCGGTGGTTCGTCGACGAGCCGTACGCGCTCGAACCGCTTGCCTTGCGCGGTCTGGGCGCGGACGTTCTCCCGCCAGGCGTTGTCCGGCCCACGAGAGACGTCCTCGCCCGCCAGGAACCGGGCCCACTTGGGGCTGGTGCGGTCGGAGCCATATCCACGGCGCGTCTCCAAGCGCCAAGCGGTGTGCTTGAAGTCCCGGAAGAGGCCGGAAATGGAAGCGAACGGCTGGAGTGCAGGGGCGTCGCTCTTGGGCGCGTATCGGGTCAGCAGGCTGCGCGGGACACGAACGAAGGTCTCCGACTCCTTGACGTCCCGTAGTTGGACCAGGTGCTCCGGGTCGGCCTCTCGCTCACCCTGGACGAGGATCTCGTCCGTTCCCTCGATCTCGTACAGGGTGGGACAGTCACCGTCGTCGCTGGTCGTACCGATGAACCTGAGCGTCATGCTCACCCTCCGTCTGGGGTCGATGGAGATACAGGATGCGCATGCGGGCCCCAGGTGCGCCCGAGGATTGCAGCGGATTGCGCCTACCGAGCGAGGCCCTGTGATTGCGCGCAAGCCGAATACGCCCCCGGCCGGGATACCCACGTCCAGAGCGGATGTCAGTTGCCGCCTCATAAGCTCGTGTCATGGACGAGACAGGGATTGTCACGGGGGAAGCGGTCGGCAGGGCTTGGTCGTTCCTGATCGCGGGCGAGGACCGCCAGTTCCAGGGGAACGCCGGCTACGAGGACGTCATCGAGGAGTCCTACAGCTACGACTCCACCGTGGGCAATCATCGACGCGTCGCGCTGGACGACCTGGTGGTGGTCCGCAGCGGACGCGAGGCTCTTGGCATCGGCTACGTCGAGCAGTTGGAGATCTTCCCGAATCAGGAGAAGCTCCGGAGCAGATGCCCTGGTTGCGGGAGCACCGGCTTCAAGGAGCGGACCACGACGCTCCCCAGATTCAGGTGCAGTCCGTGCGGAGAAGCTTTCGACGACCCTTCGACAGAGACGATAGAGGTGACCTCCTATCGGGCTCATTACGGAGGAACCTGGCAGGCCCTCGAGGGGTGCCTCGAAAAGGCCCTGCTCTCCGAACTCAGCTTGACCAATTCCGACCAACAGTCGATCAAAGCCTTGGACTACTCCGGGGTCCTTGAAGCCGTGGCCTTCAGGGGTGTCCGGCTTCCCCGCAGAAGGCGGGCATCCGCCGGCGTGCGGCCTCGTCCCTTCGAGTTGCCCGGCGGGCGTCGGCGCACAACGCTGGCAGTGCGACGGGGTCAGGATGCGTTCCGCCGGGCGCTGGTCCGTCGATACGGGATGATCTGCGCGGTCACGGGGCCTGCTCCCGCGGAAGTGCTCCAAGCCGCCCATCTCCGGGCCTTCGCGGTCACCGAGCAGCACAGAGAGGAGGAAGGCCTTCTCCTCCGCTCGGACATTCACCACCTCTTCGACAGCGGCCTCCTGGCCATCAGACCCGAAGACTTCATCGTCCAAGTCGCCCCGAGCCTCGGCGGCTACGCCACGTACAGCGAACTGGCCGGCACCTCACTACGGATCCCGGATACGGACCTGATCGACCGGAGCGCTCTGGCAGAGCACTATGAGTCGACCGTGGCGACTTGGTGACGGGGGATGGGGCTGCGAAACGACCTGAGGAACCCTCAGCCCTCCGCGTCCTGCTTCACAGCGCGCACAAAGCAGAACCAAGCCCCGCTTCGCACAGCGATCTCAGCCCCTCCCACACTCTTCGAGTCACGAACGAGGGCACCGTCATCCAGCAGCGCGCACTCGACGCACTCCCCTCCTGCACCATTGCTGTACGACGATGTGAACCACACCGGACGGCTCTTCCCGCTGGGCGTTGTAATGCTCACCGTGCGTATTCCTTCAAGATTGTTTCGATCAACTGGGCCGAACGTTGAGGGCTCAGGGCGGCGGCTCGTAGGCCGTCGAACGCTCGGGTGTACTCACGAACATGATGCTCGCCCTCCAGGTAGACGGCATCGGTGATGCCGTCCCGATAGACGATGTCGGGATCCTCCAGCGCGGGAAAGCCCAGCATGGTGAAGGAGCCCGTGGCCGGATAGGTGCCGGAGTCGAAGGGGAGGACCTGAAGGGTCACGGCTGGCAACTGGGCGGTGTCCAGGACGCGTTCGATCTGCTCGCGCATCAGCCCCCGGTCCCCGATGACATTGCGCAGGGCGCCCTCGTTCACGATGAACCAGGCTTCGGGGGCGTCGGGCCCCTTCAGTAGAGCTTGACGTTCCATGCGCACCTGTACGGCCCTGTCGATGTCCTCGGCAGACATGTGCGCGCCGGTCCTGTGGAGCTCGGACGTGTAGGCATGGGTCTGCATGAGGCCGGGCACCAACTCGCACTGGTACTGGCGGAAGGTGGATGCCTCCTGCTCCAGGCCGATGTAGATGTTGAACCACTCCGGAACACCTGAGCCGTGCACCTGCCACCAGCCGCGCATCTTGGCTTGCCGGGCAAGCGACTTGAGGAACTCGCGCAGCTCATCGCTGGTGCCGTAGAACCGGCAGAGGGCGTCGATGTCCGACGGCTGCACGCGCCCGCTGCCCGTCTCCATTCGATTGACCTTGGAACCGCTCCAGTCCAGGGCCGCGCCGACTTGGGCGCAGGTGAGAGTGGCCTGCTCGCGGAGCTTCTTCAGCTCGTACGACAGGCGACGACGGCGTGCCGTGGGCGATCCGGCCATATCAACCCCGTTTCAAATAGCGGGCGTTCAGTCTCGCGCCAAGGGGTGCACTTGCCAATCACTCAGAAGTGGGAATCTCGCCGTGCACATTGCACGAAGGGATCCGCCGGCTGCACTCTGATGGCAACGCAACTCATCGTGATTCCCCGTGACGCTGTGTGGCTCATTGGGGTGTCGCCTGCGACGAGAGGGATTTCCGTGGGTAAGGAAGCATGCGTGATGCGCAAACCGTGGGACCTCGCCTTCACGGCCGAGCCGACGGAGGTGGCCGCCCTGCGGCGGATCATGCGGCTGCATCTGGGCATCTGGGGCCTGCACGACGTCACCGACGAAGCCCAGCTCTGTGTGAGCGAGTTGGCGTCCAACGTCATCACGCACGTCGGCACCGGAACACCGGCCACCCTCGCGGTGTCGATGAACGGGGTGCATCTGCGTATCGAGGTCCACGACCCCGATACGCGCGCCCTGCCCACCCTCCTCGACGCGAACATCGACTCGGAGGGAGGGCGAGGCATGGCCCTCGTCGATGCGATCGCCGCACGCTGGGGCGTGCAGCTCGGTCTTGACCGGAAGGTCACATGGTGCGAGCTGGCAACGGGTCTCACATCGCCGAACGGCCATGTGGAAGGCCCTGGTGTGCGACGGGCCGAGGCCTTGCTGGAGCTCTACTCGGGTGTGAAACAGCCTCTCCGACCTGGCCAGGGAAGACTGGGGAGGGCCGTGGCCGAGGACTCGGCGATCACGGTGATCACGGACTTCCTCCACTGGCTTCGTGCGCACGGCTGCGACGTGGACGAGGCCTTGGATCGTGCTCAGACCCGCTACGACGCCGAACTAGGCGGTAGTGGCTGACCGATTGGCTTACAGATCGAGTACCTGCCGGAAGAAACCCACAGACGCGTCCTCGGGCGTACCAACCAAAAAGGCCCGATCGAGGAGGCCGTTGTTCTGCTCACAACTGGTCTCGGGAAGCAGGACACACGCATGGCAGGCCGCGAGATTGACGCTGCCCGTTCCCCCCGCCTCCGACTCGATGCACAAGGGATCGGCGCTGCACCACTCTGCGCGGTGCAACGCCGACCGCAGCGTGCGAACCAAACGATTCGGCTCACCTTGTGCGACCAGCCCGCCGAGACTGCCCGCCGAGTCGCTGGTTGCCGTGTAGATCAGCAGGCCTGCCATGGTCTCGTCGGCGTACAGGCGCTCCCGTAGGGAGGCGGCCGGGTAACCGGCCTCCAAGCTCCACTCGTTGATGAGTATGTGCGCCAACGTGTGCAGCAGGATCATGCGTGGCGTCGCGGGCGAGGTCGGCGCCGACTGCGGGTCGGATGCCCTTTCGCGCAGTAGCCGCGTGTGATTGGTGCGTATGCGCTCTCCGCGGACGGCGACGGCCGCATTGCGTGCCCAGGCATCCACTCTTTCCACGTCCAACCGCAAGAACACCCCTTCGCCCTGCACTTCCATGGCCGGTAGCCAGTCCAACTCGACCAGCGAGAGCGGTGCTTCGTGGACCTCGATATTGGAGTCGGGAGTGTGGACGCGTGAGAAGGACTTGAGAGCGCGGACCTCTCGCAGGCGCTTTACAAGCATGGGCGTGGTGAGCCCGAACGGCTCCAGGGCGTTGGAGGACTCCGCCGGGGCTTCGCAGATGAACTGCTCCTCGCGCGTACTGTCCCGTTCCGCGTTGCCGGCACGGAGTCGTTCGTACTCCTGCTTGCGCAGGGCGAAGTACCCGCTGTTGTGGTCGGCATCCTCTTCGAGGTCGGCCTCCTCGTGCCGTTCGGCCTCCAGGAGGGCAAGTACGGCTTCGACGGGAATTACCTCGCCTTCTCTCGATGCGAGGGCCTTGAGGTAGATCTCCAGCCCCGCCCGGTCGAGGGAACGCAGGTCGTCCCAGCGGTCTGCGAGGCGGGCGGCCAGACCGTCGCTCCACGGGGGAATGGACAACGCCGACTTCACGATGGGTTGCCAAGCCATTGAGGAACCACGCTGGAGCGTACGAGGAACCTCGGTGCAGGAGGTCTCTGCCGGCGCGTCCTTCAACCACGGCCGCGCGCCCGAGCAGCGGACATGCAGTTTCGCCAGGGCACTCCGCCTGAAGGCGCCCTCCATGGAGACTTCGGGGATGCCGCAGGTGCACGAGATCAGCACGGAGCGCAGAGAGGCGGTTCGGCCAGTCGTACGCAGCCGCATTTCACCGCCGCACAGTCCTGATGCGCCCTCCTGCCGGTTGTTGCGGTGGGCCCACTTCCAGTACGGGAAGTCGTCGATGTGGCCCTTGGAGCAGGCAACTACAAAGCGCGACGGCACCAGGTCCTCCTGACAGTCACCGCACTCGTTCTTTCCCGGAGGCGAGTTGAAAGCGCGGACGTGCTGAAGGGCGTTGCAACTGGGGCACGAATGCCAGAGCGGGAAGCGGCGGACATGCACACCGTCCTTGCTCGTGTCGTCGGAGGCCGGAGGGAGCCGGAAGGACTTCACGCCGAGGATGCGAGCGAGTCGGGGCTCGTGGATGCGAGGAGCCTCGGTGATGTTCCAGGAGTCCGTACCCGCGACGATGAACGATTCGCCGTCGACGGCGACCATTGAGCCGACCCCGTACGTAGTGATCATCTGCGCTCGTCGGACGGATCCCTTGCGCTGGTAGCTGCGCTCGGGTGCGCCCGAACCACGGCGGCGACGAGCAGGGGGCGGGGTCATCGGGATGCCTCCATGAAGAGCGCGGATTCCGCGTCGACGTCGCGCAGGCTCCACAGGGTGGGCCACGCCTCGTCGTTGGACTCGTCGTCGAAAGCGCAGAGCAGAGATGGCACCTTTCTGCCGCGCACGGGCTCGTAGTAGAGGCCACCGTGTGCCTCGGCCTCGTCCATCCAATAGTCGACGAAGTCGTCGAAGGCCTGGGCCGTCGCCTCGTATTCCCTGTTGTCACGGACCCCGGCCTGCCCGGTCATGGTGCCCTCGACTCGGCCGAGGAGGATCTCGCGGATCCGCCCTCGGAGTTCGTTCTCGAAGAGATCGACGCGCCCCGCTCCGTCGTTCGGCCGGGCTTCGGGGATCAGGATTCGCGCGAGAGCGACGACGACGGCGTGCAACCCGCGGTCGCGGGCCCGTGCGGAGAACGGTGTGACCGACGTCGACTCGACCTCGCGATAGAGCGCGGAGTGGAAGTGCAGGAAGTTCTCGTAGTGCGAACGATCCCTGGAACGCGTCGAGTTGAGCATCACGGCAACCAGTCCGGGATGACTTCGTCCTACGCGGCTTGTCGCCTGGATGTACTCGGCCGTCGTCTGAGGCTGTCCCATCACTGCCATGAGCCCCAGCCGATCAACGTCTACGCCGACAGAGATCATGTTTGTGGCCAGGAGCACGTCCACGGTTTCCTCGTCCGGCAGTCCCCGCTCGATCTGCTTGAGTCGACTCGGGATCTCGCTGGAGTTGGCGCGACTGGTCAGCTCGGTGAGCTCCAGGACCTTCCGCCTGGGCGTGCCGTCGCGTTCGGCCAAGTACTCCAGATACGCCTCGACGTCGTCGTGCACCTGTAGTTCGGCAGCGGCGAGCAGACGCAGGCTGTTGAAGTAGCCGACGAGGCTCCAGTAAGCGTCACGGACCGCCTCGGACGTGTCCATGCGCAGTGCCTGGTGCAGGAGAGCAGCGTAGGTGCGGATCAGCAGCGTGGACTGACTCGTGCTGGGGGTGAGCAGGCCCACGTATTGGCGGCTGGCCTTCTTCTCGCGTGGTGTCTCGACGGCGAACCAGGAGTCGCGGGCGTCCAGGCCCGCGGGCGGAAACTGACGGACCTCCCGGTCGAACAGCGCCCGTCCCTGTTCTGAGGCGCGGCGGATGGTCGCGGTGGAAGCGATTACCTTCGGTCGGTCGGCAAGTGCGTCCACCGCGGTTTCGTAGAGTCCGGTGAGCGTCCCGAGAGGTCCGGAGATGAGATGGAGCTCGTCCTGGACGATCAGTTCCGGGGGAGGGGTGTCGTCCGACCGGTCCCGGTTGAATAGGGCCGCCGTCTGTTCGCGCCACGGCATGGAGGCGAACTTGTCGACAGTGGCGATGATCAGGGTCGGACGGGCCTCGTAGACGGCTTCGTCGACCAGGTGCACCGGGAGTCCACCGGTGAAGTCGCACGTCGGGTCGGGGCAGCGGACGTGCATCCGCGTCGCGTGGTGGTCGACCTCGTACTGGTGGGCGTCGAGACGGGTGCCGCACCACGGGCAGGCGTGCAACTGCACAGGATTCTTCTCCTGGAGAACCTTTCCCTTGCGGAGTTGCTGGATGCTGTCCTCGGCGACGCTCAACTTGTTCGGAGTCGCGGACTGGCCGACCCACATGCCGATGGAAATGGGCTCCGACCCCAACAGGGTCTCGTCCGCCTGACGCATGAGTTCCATGGCGCAGATCAGGATCGTGGCACGCTCGAACTGCTGCAGTGTGAGAAGCCGAAGCGTGTAGCGCATGAGGACGGTCACCCCGGCGCCCTGTTCCTTCCTGCGGATGCGCCGCAGGAAGGTGGTGAGCGCGATCAGCCCGAGGTACGCCTCGGTCTTGCCGCCACCGGTCGGGAACCACAGCAGGTCGGCGAGTTTCCGGTCCGGGTGATCAGGGTCCACGATCCCTTCGAGGCACAGCAGCATGAACGAGATCTGGAAGGGGCGCCATCGACTGGAGGCCGGGTCCGGAGTACCGGCGCGTCCGCCCTTCACCCAGGCGCTGCGAGCCCGCTGCTGCGCCATGGCGTCGTTGGCCAGCCGGAAGGCGTGCATGACATCCGAGTCGTCGCGCAGCACGTCGATGCCACGCCTCATACGCCCCAAAGCGGCAGCACACGCCTTCAGCTGATCCTCCGCAGCCTGCTCGAAGGCGGTTCCTGCCAACTCCGTGGCCTCGGAACGCCGAGCGTCGATCCAGCGTTCGTACCCGGCGGCCAAGTCTTCGAGGGCGTTGAGCACGACGGCGTCCGGTAGCTTCGCGAGGCCATGCATGGTGAGGGCGTCGCTGTTGATCTCCTCGTTGGAATCGGTGAGGAGTACTTCGTGTGCGGGCACGAACTCCGTACGCACCATCGAGACGGCCGCTCGCCTGGAGTACGGCGTTCCCACGGGCGGCGGTGTCCAGTCCCACTGGGCCGCGCAGCCGTGCCCCACGGCGAACGTCGGAGCGTGACGATGCAGCAGTCTGCTCGCGGCCTGTTCCTCGTCGACAGCGTTCAGCGCGGTGGGGCGCTCCACGAACGCCTTCTCGCCGGCAGGGGTCTCCACAGTGAGCCTGGGCTGAAAGAGGCTGAAAGCATCCTGCAGTTCGCGTTCGCTGATGCGCTTGTCGTTGATGAGGGTGACGGTGACGGTCACGGTCCCGGACGGGGCTGTAGGCCTGCGCACCAGTGCACGCAGCAACACGTCCTCGGCCAGCGGCTCGAACTCCTGCATGCCGGGCGTGGTCACGTCGATGGTCACGGGACGCAGCGGCAGCCCGCGTCGGCGCCAGTGCTCGGACTGATCCTCCGTGCTGCGAGCCTGCGCACGCTTCGCCGAGACGACGCGACCCTCGTTGTCGATCGGGTCGTACATGGCGGCCTCCGCCCGGACCACCACCGCGGAGGAGGCGCACGGATCGACAGCGAAGGTGAGGCCCATGGAAGAGGGCCGGCGGTCGTTGGCGAGCGAAACGCCCAGCTCGTACCCCGTGTCCTCGGCGTCCGAGTGAGCCAGGACAGGGACCTCGTCGAGCCCGTCCGTCTCGCGGAGGCTTGCGACCTGTTCGTCCATTGCGTCGTCGTCGGCCGGGCGCGGAAAGAGGACACCGATCGGGTACGTCGTGATCGGCGGGTCCTGAGTGAGTACCTCGTCCTCGGCGCCGGGTCCGAGCAGATCCCTTCGAAGCTGGTCGACGAGGCTCTGTCGAGCCGCGTAGTGCGCGGCGTGCCGACTCTCGGTGTTCGTCATCGACCGTTGTCCTCCTACGCGTTTCCGTTCGACTTGTAGCGCCCCAGCCCCACCAGGCGCGGGACCAGCCAAACCCCATGATCCCCGAGGCTGGCGCGGGCACCGGACGCCGTGCTTCCGGCGACACTTTCCACGGCGTCGATCCGAAGGCCGTGGATTTCGTCCGGCCAGCGGATGTCCCATGTCTTGTTGATCTTGAGCAGGGTGTGGAGGTCGCGGCGAAAGCGTTCCGAGGCGACGGCTATGGAACGTCCCTGGTGGAGGACGACGTAGGGCGGGCTCTGCTCGGCGCCCAGTGGCATGTCGTGCTCGCGACGGAGAATGACGGCGTCCCCGGAGCGGACCGTGCCTGCCAAGTAGTCCTGGAGAGCGACGGCGTCATCCTGGAAGACGTCCGTGCCCGGAGGGTGCTCGGTGGACACGTCCGGTGCCGCGGCCTCGATGCCGTAGCGCTCGTGGGGCTTCCAACCGCCCACGTACCACCGGTCGATGACGCGGTGGCGACGCAAGCGTGAGGTCTCGGGAGCGGCGAGCCGGTACAGGTCGTACCGAGCACGGGTCACGGCGACGTACAGAGCGCGGGCCTCGGCGGCGGGATCGATGTGGGTGTGTCGCTTGCGAAGCTCCGCCAGGGGCGGCGGTTCGACGACGACGACCCGGTCGAACTCCAGACCCTTGGCGCGGTGGACGGTGGACACGACCAGATGGGCCGTTTCCGGAGCGGAGAGTTCGTCGGGGAACCTGCCTTCGGCAATCAGCCGGTGCACCCTTGCCAGATCCACCAGTCCACGACGGTCACGTGCGGCGCCACGCAGGGAACGCCATAGGAGGTCGACATCGGTGTCTGCGGGAACACCGACCTCCGCGACGAGTTCCCGGAACCGCTCCTCACCGAGCGCCGCCGTGCCGGTACGACGCAGCACTCCGGCCACCCACGAAGGCACGGGCCTCTCACGCAGAGAGCGCTGCATTCGGTGCGGCACATCGTGCTCGGACAGTGTCTGCGAGATGACAAGCGCTTGGGCGTTGTCCCGACACAGGATGGCCGTGGTGTCGGGATGGTTCCGGAGCGAGTCGAGTGTGAAGGGTGCATCGAGCTCCCCGAAGGACGGCAGCGTCAGCAGACGCGACCTCAGATCCTGGTACAGCGACTCGCCCGCGGAATCGCTGTCGGCAGCCCTCGGGGACAATTCTTGAAGGGACGCGCCGACTGGCAGCCCGATCCGTGCCTCCTCCGACGCCGCGCGGAAGTTGGCCGACAGACGGAGTTCCGCCAAGTCGTCGAAGTACGAGGCGCGCAGCCAGGCGAAGAACTCGTTGGTCTCGGCGGCTCGCGCATCGGGATCGGACACCTGAAAGCCGTAGATCGCCTGGGCGGCGTCGCCGACCAGGGTGAAGCCGCAGGAGTCCTGGAAGTGGTCCAGCAACGCCTCGACCATGTTGCGCCGATCGCCGACGAGATCCTGAACTTCGTCGATCACCACATGAGCCGGCGCGCCGGCCTCGGTGGACTCCACAGCACCCTTGAGGATCGCTTGTTCCGCCTTCCGAATGCGCTCGTCGAAGGAGTACTGGCTCCAGTCCTCGTCGGGGTATGCAGAGGTCAGCAGGGCGTAGGCCCAGGAGTCGAAAGTCTGAGCCCTCACTCTCCTCGCGTGATGGGCGTGCCTGCGGATCCTCTCCTTGAGCTCTCGCACCGCGGCCCGCGAGAAGCTCAGGACCAGGATCTCCCGGGCTTCGAGGGCGTCGTCCTCACGACTCATCAAGGCATCGAGCCGCCGAATCAGCGTGTGCGTCTTGCCCGCTCCGGGTCCTGCGGTGACGAGAACCCGTGCGTCCCACGGCTGGTCGACGACAGCCTGCTGCTCCGCGGTGAGCGGCGGGCTTTCGGCGTACGCGCTGATCACTTGGTGCTCCACAGATACTCGAACTGCGTGAAGGCCAGTGCCTTGCCGTAGTTGCTGATGTTGTCGCGGACGTTGAGGATCAGGCAGGTGTCCTTGCCACCGTTGCGCGGCCCTCGGAGACCGCGCCCGATCATCTGCTGGTAGACGTTCGGACTGTACGTCGGTCGGGCAACCACGACGGCCTTGGTGGCGGGCGCGTCGAAGCCCTGGGTGAGAACGCCGTAGTTCGTGAGGACGCGAAGCCGACCGTGCCGGAAGTCCGTGATGCGGTTGAACCGGTCGTTGGGACTGGTCGCCGAATCGACGGCCGCCGAATGGATACCTCGGTCGTTGAGCTTGGCGGCGAGGAACTTGGCATGTGCGACGGATGTGGCGAAGACCAGGACAGGCCAGTCCGAGGGCATGCCGGCGATTTCCTCGACGATACGTCGGTTGCGGTCGTGGTCCTCTGCCAGGCGCTGCTCGGCGGCCTTCGACAGAACGCTCAACTGGTCCGCACGCTCGATTTCGTCTTCGGTCAACTCGATCGTTCCGCCGGTCAGTTCGCGATGTTCGACCCGAGCCAACATACCCAGCTCCTGGAGTTCGGCGTACGGATCGCCGGACGCGAAAACACCGTCGTCGAGCCGCCGTGCGCCGAACCGCCGGATCAGACGACGGGTCTCGTCCTCGTTGGTATTGCGGAACGGCGTCGCGGTGAGGCCCAGCAGATGGCGATCCGTGCGAGAGGCCGTGATACCCATGGAGGCGAGGAGTTCCGTGTACTGCCGGGCAATCGCAACGTGAGCTTCGTCGACAATGACCAGCGCAGCATCGCGTAGCCACGCGTAGCTGTCGGTGTCCAGGCAGCTTCGCAACTTGGCGTCCGTGGCGACCACGAGGTGGGGCCGATCGCTCACCGGACCCGCCTCGTTCGACGACCAGAGTCTGCTGATCGCGAGAGGGTTGTCCGCGCCGACCTTGGACCACACGAACTTCCAGCTCTGGACTGCCTGCTCACAGAGCTCTTCCGTCTGCGCCACCCACAGGATCGGGCCTCCGATGTCACCGTCCTGCTTGATCCAGCGGATGACGGCTTCCGAGGCCACACGGGTCTTACCCGCACCGGTGGGCAACGACAGCATTCCCCGTTGGGGCTGGACGCGATCGAGCATGGCGAAGACGTTGGTGGCCAGACGCTCCTGATAGTCGTGCAGGCGAGGAAACTCGCTCGGGCCGTCCACATCGATGCGCGGCGCCAGAGACGGTGCACGAGAGCCCGCGAAGGAGTCGGGGAAGCGGAGGTCGGAGACGAACTTCACGGCGGGAGTCATGCCGGTGAACGACGACGGCGCGTGGTTCGGATAGGCCGCCTGGAGATCCTTCGCGTGGACCTGGAGAACACCGTCGCCGTGCGCGTTGTACGCCATCTGCGCGATGCGTTCCGGAGTGGGCTCTTCTCCGTCGGACTCGCTCTGCTCGCTGGCGAGGAGGCCGGCGGGAAGGCGGTCGCGCAGAGTCTCGGCTCCCAGCAGCAGGGCCAGCTTCTCCACGACCGTTTCGGCGTCCCGCACGGCTTGGAGAGCGGCCTGGACCTTACGGTCCTGTTCCTGTTGCCGTTGTGCTTCGAGCACGGCGCGGCAACCGGCCTCGCCCAGGTTCCATCGGAGTTCCCGGTCGGCGGCCACCAGCGCTTCCAAGGGAGACTTCGGTTCAAGGACGAGGACGGTGGTGCCCTGCATGGCACTCGTCAAGGGACTGGACTTGATGCCATTGGGCGTGCGGGTCACCTGTTCCAGCTCGGAGCAGTTCAAAAGGGAGTAGTTGTTGATCTGGCTGCCGAGGCGTTGCCGCAACGCCGGGTAGGCGTCACGCAGCGGGATCGGCTCGCCCGCCGGAACATGACGGATCTCCTTGGTGATCACGTCCGTGTACCGCAGCATTCCCCACTTCTCGATGAGGAGTTCGGCGTCCTCGGCCCTTTGAGTGAGCAGAGCCGGCAACCCCTCGGCCCGGAGCGCCCGGTACTCGTCGGCCGTTGCGGCGACCGCGATCTCGCCGTCCTCCCGGCTGCCCCACTCGTCGCCGATGCGGCAGCGGGTCAGGACGTTCTCGGGGAAGGGAACGTCCAAACGATTCAACAGCACGTAGGTGTTGCCCACGAAGACATCGTCCTCGCTGCGCAGGAGCTGTTCGATGAGCCTTTCCCACTGGTCCTCCGGGACGGCGTCGACCGTGAGAGGCAACCGGAGTTTGCGCGCCTTCTCGGGACTGATGTCGGCGACGGGAAGGACATCGGAGTACGAGGTGAGCTGGGGCCCGACGGCTTCCGCGAGGCGCTTCACGCCCTGAGAGGTGGGGACCAAACCGTACCGGCGGACCATCCAACGCAGTGGTGACGAGATGGCTCGGCGGGTCTGGGCCTGGGCACCGAACTGCATGGTCCACGCGTCTACGACATACGCGTCCGGGAGGGCCCTCACGAAGGCCGCCTTCCCTTCGTCGGACAGCCGCAGCAACAGGTGCAGGGACCTGGCGACGGGTGACCCGCTCAGGTTCATCCGGATGATCTGGGGGCGGTTGTCCCGGGGACCGAGGGTCCGGCAGTAGCTTTCGTACTGGTAGTTGCGGTACTCCTCGAACCAGATTTCCTCCTCCGGCCCATGTCCACCGACCGGGCGGTCGTGCAGGCCGAACTCACGCAGGACTGCCAAGTCGTCCGAGTGGAACTTCACGTTCACCGCGATGGACGTGTCGCGCGAGCCGTCGTCAGGAACGATCGGCCCCGGCAGCAGACAGTCGTACATGGGGTGGAAGCGCCCGTCGATCGTCTGTACGCGCAGGGTTTTCAGCGGCTCCGGGAATCGGCGCCGCACTTCGGCGGTGACGTGCGTGCCGCCTGCGCTGCGGAAGAGCTCCCAGAAACGCGTCCAGTCACGCGGTCCGTATGCCTCGAACCCCTGGTCCAGGACTCCGGAGAAACGACCTCGGTCGTCTGCCTCGCGGATCCCGATGTTGCTGAGGGCACTCTGCAATGTCGGATCGTCGGAGAGCTTCGGGTCCACGTAGACAAGATCGTCCTTGAGGCCGTCCTGCACGACGCGGCGCCAGACCTTGTTGGGCACCGGAGGCACCATCCCGTGGGATTCGGTCAGGACGAAACGTGCCCTCCGGGCCTCCTCCACGAACGGCGAGCCGGCCGCGACCATCTCGGCGAAGATGCGGATTGCGGTGGCTGAAGCCTCGGCTGTGCCATCGCCGACGAGGGCCTCCAGCCATTCGCGCACCGTGGCACGCGGGTGCTTCGCCTCGTTCAGGATGTGCTCGACCTTGCCGGACCGGAGGCGGCCCGTGGTGTCCACGGACGGGTGCACCCAGTTCGAGGGGCGACCGGGGTAGGCGCTCCACATGCGGAGCCAGTCGGATTTGAGAATCTTGGTGGCATCCTTGCCCTCGACCGGCGGGAAGCGCAGATCGCGGGGTGCGCGAAGAACACCCTCCTGGTCCGGCAGGGACGGGAGCTGTGCGGCCAACTCCCAGATTTTCCGGGTCAGCAGGAGGTCGGCCCAACTGACGGTCTCCGACTCGCGTGGGCGGCCCGGCAGAAGTGTCAGATACGCGGCGGGATCGCTCGGCGGCGAGAGGTGAGGCAGCGACTCCACGACCAGGCGGGCGGCCACCTGAATCAACTCTCTGTTGAATGCCGTGGAGTCGAGCAGGTTCTGGCGATCCTCGTTTGTCTTCCAGGCGCCGTTGAGCGCTCCGCTCAGCGTCATCTCGTACTTGGTCGGGAAGAAGGACCAGAACCGTCCGCGTCCTTTGGGCGTGGAGAACGGAGGTTCTCCCATGTACTCCGGGACAGCCCAGGCGATGTCGATCGTGCCCCGGTCGTGCATCTCGCCGGCGCTTCGACGGGCTTCGTCGGTCGGTCTGTGCGTGAGGCCGAAGACCTTCCAGCGGCTGCTGGCTGCTCCTCCCCCGGGGCGCCACTCCTGGATCGTGCGGTGGAAGCCGTCCTGCTCCACCGTGATCACACGCCGCACCTTGCTGCGCCCGTTGCCGATCCGACGGTCTTCCAACGTCACCGTGCTCACGTGCGGCGAGAAGAGCTGGAAGAGAGCGGGGAACTCCTCCTGCTGGGGGTCGTCCTTGGCGAGGTAGATGTCCTTGCCCAGGCGGTCGGCCTTGCCTTGCAGCAGAGGAAGACGAACCACAGTGGTCGCCCAGCCCAGCAGCTCGTCGAGAACGGGGTCGGAGCGACGTTCCTCGGCTTCGTTCAGGGGGCGGGCCATGCGGAGAACGGGGGTCTCCACGTCGGGGTCCGACTGGACACCGATGGCCCGACAGATTTCGGAGTGGGACCAGTCGCGGTCGAAACCGAAACTTCCCGACGTGCTGAAGAACTGAGGCGCGTCCGTTACGACGAGCACCGACTTCACACCAACACCGAATCGACCGATCTGGCCACCGCGTTTTCGGGAGACGCTCATCCGAAGGATGGTCTCGGCGCCGTCGGGTGTCACTTCCGTTCCTGTGTTGGCGCAGTACAGATGGGACTCGGTCAGTACGACGTGAACCTTCCCGCCCGGTTCGTTTGCGATTTCGTCAGCGGCGTTCTGGACAAGCTCGAAAAGCTGCCTGTCCCCGTATCCACCCTGCGCGATGCGACGTTCCCCATTGGCGTGTTCCTGGACCAGCCCGGGGTCCACACGGTAGGTCTCCAGAACGCGTTCCGACTGTTCGAGAATCTTGGCGATCACGGGGGTTGCAGACGAAGCGCTCGACAACGGCTGCTGGCTCACAAGAAGTCCGTTCTGTTGGTGATCGACGATGCCGGGGCCGGCGGATTTCGTGCACGACGGCACAGCCGACCCCGGCCGATGGAAGGCGTGGGGGGAGAGAGAAGATCCAGATGACCAGCCCGAGGGGCTAGGGAGACGGGAAGTCGAAGATGATGACGACAGTGACGCGGTCACGGCCACCGCGGTTCCGCGGCGAGTCGCCCGGCCGAGTGGTCTCGTACGCACGCGAGGAGGGGGACGTGGGGCCGCGACGGGTGCGACGGCGGGTCGCGCGGATACGGACCGTGGCAGTGACGGGCGCCGGGGCCGAACGACGGTCGGCGCGAGCGACGATCTTCCGGTAGGTCATGATGGTCGCGAAGCTCCGCCCGTGCGCGTCCAGGTATTCGGACTTCAGGACGGGATCCTCAATCGCGTCATACTCGGCGAGGATTCGACGCATTCTCGCGATTTCAGGCGAATCGGAATTTGACCCGGAAGGGTCGTCAAGGTCACTGCTCACGGCAGGCCCCCTATGGGTGTTGTTGAGATCGGTTATTCGTGCTTGGGCGGTGCGGAATTACGATCTTGTTGGCGTGCCGGGGGTGTGGGCACAGCAAACTAGGCACCCGCAGATCGTGACGGTTGTTTCCCGTGGGGCTACGGGGGCCATGTTTCAAACCGTAGCGGCGCCGACAAGAGTGCCGCAACATCGATTCTGCAGCCTCTCGGATCTCTACATTCGGAATCCTTGACTCCGAATCTTGGGGCATGGGGCGGCGAAAGTGGACTTAAAGCGTCAGGAATGGACAAACGGGGAGAAGTTAACCCATGAGGCCCTTGCGGGGTGACCCGTCGAGGCTTGTCAACAAATATTGTCGCAATCTCCAGATGTCAAATGGCGCATGCTAGAGTGCTCTGACCTGGAGCTGATGTGGTGGGGGAGCCGTACGTGGTCAGTGGAGAGGACTTCGGTCCGTGGCTTGCTCGGCAGTTGCGCCGGGCGAACATGAATCAAGCGGATCTCGCGGAGCAGGTGGGCCTCACCCGAGCTGCTGTCTCGGCCTGGATCACAGGACGAGCCACCCCTCGCGAAGAGACCATGCGAGCCATCGCCGCCGTGTTCGATGTGGACTACGTGAGCGTGCACACGCGCACGACCGACGTGGTGGGCAGCCGTCCGGTCACCTGGTACCACCGCCCCGCCTACGCCGACGGCGGCCGGGACTTCGGGAACGCTGCCACGTTCGCTTTTGAGGCTGATGTGGAGGTCTTGGCTCGCGAGGCCACGCAGAACAGCCTTGACGAGCGGCTCGATCGAACCAAGCCCGTCCGCGTCCGCTACACCCTGCACGAGTTGACGGGTGAGTCCCTCGCCCGATTCCGTGAGGCCATCGGCTGGGACGACCTCTTCCCTCACTACGAGGCGGCTGCCGCGCAGGAGCAAAAGGTGGGGCGCGTCATCGCCGAAGGCCTGCGCGACATGTACGAGCGTGACCGCCTCGTTCTGCTGAGGGTCGACGACTACAACGCCTCGGGCCTCACCGGTGACGACTATGAGGACGGCAGGTTCGCCGCCGTCATGCGGCGGCAGCTCGACAGTCGGAAGTCCGACGCGAGCGCCGGTGGCTCGTACGGCCTGGGCAAGGCCACCCTTTGGGCTACCAGCCGGCTCGGCATGGTCCTCGTCAACTCCACCCTCTCCGAGCAGCACGAGGGGCGGACGGAGCGTCGCCTGATCGGGCGCCTCGAACTGCCGTGGCGCATCGTGGACGATGAGCCTTGGGCCGGACCCGCCTGGCTCGGTGAGCCCGACACGTCACCCGGCAACGAGGGCGTGGCTCGTTCCTGGTGGGCGGACGAGGAGACGGTGGCGAGGCTGCACCTCACCCGGGAGAGCGCAGATCCCGGCACGTCCTTCCTGATCGTCGGTGCGCACGATGCGGCGAGCCTGGTCGCCGAATCGCCCAACGGCGCGGACACCGCGGAGGAAGAAGAGACGGTGCAGTCGATGCACGAGCGCCTCGTGGAGGCGCTCGGCCGGAACTTCTGGGCCGCCATGACGGTGGGCAGGGACAAGACCCCTCTCCTGGAGGCATCGGTGACAACCCTACGCAACGGACACGTGGTCATCGACGAGGAACGTGTCGAGCCACAGCGTGTACAGCCGTCCCGCACGCGCGCGCTCAAGGCATACCTGGACGGGGAGACCGTCGATCGCCTGACCGAAACCGGGCAGGTCGCCCAAGTGCGTGTGCCGCTGAAGGTGCCGCCCTTGCGCGGCCAGGGCGGAGTGGTCGAGCACGAGGCCGTTCTCCTGATCACCTCGGCCGAGGATATGGACGGCAAGCCGAACCAGATCGTCGGCATGCGCGGCAACCGCATGGTGATCAGGTCGGCCCGGGTGCCGGACCTGCCGTTGGGTACGAACCCCTTCCAAGCCGTACTGCTCGTCGGTCACGCAGCAGGAGACGGCTCCGAGAACGCGGATCTGGCGGAGGCGTTTCTCCGGGCGTCGGAACCTCCAGAGCACAACAAGTGGGGGCAGACCGATGAGCTGCGTGCCCTGTATTCGGCGACTGCTCATCGAAGGATCAGCGAGTTCACGCGGGCCGCCAACACGGCTGTGCGGGAACTCGTGGGACGTTCCCGGGAGAGAAACAAGAGCGGTTCGAAGGTGTTGCGCGACCTCCTGGGACTCGACACAGGATCGGCACCTTCGACGGTCCGTGGAGGAAAAGTACCGACGATTCGTGGCCTGGACGCGGAACTCGACGCGTCGGGTGCTTGGCGAGTAAGGGCTGAGGTCAAACTGCCGGCCGGTCAGGACCCCTGGCTCCTGGTGCCCGTCGCGAAGTTCGATGTTCGTTCCGGCGGACGGCCCTCCGTCGGGTGGGCGGAAGTCGTACCGGGGCAGAACTGCGAACTCGTCGAAGGCAAGTTGCGTTTCAAGGCAGGTGCCCGCAGTGCCTCCTTCAGCGCGGTTACCGAGGTGTCCACACATCCTGTCCGGGCCGAACTGGCCGGCTTGATCGTCGAGCTGCAGAAGTCGAGGGAGGTTTCGCAGTGAAGGTCTATCCGTACCGGCGGCTGACCGGCGAGATCGCCTTCAAAGTGACGGGTGTTCGCCAGGAGCTCGAAGGTCGCTACCAACACGACCTGGACACCCGGAGTTTCTCCACCCAGGAGCGTGTCGTGGCACTGCACCAGGTGGATCGGGACGACTGGGAAAGCGTCCGCCTCACGATTTCCGCTGCACTACCGGTCAAGGAACTTGCCGACGGCCCGTGGTCCGACGTCTCGGTCGTCGCGGTTTTGACGGAGAAGGCGACCAATTCGCGGACGACGGTCCGGCTCATGCGGGAGGGCGACGGCGCAGAAGCAAACTGGTATGGACACCTGCGCTTCTGGCGGTCGGCCTACCGCAGCCGGGCCGAGCTGACGATCGTGGCCGTGGCCACGGTGGATGGCGTATCGGGACGGATGATCGGCGAAGCCGAGGAGTCGTGGGTCGTCGACCTGACGGCCACCACCCCCACTCGTCAGCGCGAGATGGTGGTCAACGAGATCGACTTCACCGTGGGGCCGGAGTGGCTGCGTCCTTTCAAGGACGCGCCCTGGATTGTCGAGACCTCGGGTGACCTTCCCACCGTGCATCTGAACAAAGGGTTCGAAGGGGTCTCGGAGCTGATCAATTCCACGGGCAGCCCCTTGGAGAGGGCGGTTCGCGACATGCTCGCGGCGCAGATCGCTTCCGACGTCTGGACAGCGGTCTTCCACTCCCTCGTCAGTGACTTGGAAACGGACGAACGTGGTGAGCCGCTGTGGCCCGGAGGCTGGCGCGACGGCGTACTGCAGGGCATGCTCGCCGACATACTTCCCGACCACTCCGAAGTCGACGCCTTGCGAGAGATCCATGTTCGCCGCGCTGAGTCGGCAGCCTGGAACGAGCTTCAGCCGCGCATCAACTACGCGGCGGGCCGCCGTGCGAAAGTGGCCAGGAACCTGGGTACGGCGATTCGAACCCTCGATGTGTCCCAGCGGGAGAGCTGAACATGACGGAAAAGCCCGAACACCTGCCGGAGCGACTGGCACTGCTCTCCGATATCAATGCGGCGAAGTACTTGAGCACGGGAGTGCTTTCCGGGCAGGAGTCACCGCCGTACATCGCGCTGAACAAGGTCACCGAGCCGCTCGACGACCTTCAGGTGCGCTCGGAGGTCGTTCCGGTTAGGGACCTCATCGACGACGTGATGCACCTTTATCGTCACGACACTCCGACGAAGGCGGATGCCTGGCTTGCTCCCAGGCTGCACGCCGCATTGCGTCTGACGCGCCGAGAAGCGGCCGACAGCAGGTTGTGGAACTTCCTTGCGCTTGCGGTGGCTCCCGATTACGTGGTTTGGCGCCACCTACCGGCCAAGGCCAAGGACGGACTTCCCCCCATGGTTGCCGCGAGCCGTTTTCGCGGGGCCCATTACACGCAGGCTTTCTCCCGTCTGTGGTGGGCAGCCGAGTTGTTCAGGGACGGTAGCGACTACGGACCGGTACAGGTGGCCTGTGGGAACCAGGATGTGCTCAACACCGTTCTCCGCCTCGACGTCATCGACCACCGGCCCACGGCCCAGGCGTTGATACGGATGGTGGCACGCAACAAGGTGCGGACCGGACGTGAAGTGAACGCCTTGGCGAGGGCGGTCAACGCCTCGGCAAGCACTCTGATGTACGACGTGCTCGCCGAGGACGACGGAGTGGACGGCAGCCTTCTGGAGGAGTGGATCCGCGAGGCCGAATCGGCACCGCCCGTGCCGCGCAAGTTCCTTCCGAAGGGACCCGAAGACGGCCCTGTCCCTTCGGATTCGATCGACACCCTCGTCGTCCGTTTCGAAGAGCTCTTCGACGACTACGCAGCAGTCAGGAGTTCGTGAGCCTATGAGCCGGTCGGCTCCGTGTCACCGTCGTCCCCCGGCGTCGGAGGCTTCCACGAGGCGAGCCGGTCCAACGCCTCCTTCGAGGGGCACCCGAGTCCCAGGGCCGCACTGATGATGTGCATGCCGAGACGCGGTGGCACCGCGTTGCCGATCTGCTGAGAGACGTCCTTGCCGCTCCACGGGTACGCCGCCGGAAACGTCTGCAGACGGCCTGCTTCGTAGACGGAGAAACGGTCGTCCTTGCCGTCGGGCCCGACGACCCGGTTCCTGGAGACCTTTCCGGTGACGGTCGCCGAAGGCTGATCGGATCGGCGCTGCCCGCGGGCCTTGGGATCGCCTCCAGTGCCGTAATTGGAGATCACGGTGAAGGGGGCGCGGCGCTTCGGGAGCGCCTCACCCATACTCACCCACTTCCTGGGCATGGAGTCGACGAAGGCGAATCCCTCGTCGTCCTCCCGGCTGTTCTCTCCGCGATAGCGCTGGTGGGTCGGCTTGGGCAGCCTCAGCGGGTGATGGCTGTGCAGGTTGGCGTCTCCGTTGCGGCGCCGTGCGACAAGGACGGCGCGCCTACGTGTTTGCGGCACACCGAATTCCTCGGTGTGCAGGACCCCGTAATCGGTTTCGTATTCGTCGCTGAGCGCCTTGGCGTAGGCCTCCCATACCGGGAGAACCGCCGGGACCTGTTCCAGCACAATGGCGTGGTAGGGGCTGAGAGTTGGGTTGTCGATTGCTTCCAGGGCCCAGTGGAGGGGTTGCAGCACCAGTCCGGTGCGCTCGTCCTTGAGCTCGGCCAGATCCGCCTCGATGTTGGACCATTTGTCGCGGTCCACGAGCCGCTGGACGAACTTCAACACGAGGTCCAGGGCACGACGCCCCGCACCGGTGCCGGCGACGGTGAACGTCTGACAGGGAGGTCCCCCCGCCAAGACGTTGGCTCCCTCGAATTCGAGGTCGGTCGGCTTGACCGCGCGGACGTCCGCATGCACGGTGTGCAGTCCTGCCCTTGTCCGAGTGGCGACCGCGCCGGCATCCCACTCGACGCCGATACTCCCCACGCCAAGTGCCTCGGCCGCCATGTCCAACCCGCCCGGACCTGCGAAGAGGTCCACGACGCGGAAAAGTGCAGGCTGAGGTGACTGAGGCTGTACGGGGGTCATGGCACCGAAGTGTAGCCGGCACGGGTGGTGGTCTGGGTCGGACTCAGGATGCGGGCACCGTCGGCACGGCGCGATCAATCCCGAAGGGCCTCGGCGATCGCTCGACCCAGAGCCTCACCGACCGGGGGCGGCGAGGCGTGCCCGATCTGCCGGGCACGGCGCGTCTTCTTGCCCGCGAAGGTCCAGTCGTCCGGAAAGGACTGCAGGATCGCTGTCTGTTTCACAGTCAGCTTCTTGAGGGGCGAGCCGGACGTGTCCGACTCCTGGATGCCGTCCCGATCCGGGACCTCGTCGCTCAGTGCCCCGCCGTTGATCCCCATTTGGGCCCAGATCTTCTTGCTCCCCGTCAGACCGAGGTCGGCGCCGCCTCGGTTGTCGGACCCGCCGACGAGGGTCGGGGGGACCCGGTTCGCCTGTGCCGCCCACTCCGCCGCACCTATCCAACCGCGGGCAGAAATCGACGGCAGCAGAGCCTCGCCCGCTGTTATGTGGCGGGTGACGGTGGGCGCCGGAGCGTGGAAATGGTCGAAGAAGCGACTCTTGAGTGCGACGAGCACACCTTGCTTCCGGTCCTGCGGAACGCCGAAGTCGGCAGCATTGATGACGAACCAGTGGAATTTGTAGTCGAGGTGTACGAGCTCACTCTGTATGAAGTCGCGAACTTCTTCGAATTCTGGCGCTGTGACGAGCTCCGGCACATTTTCGATCAGGAGGGCCTTGGGCTGGACAACGTGGGCGGCCAAGAGAACCGTCGCCTTCAGCAGGCGCAACTCCAAGCCGGTTTCCACTCGCTTTGTCGTCGCCGACGACTTTACGCGAGGCAACCCGGCGGACAGCAGGTCGACCTCGAAGGCATCGGGATCGTAGGGCTCCGGGTCCTCGATCGGGTCGAATTCCAGGAGGTCCATCTCGGCGACGTTCCAGTGCGGCCGATTCAGGCGTAGCGTTTCACAGGCCACCGGCTTGTTGTCCAGAAGGAGAACCGGGTCGAATCCAGCGCGTTCCAGGCCTAGCGCGAGGCCTCCTGCGCCGGAACACACGTCGACCGATGTCAGTCTCCTCATACAGTCTCCCCGCCCTGATGGATCAACGAATATGCCAAGACGATAGGCGTGATCGTCCGCAGTGTCGATGGCAGGTGTACGGGAATCGGTGAACTGGCCTGATCACGTCTTGCCCGACACCCGCAGAGCGACGGATTGCACCTCTCCCGCCACCATCACTGGCACGTCGTGCTCCCAATAGCGAAGGACGGTCCATCCTTCCGCCTGCAAATGCTCGGTCGTCTCCCGATCCCGAGCCATGTTCTTGTCCAGCTTGGCCCGCCACCACTCTGCGTTTGCCTTGGGCTGGGTCGCGTGCTGCGGGCAACCGTGCCAGAAGCAACCATCCATGAAGATGGCGATCTTGGCTTTCGTGAACGCGATGTCGATTGTGCGGCGGGGCATGCCCGGGACCGGAACATTGACCCGGTAGCGAAGTCCTGCCGCATGGAGCAGTCGTCGGACCGCGACCTCCGGGGCCGTATCGCGGGAGCCCTGGCGGCTCATGCGGGCGGAGACGGACGGGGAGGATGGGACAGCACCAGACACAGCAGCATTCTGCCGGCGTGCTGTCGGTCATGCCCAAACTCTGCCTGCCGTGGGTCAGAGATTGCAGTGGATCCGACACGTAGGTCCAAGCTGTCGGACAAGACGGGACCACCCCCACGTCACCCGAAGCTATGTTGTCCCGCATGACTCGTTCCCTCGAAGGCGATCAGCCCTCTCGGCACCCTTGACGACGTCGCGCCCCTGATCGTTTTCCTGCTTTCTGAGGCGTCCTCCTTCATCACGGGAGCGGAGATCCCCGTCGACGGGGGTTTCAGCGCGCACGGCGGCGTCAAGTCCATCTCGGACGCGCTGCGGCCCGACGGACCGAGCGTCGCCTGAGCCTTGGTGACGGGCCGGTTCGGTTCTTTACACCTCGACGAGATCGTTCAGGGGTGCCGAGACCCGTTAGCGGCCGAGGTGGCCGCAGGCGGTTGCGGCTCGGCCCGCACGGGCTGGCTCCGGTCTATTTCCACAGTTGTTCCCGGCGGGTGCTGTTGCAGGTGGTCACCATGACCTGCTTGGTGCCGCCGAAGGGTGGGGCGGCGATCTCCAGGCAGTGGCCGGTGGCAGTGTTCTTCAGGAGCCGGCCTGCCGAGGTCGAGGTGCCGAGACTCCATTTGACGTAACCGGTTCCGCCGGGGGCGTCGCAGGCTTCCAGCTGGGTCGTGTAGTCGTTGTTGAAGGGCGCCGACAGGCACTTTCCGCTTGCGCGGTTGACCAGTTCGAAGGTGCCGCCGCCGGTGGAGCGCAGCGTCCATGTGTAGGCGTCGCTGGAGCTGCAGGTTCCGAAGCCGGGGTAGACGTCGCCGTCGGTGCCGTACACGCACTGGTCGTTGGAGGCGTTCCGGAGGGTCGACACGGACCCCGGGGAGAGTGCGGCGGACTCGGATTTCGCGGGGGGCGGTGTCCCCGCGTCGGGAGTGCTCCCCGTGTTGGACCTGGGGTTGGTCCTGGTCTGGACGGGCTGGACCACGGGCTTCGCGGAGCCGCTCGAGCCGGCGGCGGCCGGGGCCGACGGGGAGCGGGTGGCGGGCGGTGATCCGGAAGGCGACGGCGACGGGGAGGCCGACGTGGAGGCTGACAGAGAGGGCGTCGGGAGAGTTCGCTCGGGGCCTGATGATCCGGGGGATGAGTCCGGGAGGCCTGGGAGGAGGACGATGGCCGTGATCGTGCCGCCCACCACGACGACCGGGACGATCACCATGCGCAGGCGGCGTACGCGCCGGTCCCGGCCGGCGACGCTCTCGGTGATGGCGACGTTCTCGGCGTGGCCGATCGCCACGCCCCCGCGGGAGGCGGTGACGGCGGTGTGGGCGGTGATGCGCGGGGCCCGGCCGCCGTCGTCGTGCGCGCCGAAGCCCCAAGCGTGCCGCAGCCTTCCGGAAGGCGTACGGCTGCGGCTCGACTGCTGTGGACCTGACAAGCCGGGGGCGGTCAGTCCTGGGCCGCCCCCGGCCTGGGAGGGTCCAGGTGTACGCCTCCTTGCACCTGCATCACACCGGCAGCCACCGATCCGCCTGTGGCCTCGACGTGCAGATCGCCGTTGACCGCGACACCGCCGGTCCCGGCCGAGGCGCCGGAGCCGGGACCGTGCCGTCGGACATGCTCGACCAGCGACTCCAGCTCCCTGGCGGCCTCGTTCCGCTCCCGTTCGGGGAGGTCCTGGAGCAGGTCCCTGAAGCGCGTCGTCCAGGAGCCCGCCTGGTCGGCGCGCATGCGCACCAGCACTCTCTCCGCGTCGTCGCCGGCGGCTGCCCGTGCGAGGTCGGCGGCAGTCTGGTCGAGGCGCTGCAGCACCACCTCTTCGCGTTGGCCGTCTCGGCCCAGGAGCCGGGCCACCGTGGTTCTGGTCTCGATCCAGGCGTCGGTTCCCGCCGCCGTCACCACCGCCGTTCCGCCCGAAGCGGCAAGCGCGACCAAGATTTCCGACAACATCCACAGCCCCCTGTGACCAGTCGAGTGACGGACCTTCAGCCACGCCATTCAACAGGTCTCCCCGGGTGAGAGACCGACGAATCCGGCAACGGGCCGGAGGTCAAGGGGTGCCCTCCGGTGGTTGACCGTGACGGGGTGGCGGTCCGGTCGCCGGTGGCGTCGATGCCGAAGCTATGTTGTCCGCCATGACGCGCACCCCCGAAGGCGATGACCCCTCTCGCCCCCTCACCGGCAAGGTCGTAGTGGTAACCGGTGCTGCCCGGGGCCAGGGCGCCGCCGAAGTCGAGGCCCTTGTCCGCGCCGGCGCCACGGTGATCGCCACTGACGTTCGTCCCGAAGGGGACTGTCGGCGGCTCGACGTTGCCAGTGAAGAGGACTGGGCGGATCTGGCCGCCGAACTTCGCCAGACGTATGGGCATGTTCACGGGCTGGTCAACAACGCGGGTGTGATTCATCGGGCCCGGCTCGGGGAGGTGCGGGCGGAGGATTTCGGGCGGGTTCATGCCGTCAACACCGTCGGGCCGGTGCTGGGCATTCAGTACCTCTCGCCGCTGATGCCGCCGGGCTCGTCCATCGTGAACGTGGGGTCGTCCACCGCGTACACCGGCTACTACCCGGTGGCCTACACCGCCAGCAAGTGGGCGCTGCGGGGTGTCTCGAAGGTCGCGGCCACGGAGTTGGGGCCGCGGGGGATCCGGGTCAACACCGTGCACCCCGGCTACATCGAGACGGAGATGACCGCCGCCGCGACCCCGGCCTTCCGTGAGACGACCATCCGGGAGACGCCACTCGGTCGCAGCGGCACCGTCGACGACGTCGCGCCACTGATCGTCTTCCTGCTCTCCGAGGCGTCCTCCTTCATCACGGGAGCGGAGATCCCCGTCGACGGGGGTTTCAGCGCGCACGGCGGCGTCAAGTCCATCTCGGACGCGCTGCGGCCCGACGGACCGAGCGTCGCCTGAGCCTTTTCTACGCCCCCACCCCGTGGCACGCCTGGTAAGCCGTCCCCGACGCGCACCAGCATCCAGCGCCCCGCTCCGGAGGCCACCCGACCGCCCGGCCCCGGGCCGCCAGCGTCGTCGCGTACTGGGGCAGCAGGTCGGCGTCGCCCGGGGAGGTCGCCTCCGAGGCCGCGAAGGCCTCGTACGACGGGACCGTGCCCGTGACGATGCCGAGGTTGCCCGTCCCCGAGGCCGACAGTTCCCTCAGTGAGGCCTCTATCGTCGCGAGGTGGGTCTCGTGGGAGGGGTACTCCGCTTCCAGGGTCGGGTAGGCGGTGACCAGTTCCGTCAGTTCGCTCGCCGGCCAGTGCAGGACCGCCACCGGGAACGGGCGGGACAGCTCCTCCCGGTAGGCGCCCAGCTCGGCGCGGAGGCGGGAGATCTCGGCCTCCAGTTCCGCCGGGTTGTCCGAGCCGAGGGACCAGACGCGCTTCGGGTCGTGGAGCTCGTCCAGGGAGACGGGCAGCGAGTGCAGGGTGTCCGCCAGCAGGTCCCACTCGTCGTGGGCCACGCCGAGCATCCTGCGGACCCGGTGGCGGCCGAACAGCAGCGCATGTGACGCGTGCGGGGGTTCCGGCGCGTCCGCCAGGAGCAGGCTGACGCCCTCGGTGAACGTCTTCTGCGCCGCTTCCAGCTCGTCGTGGGATTCCAGGGACTCGGCGACGATCACCCAGGGGGCCGGGTCGCGGGGGGCCGCGGCGCGGATGCCGTCGATGATCGCCCGGGCCTCGGCCTCGTGGCCGTACTCCCACAGGTTGGAGGCCTTCAGGGCGCGGACCAGGTGGGGGGTGTCCAGCCCGCCCGGGGCGGACAGCAGACGGTCGTAGAGGGTCGTCGCGGCGGGGCGGTCGCCGGCCAGTTCCAGATGGGCCGCGGCCTGCAGCAGCAGGGCTTCGGCGTCCTCGGGATACAGGCCGGCGGTCCGCTCCAGGCGTGCCGCTTCGGCGGTGTGGTCGACGTTCTCGGCAGGCGTGTCGGGGCGCATGGGGGACACCGTAGCGCCGCCGGGTGACGAAAGAGAGGTATCTGCAGGCCAGAGGCCCATATCACCTCACGGTCACCGCTAGATCGGCCAGATCCTCCAGATCCTCCAGATCCTCCAGGTCGTCTAGATCGTCACCCCGTCCACCTGGAGCGTCTGCACCGCGCCCGCCGCGAACGGCACGCTGATCGTCTTGCCGCTCAGGTGGAGGTCCGAGTGGGACGTGTAGAGGTCGCCCGTGCCGCTCGTCACCGTGTTCCAGCGGGGGACCAGGCCGCCCGACCCGCCGCTCACCGTCGTGAAGCGGGACAGGTCGAACGTCAGGGTCTGGGCCGACGTCGACGTGTTCGCCGCGACGATCACCAGGCGCTTCGCCGTCCTGTCGATCGCCGCCGCCGCGTAGCTCACGCCGGTGTCGAGGATCGTCATGCCGGGGCGGATGTGACGGCTGAACTGGGCCATCACGTAGTACTTCGTCGTGACCGCGCCGGCCGCCAGCGTGCTCGGGTCGTACGCGATCATCGCCCACCCCGCCGACGGGTCCATGACCTGCCAGTAGACCCACGCGGTCGGGTGCAGCCAGCGGAAGTCGTAGAGCAGGTTGCTTGCCATCGTGAGGCCGGTGCCGTCCTTGTCACCGGTTTCGGAGTTCCACAGGGCCTTGCCGGCCGTCGTCACCACGTCCGTGTAGAGCAGGTCGCGGCGGCCGCCCGAGCCCTGGTAGCCGTGGACGTTGACCCGGTTCACGTACCCCTTCGTCGTCGACGAGAAGGAGTTCCACGTCGTACGCGCCAGGTCGTAGCTCGTCTCGTCGGACGCCGAGATCCTCGTCCCCGTCAGGCCGCGCTTGTCCAACTCGCTGCGCATGTACGGCAGTACGGCCGACTGGACGGTCGCGTCCATGTGGCAGCCCTCCTGCGTGCCGGTCGCCGTCCACCAGGACGACGACGGCTCGTTGAAGGGGTCGACCGTCGCGAAGTTCACGCCCCAGTTGTTCTTGGCGTACAGCGCCACCGCCGCGAGGTGCGACGCGTGCTGGCGGTAGTTCCAGGACTGGAGGTTGTTGCCGCCGTCCGAGGCGCCCGACGGGTTGTGGTTCAGGCACATCCACCACATGGGGGAGTTGGCGAAGAGCTCCGTCGTGGCGCCCCGCGACGTCGCCTTCTGCAGCATCGCCCGCTGGTTGGCGTCTGCCGTCCAGTCCCAGGCCGAGGACGTCGGGTCCTCGTTGTTCCAGTCCTGCCAGTAGCCCTCGATCTGCTTGAACCCGGGGATGTTGGCGGAGACCGCCATCGACGCGCCGTTCACCGTGTTCCAGCTGCACGCGCCCAGGTTGTAGCGGGCGATGTTGAGGCCGAGGCCGGGGAGGGTCCTGCCGTTGTAGGCCACCGACTTGGTCGTGAAGAAGATGTCGGCGAAGTCGTCCCGGGCGCCGAAGACGTTCGCCCACCAGGCCAGGGAGGTGCCCCAGCCCTCCCACGTGCCGTACGTCGTCGACGGATTGACGGAAATCGTCGCGTCGGCGTGGGCCGTGCCCGTCGCCAGGGCGCTTCCGAAGAGCGCGCCGCCCGTGGCCGCCAGCAGTGTCCTGCGTCGGATCATGGCTTCTCCGCTTCGAGTCGAGGCCGGTCCCGTTCGGCCGACACGAAGCATCAGGTGCGACGCCTGGGGTTGTCGAGAGTTCTGACAGCCCTTTCTCAAACCTGTGGAGAAAGGGCGGGGAGGGGTTCGGCAGGGCGAACGGGACAGGTCTCGTATGTACGGCTCTGGAGACCTTGTCCCCTACCCCTTATGGTGCCCCGCGTGCGGATTCCCCTCGTACGGCACAGCACCCGGCGACGGCGCGCCCGGTACCGGCGGGTGCTCTGGAGCGGTGCCGAACTGCTCGTCACCGCCGGGGTGTTGGTCCTGCTCCTCGTCGTGCACCAGCTCTGGTGGACCAACCGGGAGGCGAAGGACGGCGCCGAGCGGAGAGTGGAGGCGTTGGAACGGGAGTGGGGGGCCGCCGACGCCGGCGGCGACGGGCGCGACGGCGGTGAATCCGGCTCCGGCTCCGGCTCGGCTGCCGACGGCGCCGACGACGGTCGCTCGCCCGGGCGGTCCGGTGGCGGCGACGGCACAGGGAACGGGGACGGAAACGGGTCGTCGTCCGCCGTCACCCCCCGCTCCTCCCAGGCCTACGCAGTCCTCCGCATCCCCCGCCTCGACCTGCGGGTCCCCGTCGCCGAGGGGACCAGCAAGCAGCACGTGCTCAACAAGGGGTACGTCGGTCACTACACCGGCACCCAACAGCCGGGCCAGGGCGGGAACTTCGCGGTCGCCGGGCATCGCAACACCCACGGTGAGCCGTTCCGGTACCTCAACCACCTCAGGAAGGGCGACAAGGTGGAGGTGGAGACCCGCGACGCGACCTACACCTACACCGTCGACAAGATCCTGCCGCAGACCTCACCGCGCGACTCGGGCGTCATCCGACCCGTGCCCCGCTCCCTCACCAAGCCTGCCTACGGCTACGACACCCCCGGCCGCTACGTCACCCTCACCACCTGCACCCCCGAGTACACCTCCCGGTACCGGCTGGTCGTCTGGGGCGAACTGACCTCCACGAAGCCGAAATCCTAGGCTCACGGACCCGGACCCGGACCCGGACCCGGACCCGAACCCGAACCCGGCCTACGATCGCTGCTCCAGCGCCTCCCGTACGGCGTTCAGGATGGTCTCGGTGCCGGCGCCCAGGGCGCGGGCCGCCGAGGTGAAGTCGCGGGCCAGGGTGGTGAGTCGGTCGGCGTCGGGGTGCTGGGGTTCGGCGGGGAGGGCCGCGACCCGGGTGCCCGCGCCCCGGCGGGTGCGGATCAGCTCGGCGGCCTCCAGCTCACGGTAGGCGCGGGCCACCGTGCCGGGCGCCAGGCCCAGATCGGCGGCCAACTGCCGTACGGTCGGCAGTCGTTCACCCTCCACCAGTCGGCCGGTGACGATGAACGAGGCCAGCTGGGCGCGGATCTGCTCGTACGGCGGCACCTGGCTGGTGGTGTCGACGCGGACGGCGGGTTCACTCATCGTCCACGGCCCGGGGCGCGACGATGGTGAACAGGGACCAGCCGAGGGCGAACAGGCTCAGCAGCCCCAGGGGGTAGATCACCAGGGCCGTGACATTGCCCAGCATTCCGGCGCACTTCGAGTAGAACAGCACTCTGGCGATCATCCCGACGACGAGCAGCAGTTGGCTGGAGACCAGCAGTCCCCAGGCTCCGGTGATCGCCCAACTGCGGTCGTGGCGCTGCTGGTTGTCCCCGGGGCGGTGGGCGATGCGGCGCAGCGACCAGACGCAGGCGGCGGTGCCGAGGGTGAGGGAGACGAGGACCGGGGTGGCGTAGTAGAGGCCGGGCCACGGGCCGAGGTGCCTGGTCACGGTGGAGCAGGTGACGGCGAGGGTGCGGCCCGTCCGGCCGGCCCTGTCGGGGGAGGCCGCGGCGGCCCCGATCGTCAGCAGGACGGCGATGCAGGCCGTCTGGAAGACGAGCAGGGGGGCCATGCGGGGCGGTACGTGGTCCCGGACCCGGCGCGGGGCGAGGACGGCGGTGCGGACCGCCTCCAGTGGGGCGGGGGTGAGGGAGTCGCCGAGCAGGACCCCGCCGACCGCGCACAGGCCGAACGCCGTGACGGCGGAGACGAACGGCATAGCCATGTCGTCGCTGTCCATGGTGGCCAGCGCCTGGGCGACCACGACGCCCAACGCCAGCCCGGCCCAGCGGGCGCAGAGATCGGCGCGGGCCAGGAGTCTTTCGGGCGAGACGGTGTCGAGCATGTCGAGTCCCCCGGTGAGTCATGCGAACGATGAGCGTGACGCTTGTATCAAGTGGTGAGTACAAGATGCCGTCGACCGCACCTTGTGTCAAACACTTGATACAAGCGAGGACTTCATCCCGCCGGCTGTCATCCCTCGGATGCCTCAACTGAGGTATAAACGAAGGGAGATCAGATCGAGGAAGGAGGGGGGAAGCAGCGTGATCCGCAACCGGTTCACCGCGCGCTCCGCGCCGCTCCTGCTCCTCCTCGTGCTCGACGTCCTCCTCCTCGACGCCGGCAGCCTCTCCGCCGCCGTCGCGCTGGCCGCGACCGCCGCGGCCGGTTCCGCGCTCGCCGTCTGCACGCTCGTCGCCGCGCGCAGCGCCCCCGCCGTCCCGCCCACCCGGGTGCGCACGGCCATCAGGGACCGGGCCCGCCGTACGGCCTTCCTGCCGCAACGCGACCCCGACGCCTCCGGCCGGCCCCGCCCCAGGGCGCCCGGCCACGCCCTCCCGACGACCGTCGCGTAGGGCCTCACTCCCGACCTAGTGGCCCCGCGCGGGTCGTCCTGCCGCCATGCCCGGAACATTCCGGCACCCATCCCGGCACGACGAGAACCCCCGGAGGGCTCCTCACCCATGTCCGTACTCATGTCCGTCTTCGCCGACCTGGTCGGTCACCTCGCCGACCTGCTTCACCCGCTGTTCGGCGCATCCGCCGCGGCCGCCGCGATCGTCCTGTTCACGGCACTCGTACGACTCCTCGTCCATCCCCTCTCCCGGGCGGCCGCCCGCGGTCAGAAGGCCCGGACGGCACTGCAGCCGAAGGTCGCCGAGCTGCGCAGGAAGCATGCGAAGGACCCCGCCCGGCTCCAGAAGGCCGTGCTGGAACTGCACGCCGAGGAAAAGGTGTCACCGCTGTCCGGCTGCCTGCCCAGTCTGCTGCAGCTCCCCGCGTTCTTCGTGCTCTACCGCCTCTTCTCCAGCTCCTCGATCGACGGCGCGGGCAACGAACTGCTCGACCACCGGCTGCTCGCCGCACCCCTCGGCGACCGCTGGACCGACGCGCTCGCCGGGGCCGGGCTCGTCGGCGGGGCCGGCGTGGTCTACCTCGTGCTGTTCGCCCTCGTCGCCGCCGTCGCCTCCTTCAACTACGTGCGCGCCAAGCGGACGCCGCTGCCCGAGACCGGCGGCCAGGACGTGCCCGGGGTCGGCGCCCTCACCAAGGTGATGCCGTTCATGTCCTTCTTCACCCTGATCACCGTGGCCGTCGTACCGCTGGCCGCCGCGCTGTACGTGATCACCAGCTCGACCTGGAGCGCCGTCGAACGAGCCGTCCTGTACAGGTGACGGTCCAGTACGTGAACCGGGTATTGCGGAGCGGACGTCCAGCTTGGAGGATCGGCCAGTCATCCGATGGCTGCACCCGTCGGCGGACGCTCCGCGATCTAGGAAGACGGTGACGGACCATGAAGCTGCTGCGAGTCGGTACGGCGGGCGTGGAGCGCCCCGCACTGCTCGAAGCCGACGACACGCTGCGCGACCTGACGGGTGTCGTGGACGACATCGACGGCGCGCTGCTCGCCGACGACGAGGCCCTCGGCCGGATCCGGGCCGCCGCCGACTCCGGTGAGCTGCCCGTCCTGGACCCGGCCGGGCTGCGGGTCGGGCCGCCGCTGGCCCGGATCGGCAAGATCGTGTGCATCGGGCTGAACTACCACGACCACGCCCGGGAGACGGGGGCCGAGCCGCCCGCCGAGCCCGTCATCTTCTTCAAGGCGGCGGACACGGTGGTGGGGCCGTACGACACCGTGCTCGTCCCCCGCCGGTCCGCGAAGACCGACTGGGAGGTGGAGCTGGCGGTCGTCATCGGGCGCACGGCCCGCTACCTGGGGTCGGCGGAGGAGGGGCTCGCGCATGTCGCGGGGTACGCCGTCGCGCACGACGTGTCCGAGCGGGAGTTCCAGATCGAGCGGGGCGGGACCTGGGACAAGGGCAAGAACTGCGAGACGTTCAACCCGCTGGGGCCCTGGCTGGTGACGGCGGACGACGTGCCCGACCCGCAGGCGCTCTCCCTGAAGCTGTGGGTCAACGGGGAGCTGAAGCAGGACGGGACGACGGCCGAGCAGATCTTTCCCGTGGGGGAGGTCGTGCGGTACGTCAGCCAGTTCATGACGCTGTACCCCGGCGACGTCATCAACACCGGGACGCCGGCGGGGGTGGCGCTGGGCGCACCCGAGCCCAAGCCGTTCCTGCGGGCCGGGGATGTGGTCGAGCTGGAGATCTCCGGGCTGGGCAGGCAACGCCAGGAGTTCAAGGACGCGTGACGCTCCGCCGGACAGGTCCTAGGGCGTGTTTCGAAAGTAGCGTCGTCCGCCCGGAGGGCGGGGCCCGCGGCGTCTGGTGCGGTGCATCGCAAGGCGGAGGGTCGTCCGCGTAC
>NZ_JBITJV010000016.1:0-205656 GCF_044460385.1 Streptomyces sp. NPDC050121 | reverse complement strand
GGGGGGCGATCCTCATGGGGGGGGTGTTGGTGGGCTGGGGTGGGGGGCGGCCGCAGCCGTCTGGACGGCTGCGGCCGGCGGTCAGGCGAGGGTGACCTCGACCGGCAGGTGCTTGATGCCGTTGACGAAGTTGGAGCGGACGCGGGGGACGTCGCCGGCGAGCTTGATGTCGGCGATGCGCGGGATGAGCTCCTCGAACATGATGCGGATCTCGGTGCGGGCGAGCAGGTTGCCCAGGCACAGGTGGGGGCTGCCCTTGCCGAAGGTGACGTGGTCGTTGTTCTGCCGGGTGACGTCGAAGTCGTAGGGGTTGCCGAAGACCTCCTCGTCGCGGTTGCCGGAGGCGTACCACATGACGACCTTGTCGCCTTCCTTGACCTTCTTGCCGCCGAGCTCGACGTCGCGGGTGGCGGTGCGGCGGAAGTGGTAGACGGGGGAGGCCCAGCGCAGGAACTCCTCGACCGCCGTGGGGATCAGCGACGGGTCGTCCTTCAGCCTCGCCAGCTGCTCGGGGTGCTGGAGGAGGGCCAGCATGGAGTGGGAGATGGTGTGGCGGGTCGTCTCGTTGCCCGCCACCACCAGGAGCAGGAAGTAGTTGTCGAAGTCCTCGGCCGAGAGCGGGACGCCGTCGCGCGGCGTGGTGTTGACCAGCTTCGACACCAGGTCCGTACCGTCGCCGCCGCGCCGCTGCCGCGCCAGCTCCCTGCCGTACTCGAAGACTTCGATTGACGCGGGGGAGCGGAATGGCAGGTCGCGGTATTTCTCGCTCTCCGTGCTGTGCAGTAGGACGTCCGCGTAGTCGGGGTCGGTGTTGCCGATGATGCGGTTGCCCCAGTCGATGAGCTGCTGGTTGTCCTGCGGCGGGACGTCGAGGAGCCGGGCCAGGACGTTGATGGGGAAGTCGGCGGAGACGTCGGCGACGAAGTCGAAGGTGCCCTTGGCGAGGGCCGCATCCAGCGTCTTGGCGGTCAGGCCGCGCAGGAAGTCGCTGTAGCTGTTGATGACGCTCGCGCCGAACTGCCGCTGGATCACGTTGCGCAGGGCGCGGTGGCGGACGCCGTCCATCTCCAGGATGGAGGCGCGCTTCTTGATCTGGTCGTCGTCGAGTTCTTCGAGGTTGACGAACCTTGTGGAGGTGAAGGTCTCCGGGTCGCGGTCGACGGTGGCGATGTCGGCGTGGCGGGTGACCGCCCAGAAGCCGGAGTTGGGGGCCTCTTCGGGCTGCCAGTGGACCGGGTCCTGGTGGCGCAGGGTGTGGAACATGCGCCACGGGGTGATGCCGTCGGCGAAGTTGTCGAGGTCGGCGAGGTCGACCCGGTCGAGCGGCAGTGGCTCGTCGAGGGCTGCGCGCAGCTCGGCCCGGGTGGTGGGGACGGCGGGAACGGTGGGGCTGGTCATGGGGTGGTTCCTTCGGGCGAGGGTTTCGGGGCGGGCTTACAGGTGGTAGGCGTACTCGGTGAACTCCCAGTCGGTGACGTGCCGCCCGAAGCGTTCGAGCTCGTCCCGCTTGTAGGTGAGGAAGGACGTGGTGAAGTCCTTGCCGAGCAGATCGGTCAGGGCGGTGTCCGCCTCCAGCGCGTCGAGCGCGGCCGACAGACACTGGGGCAGCAGGGCGGCACGGGAGGTGTCGTAGCCGTAGCCCTGAAGCGGGGCGGGCGGTTCCTCGCCGGCCTGGACGCCGAGCAGCGCGGCGGCGATCGTGCCGGCGATCAGCAGGTACGGGTTGGCGCTCGCGTCGCCGAGGCGCAGCTCCAGCCGCGCCCCGCCACCACGCTCCGGCGGGATGCGGACCATGGCGCTGCGATTGTCGAGCCCCCAGTCGATCAGCCAGGGCGCGAGGGTGTCCGGGCCGAAGCGCTTGTAGGAGTTCACGGTCGGGTTGGCCAGGGCCGCGAGCGCGGGCGCGTGGGCGAGAATGCCCGCGATGGCGTGCCGGGCCGTGGCGGACAGGCCGTAGGAGCCCGCCGGGTCGTCGAAGACGTTGTGGCCATCGGCGTCGTTGCAGGACAGGTGGAGGTGGAAGCCGGAGCCGCCCGCGTCGCCGAAGGGCTTGGCCATGAAGGTGGCGACGTTGCCCTCCTTGCGGGCCAGTTCCTTGACGGCGGCCTTGAAGCGGAAGGCGCGGTCGGCGGCGTCGAGGGCGGCGGAGTGGGTCAGGTTGATCTCGTACTGGCCGCCGTCGAACTCGTGGTTGCCGGTGACGACACCCAGCCCCAGGTCGCGCAGCGCGCGCAGGGTGCGCAGCAGGTGGTTGTCGGGGTCGGCGCGCAGGCCCGCGGTGTAGACGGCGCCGGCTGCCTCCGGTGAGCGGCGCCAGCCCGTGGGCGAGCCGGGGGCGGCCTCCAGCAGGAAGTACTCCAGCTCGGGACCGACCACGGGGCGCAGCCCCTGCTCGGCACAGCGGGCCAGGACGGTGCGCAGCAGGTCGCGGGAGGACTCGGGCGCCGGGGCACCGGTCGCCGGGTCGGTGACCTCGCCCAGGCAGGCGGCGACACCCGGCTCCCAGGGCAGGACGGCCAGGGTGGACAGGTCGGGGCGTACGGTCACGTCCGGCAGACCGGCGTCCAGACCGCCCGCGACCGGGACCACGTCGCCCTGCGGGGTGGTGTGGTAGACGGCGCGGCAGAAGGCCAGTCCGTGCTCGCAGGCCGACGGCAGATGGTCCAGCAGCACCTCGCGGGCGCGGTCGGTGCCGATGAGGTCGGGGTAGACCACGCGGACCACGTCGACGCCCGCGGCTGCGAGCCGCTCCATGTGCCGGCGGATGTCTGGGGTGTCGGATGCGCTCACCGGTGTCTCCTTGGCGAAAAGGAAGGGACTCCCTGTGCCGGGGGCACTGGGGGAGGGGGTGCGGAGGGAGGCCGGGGCGGGGGAGAAGCGCGCCCCGGGCTAGTCATTTGATCCCGAACGATATGGAGGGGGGTTGCGTCCCCGCAAGGGGCTGGTGGATAAAAGTTATCCATCTGGACAGGTATTGACCAGGGCCGGATGGCTTCCTATCTTGTTTGAAGCCAAACGAGTGAGGGGTGCGGCATCCGCTGGATTTCGCCCCCTTTTGGCCGAGGGGCCGGACGCACCCGGGCCGGGCCCCTCTCCTTCTCTCCTTTTCTTTGCTCCGACGCCCTCACCCCGCAGGAGGACCGCCATGAAGGTCGTCGTCGACATGAACAAGTGCCAGGACCACGGCCAGTGCGTCTTCGCCGCCCCCGACGTCTTCTCGATGAACGACGACGGACACCTGGTGTACGTGGCCGACCCCGACGACGCGCTGCGCGACGAGGTCGAAGAGGCCGCCGACGTGTGTCCGCTGCAGGCCATCCGGATCGAGGGATGACCGCCATGACCGCACCCACGACCGGACGTGTCGTCGTCGCAGGCGGCTCGATGGGCGGCCTGCGTGCCGCCGAGCAACTGCGCGCGGCGGGCTGGACCGGGACGATCACGGTCATCGGTGACGAGCCCCACATGCCCTACAACCGGCCCCCGCTGTCCAAGGAGGTGCTGGCCGGCAAGGCCCCCTTCGAGTCGCTCGCCTTCACGCCGAAGGCAGCCGCCGCCGACGTGGAGTGGCGGCTCGGCACGAGGGTCGTCGCCGCCGACCTCGACCGGCGCGTCGTCGAACTCGACGACGGCTCGGCGATCTCGTACGACGGACTGGTCGTCGCCACCGGCATGCGGCCCCGGCGCCTGCGCTGCCCCGGCCCACTTGTCGGCCGTCACACCGTCCGCACGCTCGCCGACGCCCAGGGCCTGCGCGACGAGCTGACCCGCCCTGATGCCCGCGTGGTCGTGGTCGGCGCCGGCTTCATCGGCTGCGAGGTCGCCGCCACCGCCGTGGGCCTCGGCGTCCGCGAGGTGACTGTCGTCGATCCGCTCCCTCTGCCCATGGTCGGCCCGCTCGGCGAACTGCTGGGTCGCGCGCTGCTGAAGCGGCACGAGGAGCGCGGGGTGAGCTTCGCGCTGGGCACCGGAGTGTCCGGCTTCGAGGGCGAGGACCGGGTCAGCGGGGTCGTGCTGAGCGACGGCACTGTGCTGCCCGCCGATGTGGTCGTGGAGTCGGTCGGCTCCGTGGCCAACGTCGAGTGGCTGGAGGGCAACGGCCTCGACCTCGGTGACGGCGTCCTCACCTGCGAGCACCTGCGGGTCGGGGGACGGCCGGAGGTGGTCGCGGTCGGCGACGTCGCCCGCTTCCCCAACGCCCGCTACGACGGGGTGCCCCGCCGGGTCGAGCACTGGTCCATCCCGACCGACACCGCCAAGCACGCCGCGAAGGCCCTCGTCGCCCATCTCACCGGCACGGGCGCGGAACCGGACCCCTTCGCGCCGCTGCCGACCTTCTGGAGTGACCAGCACGAGTTCCGGCTGCAGTCCTTCGGCGCGCCCGTCCTTGGCAAGGACGACGTACGGATCCTGGACGGCGACCCGGAGAGCGATGTCCTCGTCGGCTACCACACGGCCGGTCAACTGGTCGGCGTCGTCGCGCTCGGCGGCCAGGCCGCCGCGATGGGCGCCGCCCGCTATCGCGCCCAGTTGCTCAAGCAGCCCGCCCTCACCGCGTAAGGAACCCCTTCATGTCCACTGTCCGTGGTTACTTCCACCCCAAGACGGCGAGCGGTGCCTCCTCGCTGATCCCGTCCCCGCCGTGGCGCTACTCCGGCGATCTGCTGACCGTCGAGTACCGCACCGATCCGGCACGCGTGCGTGAACTGCTGCCCGAGCCGCTGGAGCTGGCCGACGAGGACCCGGGAGCGGTCGCTTTGATCTGGGCCGACTGGCAGTCCTGCTCGGGTGCTGGCCAGGAACTGCTGGACCCGGTACTGGCCCAGTACAAGGAGGCGTTCGCGGTCGTGCGCTGCAAGTACCGGGGGCAGACCTACTCGCGCTGCGTGTACATCTGGGTCGACAAGGACTTCGCCATCGCGCGCGGGCTGCACCAGGGCTACCCGAAGAAGCTCGGCTCGATCCACCAGACCCGCCCGCACCCCTACGGTCCCGCCCCGCGCATCGAGGCCGGCGCCCGCTTCGGCGCCACCCTCGCCGCCGCCGACCGGCGCCTGGCCCAGGCCGTGGTCACCCTGCGCGAGCCGTCCGAGACCAACGGCTTCGTCAACGCCCACCCCATGGCCCACCACCGCTGGCTGCCCTCCATCGAAAAGGGCAAGGGCCTGGCGCTCGACGAGCTGATCGAGTCCGGCGCCGCCTCCTTCGAGGGCGGGCAGCCGTGGCGCGGCGACGCGGAGCTGGAGCTGTTCGAGGCGCCCACCGAGGAACTGGCACGCCTGGAGATCCGCGAGCCGATCGCCGCCTACTACCGGCAGGTCGGCGTCGTCTGGGACGGTGGCCGGCTGCTGGAGTCCGGCACGTCCGGCGCCGAGTAACCCCCTTACGCACCACAGGACTTGGAGACCGGACATGACCGAGCACACCCTCACGGTGGCCGGGGTCGCCATCGACACCCGGCACTGGATCGGCGGCGAGCGCGTCGCCTCCACCGAAACGTTTCCCGATGTCTCGCCGATCGACGGCAGCGTCCTGGGGGAGATCTCCCGGGGGACCCCGATGGAGGCGGCGGCCGCGGTGGCCGCGGCGAAGGCCGCCTTCCCCGCCTGGGCCGCCACCCCCCGCGCGGAGCGCGCCCGCATCCTGCACGCCGTCGCCGACGGCGTCGAGAAGCGGCTGGAAGAGCTCGCCATCGTCGAGACCACCGACAACGGCGCCCTGCTCCGCTCCCACCGCCGGGGCGTGATGCCCCGCGTGGCGCACAACTTCCGCTTCTTCGCGGACTGGCTGCTGAGGCTGGAGCACGAGGACTTCGAGACGCGCGGGCACACCAACCACGTCAGCTGGGACCCGGCGGGCCCCTCCGTGCTGATCACCCCGTGGAACGCCCCGCTGATGCTGGCCACGTGGAAGGTCGCCCCCGCTCTCGCGGCCGGCAACACGGTCGTCCTCAAGCCCGCCGAGTGGACCCCGCTGACCGCGTCCCTGCTGGCCGACATCGCCGCCGAGGCCGGGCTGCCCGCCGGGGTGCTGAACGTCGTGCAGGGGTACGGCTCGGAGATCGGCGACGCCCTGACCTCGCACCCCGACGTACGGCGGATCAGCTTCACCGGTTCGGTGCCGACGGCGAAGCGGATCTCGGCCTCGGCTGCCGCGAACCTGACCCCGCTGAGCCTCGAACTCGGCGGCAAGTCACCTCTGTTGGTGTTCGCCGACGCCGACCTGGACCTCGCGGTCGACCTGGCGGTGGAGCAGTACGACAACGCCGGGCAGGTGTGCCTGGCCGCGACGCGCTTCCTGGTCGAGGAGTCGGTCGCCGAGGAGTTCACCCGCCGCTTCGTCGAGAAGGCCGGGCGGCTCACCCAGGGCGACCCGCGGGACGAGGCCACCGACATCGGCCCGAACATCCACCCGCGCCAGCTGGAGAAGATCGACGGGTTTGTGCAGCGGGCGATCGCGGCCGGGGCCCGCGCGGTCATCGGCGGCCACCGGGGGGACGGTCAGTACTACGCGCCGACCCTCCTCACCGATGTCGACCAGGGCTCGGAGATCGTGCAGGAGGAGGTCTTCGGACCGGTCCTGACCCTGCAGACCTTCACAGACGAGGACGAGGCCGTTCGCCTCGCCAATGACACCCGCTTCGGGCTGGCCGCCACGCTCGCCACGGGTGACCCGGAGCGCGCCGAACGCGTCACCGCCCAGCTGGTCGCCGGCACGGTCTGGACCAACTGCTTCTTCGTACGCGACCTCCAGGCGCCCTTCGGCGGCTCCCGCCACTCCGGCGTCGGACGCGAGGGCGGCACCTGGAGCTTCGACTTCTATTGCGACGTGAAGAACACCGTGACCGCGCCGCACGGTTGGAGGAACCATGGGTGAGATCGTCGGGGCGGGCCTGCTCGCTCACGTTCCCACCATCGTGCTTCCGCAGGAGACCCGGCTGGAGCTCAACGGGGGCAAGGAGATCACCCTCGTCACCGGCCTGCATCAGCTCCGCGAGGACGTCTTCGAGCGCGACGACTACGACACGGTCGTCGTCCTGGACTCCCACTGGGCCACGACGGTCGAGTTCGTCGTCACCGCCCAAGCGCGCAGGGCCGGGCTGTTCACCTCCGAGGAGCTGCCGCGCGGCATGTGCCGGATGCCGTACGACTTCCCGGGCGACCCCGAACTCGCCCACAACATCGAGAAGTTCGCGGACAAGCACGGCACCTGGATCACCGCGATCGAGGACGAGTACCTGCCGATCTACTACGCCACCATCAACCTGTGGAAGTTCCTCGGGGAGGGGCTGCCGGACAAGCGGTGGGTGACCATCGGGGTCTGCCAGACCGGCGACATGGAGGACCACCTGCGCCTCGGCCGGGCGCTGGCCGACGGCATCGCCGCCACCCCGGGCCGCCGGGTCCTGCTCATTGCCTCCGGTGCGCTGTCGCACACCTTCTGGCCGCTGCGCGAGCTGCGCGACCACGAATCCAGCGACCCGGTGCACATCTTCACGCCGGAAGCGCGCGAGGCCGACTACGAGCGGATCGCCTGGTTCAAGGAGGGCCGCCACGACAAGGTCCTCGACACCATGCCGGAGTTCTGGAAGTACAAGCCCGAGGCGAAGTTCTTCCACTACCTGATGATGGCCGGCGCCCTCGGTGAACAGGCGTGCGTCGCCAAGGCCCGCCAGTACGGCGAGTACGAGAACTCCATCGGCACCGGTCAGGTCCACCTGTGGTTCGACCGCCCGGCCGACGGCTGGACCGGCACCGGCCTGTCCGCGACCCCCGCCCCGCGCACCCCTCACAGTCGTATATAGGAGCCCGGAACATGCCCGAGTACCGCCGTATCCTCCTCGACGGCGCCGCCGTCCAGGTCACCGTCGAAGGCGATGAGCTCGTCGCCGGGGACGGCCGACGCGTCAAGACCGAGGACGCGCAGCACCTGCCGCCGGTCGTGCCGTCGAAGGTGATCGCCGTCCACCTCAACCACCGCAGCCGCGTCGACGAGTTCGGAATCGAGCTGCCCGACACTCCCACGTACTTCCACAAGCCGACCTCCTCGCTCAACTCCCACAAGGGCGCCATCGTCCGCCCCGAGGGCTGCAAGTGGCTCAACTACGAGGGCGAGGTCGCCATCGTCATAGGGAAGACCGCGCGGAACATCTCCCCGGCCGAGGCGGGCGAGTACATCGCCGGCTACACCGTCGCCAACGACTACGGCCTGCACGACTTCCGTGACACCGACGCCGGTTCCATGCTCCGGGTCAAGGGCTCCGACACCCTCTGCCCCCTCGGCCCTGGCCTGGTCACCGACTGGGACTTCCACGGCAAGAGCCTGCGCACCTACGTCAACGGCGAGGTGGTGCAGGACGGTTCGACCGACGAGATGCAGTGGGACATGCACTACCTCGTCGCCGACATCGCCCGCACCATCACCCTCTACCCCGGTGACGTCCTGCTCTCCGGTACTCCGGCCAACTCCCGGCCCGTCCAGCCCGGCGACGTCGTCGAGGTGGAGGTGGAGGGGCTCGGCCGGCTGACGAACCACATCGTCACCGGCCCGACCCCCATCCGTACCGACGTCGGCGCCCAGCCCACCGAGTCCGAGGAGGTCCTGTCCACTGCGCTCGGCGGCGACTGGGAGTTCCGCGGCATCCGCCCGCCCAGGCGCTGACAAACGCCCATGAGACGGCGCCGCACCGGGCCTGCCGACCGAGGCGTCCGGTGCGGCCGCCTGCCCAGGTAGGGTCGCCCCCATGACCGAGTCCACCGACGCCCCCAAGAGCCGGACCTCACGCAAGCGCCTGCAGTACGGCGAGGGGCGGGAAGCCCTGCTGAACGCCGCCGTGCGTGTGGTGGCGCGGGGCGGCCTGCGCCGGCTCACCTACCGGGCCGTTGCGGAGGAGGCCGGGGTCACCCACGGCCTCGTGGTGCACCACTTCGGTTCGCGCGATGCCCTGATCGAGGAGACCCTCGCCCACACCATCCGCACCTCGCTGAGCACCAGTGCGCTCGAACCGGGCACCGGCAAGGTCGCGGACTTCTCGGCGGGGCTGTCGCAGATGGTCACGGCGGACCCGGACATCCAGGCGTTCCAGTACGAGCTGCTGCTGGAATCGCGCCGCCGCCCGGAGCTGCTGCCCCAGATCCGCGCGTTGTACGACGAGTACTTCGACGCCACCCAGCGCGAACTGACCCGCATGCTGCCCGCCGGCGCGGACAAGGCACTGACCCGGCTGGTCTTCGCAGCGCTCGACGGCCTCGTACTGCACCAGCTCGTCCTCGGTGAGCCCGAGGTCACGGATGCCGCACTGGAAGAGCTGCGCTCCTTGCTGCGGCTCCTCGACGCAAGCGGTGACGCTGCCGGCGACCATACCGCCGAAGGCGGCTGACAACCCTTCTGACCTGCTTGTTCCAAGGCTCCGGACGTTCCGCGTCCGGAGCCTTTCGCTGTTCGGCGCCATGATCTCGTTTGATTCCGTACGAGTAAAGAGTTGGTTACGGCCGCCGGAAGCATTGACGCAGCTTTCCAGATGGATAATTCTCGCCTGCATGGCAGGGACCGTCCGCGGCCGCCATGCATCCCTAGGAGATCCCCATGACCATCGAGGCTCCCGCAGCCGAGCTGCTTCCGTTCCGCGACCCCGGCTACCGGGCGAACCCCGCTCCGTACTACGCCCGGCTCCGTGCGGAGGCGCCCGTCTACCGGCATCCGTTCGGCGTGTACGTGGTGTCCCGCTACGAGGACGTCGCGAAGCTGATCCGCAACCCCACCCTCAGTGTGCGCAAGCTCGATTTCGGCGTGGCCGATCCGCTGCACGACACGGTGCTCGGCCAGGACGCCCCCGACCACACCCGGCTGCGCCGCATCACCAACCGCTGGTTCACGCCCAAGGCGGTCGAGGAGTGGTCCAAGGTGATGCAGACGTCCGTGGATGCCGCACTCGACAAGGCGGTCGAGGCAGGCGGCACGCTCGACGCGGTGGACGACCTCGCCCTGCGCTCCACCTTCGAAACCATCTGTCACATCTTCGGTGTCGAGCCCACGAAAATGCTGGAGATCCAGAAGGCCACCTATGACATCGGCGTCAGTCTCGGGCCCGGGTCCGACGAGGGCGACTGGCGGGTCACCGGTGAAGCCTTCGAGTGGTTCGAGCAGCACATCCGCGCCCTGATCGCCCACAAGCGCGCCCACCCCGGCAGTGGACTGATCGACCACTTCCTCGCCGAGCAGGACGCGGGGAACATGAGCGAGAACGAGGTCGTCTTCTCGATCCTGCTCTTCTTCGCCGTCGGTCACCTGGACATCAAGCACCTCATCGTGCAAGGCGTCCGGCACATGGCCGAACACCCCGAGTACATCGGGATCTACCGCGACCAGCCCGACATCCGGCCCGGCTTCATCAACGAGGTGCTGCGCATCGAGACCCCCGAGCAGATGGCCTCGCGCCTCACCACCCAGGAAACGGTCATCGGTGACACGACCGTGCCCGCCGGCGAGGTCCTCGTCCTGCTCCTCGGCTCCGCCAACCGCGACCCGGAAGCCTTCCGCGACCCGGGCCGTTTCGACCACAACCGTCCGGCCGCCGCGAGCCAGCACCTGGCCTTCGGCTCCGGCCAGCACGGCTGTGCGGGACAGGTGCTCGCCCGCGCGCAGGCCGACGTCGTCTTCACCGCGCTGGTCAACCGCTTCAGCGCGATCGAACTCGCCGGTGAGCCCACCTTCACCCACACCGAGTTCCTGCGCAGCATCGCCCACCTGCCGATCCGGCTGAGCTGACAGAACGCCGGCCGTTCCCCTCTCAGCACACAGCACAGCACCACACCCAGGAGTCATCATGCGCGTCGAAGTCGACCTCAAGAAGTGCCAGGACCACGGCCAGTGCGTCTACGCCGCCCCCGACCTCTTCGCCCTGGACGAGCAGGGACGCCTGTCCCTGCGGAACGAGGCCACCGAGCTGTACACGGCGGAGCTGGACGCGGCGAACGCCGACGAGGTGCAGGAAGCCGCGGACGTCTGCCCGCTGCAGGCCATCACCGTCCACGAGTAGCCGGACATCGCTGCTGTCCTGGCGCCGCTACCGCGACGCCAGTTCCCTGGGGATGTCCCCCGGGCGGGAGCGGCAGCGGAAAAACATCGCCCACCCCCTTGTCGTGTGGATAGTTCCGCCTCACCATGAGGCAACTCGTTTGGCTCCAAAATAAACTCCTTCGCTCCGCTCCCCTGGCAGGTGATCCCCGTGGACAGTCAAACGGTCCAGAGAAACCAGACCGTGCAGGACGAACCCATCGCTGGCCGACTCAAGCCCGACTCCCTGGGTGTCCTCGGCATCCTCTTCTTCGTCCTCTCCGCACAGGCCCCCCTGACCGGTATCGCCGGGGCTGTGCCCATCGCCGTCGCCATCGGCAACGGCGCGGGTACGCCTGCCACCTATGCCGGGGCCGGCATCGTGATCCTGCTGTTCTCCGTGGGCTTCGTCGCCATGGGACGCCATGTCGTGGACGCCGGCGCCTTCTACACATACATCGGCAGGGGGCTAGGCCGTCCGACCGGCTCCGGCAGCGCCGGTGTCGCGCTCTTCGCCTACTGTGCGGTCCAGGCAGCCATGTACGGGCTGTACGGATCGATCGTCAGCGCCCTGGTGGAGCCGTACACCGGTCTGAATGCCCCGTGGTGGGTCTGGGCCCTGGTCACCATGGTGATCGTCCAGGTCCTTGGCGCGGCCGGCATTGAGATGGGGGCCAAGGTGCTGGCGGTGTTCGTCCTGGCAGAGTTCAGCATCCTGCTCGTCTTCGCCCTGGTCACCCTTTTCAAGGGCGGCGGCCCCGAGGGGCTGGGTTTCGCCGACAGCTTCTCGCCTCAGGCCGCGCTCCAGGGTGCTCCCGGTGTGGCCCTGATGTTCGCCGTCGCGTCGATGTTCGGCTTCGAGGCCACCGCCATCTACGGCGAGGAGGCGCGCGAGCCCCGAAGGACTGTGCCCCGGGCCACGTACCTCTCCGTCGCCGTGATCACCGGCTTCTTCGCCTTCACCTCATGGATGCTGGTCTCCGCGCACGGCGCTTCCCGCGCCACCGCCGAGGCCGGCAAGGCGCTGGAGAGTGGTGACGCCACGGCATGGGTCTTCGCACCGATCACCGCACAGTTCGGCGCCTGGGCGGGCGACGTCCTGCCGATCCTGCTGGCGACCTCCCTCTTCGCCGGCATCCTGGCCTTCCATAACTCCGCCAACCGCTACCTCTTCTCCCTCGGCCGCGACGGCCTGCTGCCCCATGGGCTGACCGCGATCAACCGGCGTCACTCCCCGTGGGTGGCGGGCAGCGTGCAGACCGTGATCTCCCTGCTGCTCGTCATGCCCTTCGCACTGCTGGGCAAGGACCCGGTGCTGACCCTCTTCTCGTGGTTCAGCGGGGTGGCCGTGCTGGGGATCATGCTCCTGTACTTGCTGACGTCCGTGTCGGTGGTGGTGTTCTTCCGGCGCGAGCGGCTGGATTCCCGCCCCTGGAACACTCTGATCGCCCCCATCCTGGGCGCGCTCGGCATCGCCGGTGCGATCTGGCTGATCCTGGCCAACTTCACGACCCTCATCGGCGGCGACTCGACCACGGCGACCTGGCTCGAACTCACCGTCCCGGCGGTCCTGGTCCTCGGCGTCGTCACCGCCCGCGTGACGCGTGACCGGGCGACGGACCAGGTCTGAGGAGGCTGCTTCTCGCGATGTGACCGGTCCCGTTCCCGCTCTCCGGGGACCGGACCGGCCACGTCCGGCTCCCACCCGCCCCCGGAGGATGCATTGAGCACGGGATACGTGTGGAACGAGCTGTTCGGCGGGGCCGGCAGCGGCAGCGGCGCGCTGCCGCCCGCCGAACCGGCCGCCGGGCTCCAGTCGATCGGCGATGGTGCAGGAGGGCGGCTGCAGCCTCTTCTGTCTGCGGGCACGCCGTCATCGAGACCCCGGCCGGGGTGAAGGTGCTGGACGGCGCGCTGTTCGCGGTGGTCGGCGGGAGGACGGGACACGACCTCGCACCGCACCAGAAGAGGCTGGTCGACGAGGTCGCCGCGCTGGTGCTGCCCGCAGGAGACGGTCAGCCGACCGTGCCCGCCACCCGGTCGAGGAACCCGTCGACCAGGTGGCGGGCATTCGCGCGGGCCGTCGCCGCCAGCTCCGTTGTCCGGGTGAACAACTCCCCGGGATCCACGCCGTGCTGCAGACACTGCTCGGCGCCGCCGAGCTCCATGTACCGGCGCACCGTGGTGGGCGTGATCTCCGGATGGAACTGCACCCCCAGGCTCCGCCCGAGCCGGAACGCCTGGGTGCACACAAAGTTGCGGGCCACCTCCTCGGCTCCGGGCGGCAGGAGGCAGCGGTCGTAGTGCCACTGGAACCACGGACCCGGGCCGATCAGTTCGGGATCGTCGGTGTCGACCCGGACCCAGCCGATCTCCGGGCGCGGCGAGGCCGCGACCGAACCCCCGAGGGCGGTGGCCAGCGCCTGCGCGCCGAAACAGACCCCGAGCACCGGGACACCGAGGTGGTGGGCCTTGCGCAACAGCGCCAGCTCTCCGCCGATCCAGGAACCCACGGCCGACTCGTCGTAGACCGACCAGGGCGCGCCGAGGGACACGATCAGGTCCCAGCCGTCGGCCGCCGGGAAGTCGAAGGCGACGTCCGGCGCGTGGTGGCGGTGTCCGGGTACGACGGTCACGACGCTCAGGTCGTATCCGCGCTGTACGAGCCGGGCCCCGACCGGACCGGGATCGGTCACGTGGTCGTGCTGGATGACGAGTGCGCGCACGGTGGGCTCCCTCCCCGGGTTCACGGATCCGTCGGATCGACCGTGAACTCTTGTGACTGCCGAGCCCACACCATATCGTTTGGGATCAAATAAAGTATCCGGAGGTTCCGCATGATGGACATCACCCACGAGGAATGGTTGCGCCGGGCCAAGGCACTGGACCTGGCCGGGGCGCATCACATCGACGGTGCCGACGAGGGCGGGGGAGGGGCGATCTTCGCCGCCGTATCCCCCCGCGACGGCCAGGTGCTGACCCAGATCGCCGACGGTGGCACGCAGGAGGTGGACGCGGCCGTGGCCGCCGCGCGCCGGGCCTTCGACTGCGGCCCCTGGCCCCGCCTCGCACCGGCCGACCGCGGCCGGATCCTGCTGCGCATCGCCGACCTGCTCGAAGAGCACCGCGAGGAACTGGCGTTGACCGTCAGCCTGGAGATGGGCAAGCCGATCACGGACGCGTACGAGATCGAGCTGCGCGCCGTCATCAGCACGTTCCGCTGGTACGGGCAACTGGCCGACAAACTCACCGGCGAGTCGCCCCATACCGCCCCCGATGCCCTGGCGCTGGTCACCCGGGAACCGGCCGGTGTCGTGGGTGCGGTGGTGCCGTGGAACTTCCCCCTGACGCTGGCCGGTTGGAAGGTGGCCCCGGCACTCGCGGCGGGCTGCAGCGTCGTCCTGAAGCCGTCGGAGAACTCCCCGCTCTCCGCCCTGCTGCTCGGCCGGCTCGCCACCGAGGCCGGCCTGCCACCGGGTGTGCTCAACGTGGTGGGCGGCAAGGGCCCCGTCGCCGGGCGCGCTCTCGGTCTCCACCCCGACGTCGACGTCCTGGCCTTCACCGGCTCGAGTGCCGTGGGCCGTCACTTCCTGCACTACGCGGCCGACTCCAACCTCAAGCGGGTCTGGCTCGAACTCGGCGGCAAGTCCCCCAACATCATCTTCCCGGACGCGCCCGACCTGGAGAAGGCCGCCGCCACCGCCGCCTGGGGCATTTTCTTCAACCAGGGCGAGATGTGCACCGCCCCCTCCCGGCTCCTGGTGCACTCCTCCATCGCCGAACAGGTGACCGACGCGATCGTGGCGCGGGCCCGGGAACTGGTCGTCGGGGACCCGCTCGACCCGGCGACCGAGATGGGCGCGATGGCCGGTGAGAGCCACCTCGAACGGGTCCTCGGCCACATCGAGACCGGCCTCGAGGAAGGTGCCCGCCTGCGTGTCGGAGGCGGCCGCACCCTGGCCGAGACCGGAGGCAGTTTCCTGCGCCCCACCGTCTTCGACCACGTGCGCCCCGGCATGCAACTGGCCCGCGAGGAGATCTTCGGCCCCGTCCTGTCCGTCCTCACCTTCGACGACCTCGACGAGGCTGTTGAACTCGCCAATGACACCGAGTACGGCCTCGCCGCGGGCCTGTGGACCTCCGACCTGTCCACCGCCCACCGGGTCTCCCGCGCGCTCAGGGCGGGAACTGTCTGGGTCAACTGCTATGAGGAGGGCGACCTCACCGTCCCCTTCGGCGGCATGAAGCAGTCCGGCAACGGCCGCGACAAGTCCGCCCACGCCATCGAGAAGTACACCGAACTGAAGACCACCTGGATCCAGCTGTGACCCGACCCCTGATCGCGATCCCCGCCCGCTTCTCCGCGACGACCTCCGCGCTGCGCTACGCCGCCGAGGTGGGCGCCCGCGCGCTGATCGAGGCGGTGTGGCGGGCGGGCGGCGAACCGGCGAGCATCCACCCCGCCTCCGAAGACGTGGCTGGGCGTCTCGCTCGCTTCGACGGCGTCCTGCTCCCCGGCGGCGGAGACCTCGCCCCGCACCGCTACGGCGCAGCCGACACCCATGCCAGCGTCTACGACGTCGACGACCTCCAGGACGATTTCGACATCGAGGTCGCCCGCCAGGCCATCGACTCGGGCCTGCCGCTGCTGGCGGTGTGCCGAGGACTCCAGGTCGTCAACGTCGCCCTCGGCGGCACCCTGGAGCAGGACATGGGCGGCCCGGAACGCGAGCACCGGCATGTCGTCCACCCCGTGGCGATCCAGCCCGGCACCCTGCTGGAGCAGGCCACCGGGGCACAGAAGGTCGAGGCGTCCTGCTATCACCACCAGCGCGTCCACCGCGCCGGCGTGGGACTCGCGGTCACCGCACGCGCGGCCGACGGCACCGTGGAGGGGCTCGAACTCCCCGGTGTCCACGGATGGTTCACCGCCGTCCAGTGGCACCCGGAGGACACCGCGCACGAGGACCCCGCCCAGCAGGGACTGTTCGACGCCTTGGTCCGAGCCGCCCACGACAGACGCTGACACCGCGATGACACTCTTCGGCAGCACCAGGCGGCCAAAGCCCCGGCTGGCCCCGGAACTCGACGATGCCGCCCTTGGCCGGGTGCTCAGAGGTGTCGCCTCTTTGCGGGGCCCGGGCCCACAGGACCTCGCCCGGATCGAGCAGCTCCTGCAGGACACCGGGCCCGACTGAGACCGCCGCTGCCACCGGATCTCCGTGCTTGCGCAGGCTGCTCCCGCGCTGGCCCGCGGGTGGCACAAGCGCCGGCCGCGCGATGCGGACGCGCTGGTTCTGGCCGGGTGGGCCGAACGGGCCACGGACCCCTGGGCTGCCCTGGCGCTGTGCCGCCTCGCCGCCGAGGCGCGTCCGGGCGATCCGACGCCCTGGGTGGGTGCGCTGGCGGCGCTGCGGTCGCTGGGGCGGCCCCGTGCCCAGCTCGCACCGGTCTGGGAGGAGATCCGCGCGCGTGATCCCTGGCACCGTCAGGCGCATCTGCAGATCCTGGGCTACCTCTCCCCGGAGGAGCAGGGGAGCCAGAGCGCGTTGCGGGACTTCCTCGACGACGTCATCGCCGTCATGCCGCCGGACGCTCCGGCGGCATGCCTGCCGCCCGCGGCCGCCGTACGGCAGTACCACGGCGACCTGGACCGCGGAGGAGTCCGGGCGCTGGGGGCGAGCCGCTACTGGGTACAACCGCACGTCGCGCGATGGGTGGATCAGGCGCTGGCCTCCTGGCTGAGCCCCGGACGCCTGCGCCGGGCCGCCGCCGTCGCCGACCTCGGGCTGCTTGCCTACTGCCTGGTGCGCGCCGGCCCGCACGGGTGACGCCCGCCCGGTGTTCACCGCGATCGACGGCCTGGTGACGCCCTGGCCATGGGGCCACGAGGGAGAACCGCTGGAGCGCTACACCTTCTACGCCGGCCGCCTGTGATGGTGCGTACGGCGCGCCGGGCCCTGCGGACTGGGGCAGACGGCGAGCATGCGCGCGTCCTGCCTGCCAGGCCCCGGCGGCGACGCTGCCGGGGCCTTCCGGCGCTGGCCCGCACACGGCTTGCGGGGCCGAGCCCGAACAGGCTCGGCACCGCAGCTTCCCCGTCAGGGCCGGCCGCGCTCGGCGGCCTCGACGATGTTGGTCAGCAGCATGGCCCGGGTCATCGGCCCCACCCCGCCCACCGGCGGGGCCAGGGAGCCGGCGACCTGGTCGACGTCCGGGTGGACGTCCCCGAGGATGCCCTCCACGGTCCGGGTGATGCCCACGGACAGGACCGTGGCGCCCGGCTTGATCCAGTCGGGCCCGACGAGGTGGGCCACGCCTGCCGCGGCCACGACCACGTCGGCGACCCGGGCGTGGGCGGCGGTGTCCTGGGTGGCCTCGTGGCACAGGGTCACTGTGGCGTGCTCGGTGCTGCGGGTCAGCATCAGGCCCAGCGGGCGGCCCACCGTGATGCCGCAGCCGATCACGCAGAACTGTCGGCCGGTGATGGCCACCTGGTTGCGGCGCAGCAGGTCGATGATGCCGCGGGGCGTGCAGGGCAGCGGCCCGGGAATGCCGAGCACGAGGCGCCCGAGGTTCGCCGGGTGCAGCCCGTCGGCGTCCTTGGCGGGATCGACGAGCTCCAGTACGGCGTGGGTGTCGATGTGGGCCGGCAGCGGCAGCTGGACGATGAAGCCGGTGCAGGCCGGGTCCGCGTTGAGCCGGAGCACGGCGGCCTCGACGTCGGCCTGGGAGGCGGTGGCGGGCAGCTCCACCCGGATCGACGCGATGCCGACCTGGGCGCAGTCGCGGTGCTTGCCGCCGACGTAGGAATGGCTGGCCGGGTCGTCGCCGACCAGGATGGTCCCCAGGCCCGGGGTGACGCCCCCTGTCTTCAACGCCTGGGCGCGGACGGCGAGTTCGGCCTTGATCTCGGCTGCCGCGGCCTTGCCGTCGAGCAGCGTCGCGGTGGTCATGGTCGTACGAACCTCTCGCGTCAGGAGAACACGACGGTGCGGGAGCCGGTCAGCACGACCCGGTCCTCGGCGTGCAGGCGCACCGCCCGCGCCAGGACGACCCGTTCGACGTCCCGGCCGATGGCGACGAGCTCCGGCGCGGTGTGCCGGTGTCCGACGCGCACGACGTCCTGCTCGATGATCGGGCCCTCGTCCAGGTCGGCGGTCACGAAGTGGGCGGTGGCACCGATGAGTTTGACGCCCCGGTCGTGGGCCTGGTGGTACGGCTTTGCGCCCTTGAAGCCCGGCAGGAACGAGTGGTGGATGTTGATGACCCGCCCCGACAGCTTGCGGCACAGGTCGTCGGAGAGCACCTGCATGTAGCGGGCGAGCACCACGAAGTCGATGTGGTGTTCGGCGACCAGCCGCACCAGCTCGGCCTCCGCCTCCGGCTTGGTGTCGCGGGTGACCGGGAGGTGGACGAAGGGGATGCCGTAGCTCTGCGCGACGGGCGCCAGGTCGGGGTGGTTGGAGACGATGAGCGGGATGTCGACGGGCAGTTCGCCCAGACGCCAGCGGTAGAGGAGGTCGACCAGGCAGTGGTCGAACTTCGACACCATCAGCAGCACCCGGCGCCGCTGCTGCTCCGGCCGCAGGGACAGCACGGGGTCGAAGCGCGCCAGGCGCAGGGAGAGCTCGTCCCTTAGGCTCTCGACGTCGGGCTCGGGGGTCTCCAGGAGCACCCGGATGGTGAAAGTGCCGGTACCGGGATCGGAGAACTGGGCGCTCTCCAGAATGTTGCCCTTGGCCTCGGTGATGCCACCGGACAGGGCATGGACGATGCCGGGCTGGTCGGGGCAGGTGACGGTCAGGATGTAGCGCTGCATGGCTGCGGTGCCTTCCGGCTCAGGCCCGTACGCGGGTGCGCTCGGGGTCGTACACGGGCGTGGGCCGGACAGTGGCGTCGGCCGTGGAACCGTCGGTGGCGACCGCGGTCAGCGCGGTCCCCGACTTCGCCGCTTCGCGGTGCACACGGGCGAGCCCCAGGGTGGAGCCGTCGAGTACGGGCGAGGGCACGGCCATTGTCACGTAGCCGACGTCCCGCCCGTCCAGCTCCAGCCGCGCGCCCTCGGCCGCCTCGGGCGCGGTATCCAGGACGACGCTGACCACACGCCCCTGTGCGGTGCCCTTCTTGGCGAGCAGCGCGTCGCGGCCCTGGAAGGGGCCTTTGTCGAAGTCGATCGCCCAGCCCATCCGGCATTCGAAAGGGGTGACGGTGTGGTCGTACTCCAGCTCACCCATGATCATTCCGGCCTCGGTGCGGCACGTCAGGAGGGCGAGCGCGCCGGCGGCCTTCGCCCCGAGGTCGGCCCCCGCGTCGAGGACCGCGTCCCACAGGTCCAGCGCACGCTCGCGCGGCACCTGGATCTCGTAGCCGAGTTCGGCGGTGAACCCGATCCGGCTGACCTGCGCACCGATGCCGGCGACCAGGACGTCCCGGACGAACGTGTAGTACGGGAAGGCGGAGTTGGAGACGTCGACGTGCGTGAGCCGCTGGAGGACCTCGCGGCTGCGCGGTCCCTGCAGGGTCAGCACGGCGGACTCGTCGCGCCGCTCGGTGACCGTGGTGCCGTCGGGGGCGTGCGCGGTCAGCGACTGCTGGGTGGCGGGGTTGCCGCCGGTGACGACCACGTGGCCGGGCGCGCGGACGGCCACGGTCACGTCGTCGATCATGAAGCCGTCCGCGTCGACGACCACGCCGTAGGCGATGCGGCCCTCGCCGAGCCCGCGGACGCTCCGTGAGAAGACGGCGTCGACGGTGGCGAGCGCGTCCTCGCCCTCGACGTGCCACTTGTAGAGCATCGAGTAGTCCAGCGCGCCGGCGGCGGTGCGGAATGCCTCGTACTCCTCGGCCGGGTCCGTGATGAACAGGGGCACGGCATGGCCGTAGACGTCGATCCACTCCTCGACGCGGTCGTCGTACCGGGGGGAAAACGGGGTGCTGCGCAGTCCTTCGGACAGGGCCATGGGAACTCCAGTGAGGCGGAGGAAGTGAGGCACCGCCGAGAATCTATCCATTCGGATAACTTGTCAATAGGATAGATTTCGCTTGTCAGGGTGCGCAGGGTGAGAGGAAAGGGGGGTACATGACCGCGACGCTGGTCGATGAGGGGACCGGTGGCCAGGACAATCGGCCCGGATACGGTCAAGGACGGGAAGCCTTGATGGCCGCGGCCGTCAAAGTCGTCGCGCGAGGGGGACTGCGGAAGCTGACGTACAGGGCCGTGGCTGCCGAGGCCGGGGTGACCCACGGCCTCGTGGTCCACCACTTCGGATCACGTGACACGCTGCTCGAAGAGGCTTTGGGCTGGGCTGTGCGGCGCAGCATCGAGACATCGTCTCTGGTGCCCGCCAGTGGCCGCCTGGAAGACTTCGCTGCGACGCTGGCCGCGTTCATCGCCGCCGATCCGGATCTGCAGGCGTTCCAGTACGAGCTGAAGCTCGAATCCGGTCGGCGGCCGGAACTGCGCCGCCACGTCGACCTGCTCTACGACGCCTACCACGATGCCGTCTGCGAGGCATTGGCCTGCTTCGACGTGTCGCAGGAGATGACGGAGATCGTCTTCGCGGCCCTGGACGGCCTGGTCTTCCACCAGGTCACGTCCGGTGCACCGGAGCGTACCGAGGAGGGTGTCGAGGCCTTGCGCCGGCTCCTGGCGGCCCATCGCGCGCAGGTGTCGCCGAGGGCGACCGGCGGCACATCGAATGAACCGAATCTCTCCTGCACCCACTTCGGGAGCGGCGATGACGAGCCCTTTCAAAGGACATGACCAGCCGGTCCGGCTGCCCGGCAGGCTGCCTCGGCCATCCAGGCGCCCCTGGGCGCGACCGCGGTGCCGGACCAGCACCTGCTGTACACCATCGCCGCGCAGTCCATGGCCTGCATCTCTTTGATGCCCGCGCCGCCGCGAACACCTTCCCGCCGCCCTACCGCACCACGGCGCGTCGGTCTGGCGTGCGGCCTCCTCGGTGAGTTCCTTGATCCGTTCCTGCGCGGCGGTGTCAAGCGCGTTCATCGCATCGGCGGACGGTCCAGCCGGGCTTCCGGCCGGGGTTCACCCTCTGCCCCTCAGCTGTCGAAGTCGACGGTCAGGCTGTCGGAGACGGGGAAGGTCTGGCAGGTCAGCACATATCCGCCGTCGACCTCGGCGGGCTCCAGCGCGTAATTGCGGCGCATGTCGGCCTCGCCGTCGGTGACCTGGGCACGGCAGGTACCGCAGACGCCGCCTTTGCAGGCAAAGGGCAGGTCGGAGCGGATCCGGGAGGCGGAGTCGAGGAGCGTGGCCTCGCGGGAGAGGGCGGAGGTGGTGGAGCGGCCGTCGAGGACGACGGTGACCTGGCTGACCGGTCCGTCGGCCTGGTCCTCGGTCCGTCTGACGGGGGCCGCCGGTTCCTCTCCGGCGAAGAAGAGCTCCTGGTGGATCCGGTCGTCGGGCACTCTCAGTTCGGCCAGGACCTTCTGGGCGTCGCGGACCATGCCGTGAGGGCCGCACAGCCACCAGTGGTCGGCGTCGCAGACGTCGACCAACCCGTCGATGAGCGCGGCCATCCGGTCGGCGTCGATGCGTCCGGTCAGCAGCTCGGCCTCGCGGGGTTCGCGGGAGAGGACGTGGGCAAGCTGGAACCGGGCCGGGTAGAGGTCCTTGAGGTCGGCCAGCTCGTCGGCGAACATCACCGAGCCGGTACGTCGGTTGCCGTAGAAGAGGGTCACCCGAGATCGGTCGTCGCAGGCCAGGACGGACTCGGCGATGGACAGCATCGGTGTGATGCCCGAGCCGGCCGCGATGAGCACATGGTGTCCGGACTCGGTCAGGTCGGGGGTGAACGCGCCGGTCGGGGCCATCACCTCGATGGTGTCACCGGCCCGGACCTCGTGTACCAGCCACGACGAGAACAGCCCTCCCGGCACCACCCGCACCCCGATCCGGGGCCGGGAACCGACCGGCGAACAGATCGAGTACGAGCGCCGCTCGTCCCTTGCGTCCACCTCGCGGCGCAGTGTCAGCGACTGCCCGGGAGCGAAGGCGAACTCCCCCTCCAGTTCCTCGGGAATGTCGAAGCTCACAGCGGCGGCGTCCTCGCACAAGCGCTCCACTGCGGCAACCCGCAGTGTGTGGAAGGACGGGCGGCGACGCGCGCGCCGCACCTGGACGGGAGCGGCGGTACCGGGGGCCAACAGGTCCTCCATCAGATCTCCTTGACGTACTCGAACGGTTCGCGGCAGGCGCGGCAGCGCCACAGCGCCTTGCAGGAGGTGGCACCGAAACGGGAGGTCTCCTCGGTGTCGCTCGCGCCGCAGCGGGGGCACGCCACGACGTGCCGGTTCGCGGACAGGACAAGCGGCACGGGGCCGGACGGCTGCCGGGGCGCCGGTCCGGGCGGTGCGATGCCGTGCTCGGCGAGTTTGCGGCGGCCCTCGGCGGTGATCCAGTCGGTGGTCCACGGCGGGTCGAGGACCGTGCGCACCTCGACCCGCTCGTAACCGGCGGCGGACAGGCGTGCTGCCACCCCGGCGCGCATCTCGGCCATCGCCGGGCAGCCGGAGTAGGTCGGGGTGAGGACAGCGACGACCGTGCCGTCCGGCTCGACCGTCACCTCCCGCAGCACGCCGAGGTCGGCGAGGGTGAGCATGGGCAGTTCGGGGTCCGGGACCCGCTCGGCGATGTGCCGGGCACGGCGGGCGTCCGTGAGTACGCTCACCATGTCGCCCCCGGGTGGGCACGGGCCACGCTCTGCAGTTCCGCGAGGAGCGGAGCCAGGTGTTCGGAGTGGGCGCCGCCGCGGCCCGAGCCGCCTTGAGAAGACGGCACCTCGGGCAGGGGCAGGTCCGCCGCCTCGGTGACCTGCCGCAGGACGGCAAGGACGTCCGCCTTCGCGTCGTGGGCGTCGAACACCTCGCCGAGGTACGGGACGAGCCCGTCGAGCCCGGCCCGCATCCGCCGGCGGGACTCCTCGGTGCCGTCGCCGAGCCGGACGACCCACTCGGCCGCGTACTGCCGGTGGTACGTGAGTTCCTTGACGCCTTTGGCGGCGATGGCGGCGAGTACCGGGTCGGGCGAGGCGGTGAGCCGCTCGAAGTGGGCCAGCCGCCAGCTGGCGAGGATCAACAGGCGGGCGATGGTGAACGCGAAGTCCCCGTTGGGCAGTTCGGCCAGTACCACATTGCGGAAGTCGTCCGGGGCACGGAAGTAGGCGTAGACATCCTCGCTCCGTCCGGTGCCGTCGACCTGGCCGCAACGGGCGTACAGCAGGCGGGCCTGGCCGAGCAGGTCGAGGCCGATGTTGGCGAGGGCCACCTCCTCCTCCAGTTCCGGCGCGCGGGTGGTCCACTCGGCCAGGCGCTGGGCCGAGACCAGGGCGTCGTCGCCGAGTGCCAGGCAGAGCGCGGCGAGTCCCTCCCGGTCGACGCCGTCGGGCACAGCGGTGTCCACGCCGTACAGCGGATCCTCGAAGCCCGTGCCGTAGGCCCAGCGGGTGTCGTCCTCGTGTCCCTCGGCGAGGGTCAGGTAGACGTGGTCGTCGCTCATGCCTGCTCCTAGATGTGGGGGACGTCGTCGGGGATGTCGTAGAAGGTGGGGTGTCGGTACACCTTGTCGGCGCTGGGCTCGAAGAAGGGGTCCTTCTCGTCCCGGGTGGAGGCCGCGATGTGCTGGGAGCGCACCACCCAGATGGACACACCCTCGTTGCGGCGGGTGTACAGGTCACGGGCGTGGGTCAGGGCCATCCGGTCGTCGGCGGCGTGCAACGAACCCACGTGCACGTGGTTCAGTCCTCGCTTCCCGCGGACGAACACCTCGTACAGCGGCCAGCCGGCCTTCGCCCCCTGCTGCGTGTCGCTCATGCCGCCGCTCCTTCACGCGCGCGTGCCGTCTGCTTCGCCGCGTGCGCCGCGGCCGCCTCCCGTACCCAGGTGCCTTCCTCATGGGCGGCCCGGCGCCGCTCGACCCGCTCGGCGTTGCAGGGTCCGTCGCCCTTGATGACGCGCATCAGTTCGTCCCAGTCGGGGGTGGCGAAGTCGTGGCGGCCGCGGTCGGCGTTCCAGCGCAGTTCCGGGTCGGGGAGGGCGACGCCGAGCTTCTCGGCCTGCGGGACGGTCATGTCGACGAAGCGCTGGCGCAGTTCGTCGTTGCTGTGCCGCTTGATCTTCCACGCCATGGAGGCCGCCGAGTTGGGCGAGTTGTCGTCCGGCGGGCCGAACATCATGAGGGACGGCCACCACCAGCGGTTCACCGCGTCCTGGACCATCTCTCGCTGGGCGTCGGTGCCGCGCATCATGGTCATCAGCAGTTCGTAGCCCTGCCGCTGGTGGAAGGACTCCTCTTTGCAGATCCGCACCATCGCGCGGGCATAGGGGCCGTACGAACTGCGGCACAGCGGCACCTGGTTGCAGATGGCCGCGCCGTCCACGAACCAGCCGATGACACCGACGTCGGCGAAGGTCGGGGTGGGGTAGTTGAAGATCGAGGAGTACTTCTGGCGGCCTTCGATCAGCCGCTCCGTGAGGTCGGCGCGGTCCGCGCCGAGGGTCTCGGCGGCCGAGTACAGGTACAGGCCGTGGCCGGCCTCGTCCTGGACCTTGGCGAACAGGATCGCCTTGCGGCGCAGCGACGGCGCCCGGGTGATCCACTCGCCCTCCGGCTGCATCCCGATGATCTCGGAGTGCGCGTGCTGCGCCACCTGCCGGATCAGCGTCTTGCGGTAGCCCTCGGGCATCCAGTCGCGCGGCTCCACCCGCTGATCCCGCGCGATGGTCGCCTCGAAGTACTCCTGGAGCTCCGGCGGCGCGCCCACTGCCTCTGATGAGGCGGCCTGTTGTGTCGACATCTGCATCACTCTCTCCCTACCGACCGTTCGTTCGGTGGATGATATGACGAAGTTCCTGTGCTCGGGCAAGTGCCGGAGCGTGGTCAGTTCCCCGTGAAAGCGGGTGTCCGGCCGTCGAGGAAGGCACGGACGGCGTCGCGGTGGTCCGCCGTCGCGCCGAGTCGTTCCTGTGCGGCGGCCTCCGCCTCCAGAACCGCGGCCAGGTCGCCGTCTGCCGTGGTTCGCAGGAGTGCTTTGACCTCGGTGTACGCGGCGGTGGGACCGACGGCTTGCCGCCGGGCGAGGTCGAGCCCCCGGTCGGCTGCGGTGCCGTCCGGCACGACGTGGTGGACCAGGCCCCACCGCTCGGCCGCCCCGGCGTCGAAGCGGTCGCCGAGGAGCAGCAGAGCGGCTGCCCGCGACGGTCCGACCGCTTGCGCCAGTGTGGCGCTCAGCCCGCTGTCGGCCGCCAGACCGATGCCGGTGAAGGCGGTGGCGAAGCGGGCACCCCGGGCGGCCACCCGCAGGTCCGCGCAGAGGGCCAGCCCGAGACCGGCGCCGACACAGGCGCCCTCGATGGCCACGACCACCGGCTGGGGCAGCGCGCGTATCTCCGTGATCAGAGGGTTGTACTCCGCCCGCACGATGTCGAAGGCCGATTCGGGGCGGGTCTCCAGGGCGTCGGCGTGCTCCTTGAGGTCCTGCCCGACGCAGAAGTGCCGGCCCTGGGCGGCCAGCAGCACCGCGCGCACCTGTTCGCCGTCGGCACGCACCTGCCGTACGGCGGCCAGCAGCCCCTGGCGCAGGGCCGCGTCGAGGGCGTTGCCCGCCGACGGCCGGCGCAGTTCGACGACGGCGACGCCGTCCCGCAGTGTGTAGCCGACGGTGGCCGCGCCGTCGGCGGCAACGTGCTCGGCCGTCCCGGTCACCGCCATGAGTGGAACCCCTGTCCCGTCTTGCGGCCGAGTTCGCCGCGGGCGACCTTCTGGCGGAGCAGTCGCGGCGGAGCGAAGCGCTCACCGAGGGTGGCGTGCAGGTGCTCCGCGATGGCCAGGCGCACGTCCAGGCCGACCAGGTCGGTCAGGCGGAGGGGGCCCAAGGGGTGCTTGTAGCCGAGCCGCATGGCGTCGTCGATCGCCTCGGGTGAGGCCACGCCCTCCTCGACCATGCGGATGGCCTCAAGTCCCAGGGCGACGCCGAGACGGCTGCTGGCGAAGCCGGGCGAGTCCTTGACGACGACGTCCTTCTTGCCCAGGCAGTGTGTCCAGTCCAGGGCGGTTTCCACGGTGGCCGCGTCGGTGTCAGGCGCCACCACGATCTCGACCAGCTCCGAGGCCGGCACCGGGTTGAAGAAGTGCATGCCCAGGAAGCGGCCCGGCCGGGTGAGCGCGGCGGCCAGTTCGGTGACCGACAGCGAGCTGGTGTTGCTGGCCAGGAGGGTTGTCGCGCTCACCGCCCGTTCGGCGGCAGTGAGGACCCGGGCCTTGAGCGCGGGGTCCTCCGGGACGGCCTCCACGACCAGATCGGCGTCGGTGGGCAGGGCATCCACCGAGCCGGCCGTGCCGACCCGGGCGAGGACGCGTTCGGCGGGTTCGGCGAGGCGGTCGCGTTCGGCGGCCCGCTTCAGCCCGGTCGCCACACGGTCCAGCGCGGCGGCGGCGGCTTCGGCGCTGCTCTCGGCGATGGTCACGGCCGAACCGGCGGTCGCATAGGACTGGGCGATGCCGGCGCCCATGCGGCCGCCGCCGATCACGCCGACGACGGCGGGTGCGGTTGCTGTGGTCATGCGCGGTTCCTCTTCTCCAGGAAGCGGGTCATGCGGTCCTTCTTGTCCTGGCCCTCGAACAGCACGGCCTGGGCCAGGTCGTCGGCGACCGGGTGGGCGCCGGGGGAGTCGACGACGAGCTTGGTCAGGCGCAGCGCGGTGGCCGAGGAGCGTGCCATGCGGTCGAGCAGCGTGTGGGCCGCGCTCAGCAGTTCGTCCGCCGGTACGACGTCGATGACCAGGCCGACCGCCAGGGCGGCGGCCGCGTCGAGGTCGCGTCCCGCGAGCAGGACCTGCTTGGCGACCGACTCGCCGACCAGCTCGGGCAGCCGCCAGCAGGCACCGGCTGCGGCGAGGATGCCCAGGCCCGGCTCGGGATTGCCGAAGACGGCGTCGGGTCCGGCGATGCGCAGGTCGCAGGCGTACGCCAGCTCCGCGCCGCCCCCCAGGGCCCAGCCGTCGACGGCGGCGAGGGTGGGCATGGGCAGTCGGCGCACCCGCTCGAACAGGCGGCTGTTGATGCCCTGGAGGGCCTCGTCGCGGCCTCGTCGCAGCAGTTCGGCGATGTCGGCGCCGCCGGCGAACACCTGTCCGTGACCGGTGAGCAGCAGCAGCCTCGGTTCATGCTCCAACAGGGCGCAGACCTCGTGGAGTTCGGCGATCATCCGGCCGCTGATGGCGTTGCGGGCCTCGGGACGGTGCAGAGTGACGATCACCCGGTCGTCGCGCTCCTCGACCAGGAGCGTCTCGTAGGCGGTGTCGGTCATACCCGCTCCACCAGCATCGCGACGCCCTGTCCCACGCCGACGCACAGGGTGGCGAGTCCGCGCGTGGCGTGCTCGCGCTCCAGGCGGCCCAGCAGGGTGAGCAGGATACGGGCGCCGGAGCACCCCAGCGGGTGCCCCAGGGCGATGGCGCCACCGTCGGCGTTGACCCTGTCCTCGTCCAGCTTCAGGCGGCGCGTCACGGCCAGGGCCTGCGCGGCGAACGCCTCGTTCAACTCGATGGCGTCCAGGTCCGCCACCTGCCAGCCGGCCCGGGCCAGAGCCTTGTCGGTGGCGGGGACCGGGCCGAGGCCCATGATGTTGGGCTGGACGCCGGCCGAGGCGGAGGTGACGATCCGGGCCCGCGGGGTGAGGCCGTAGCGCCGGACGGCCGCCGCGCTCGCCACGACGAGCGCGGCGGCGCCGTCGGAGAGCGGTGAGGAGGAGCCGGCGGTGACGATGCCGTCCTCGCGGAAGATGGTCCGCAGGGCGCCGAGCTTCTCCAGCGTGGTGGAGGGACGGGGGCCTTCGTCGCGGGTTACCTCGCCCCCCTTCACGGGGACGGGCACAATCTCGCGGTCGAAGCGGCCCGCCTCCTGGGCGGCCAGGGCCCGCTGGTGGCTGCGCAGGGCGAAGGCGTCGGAGTCGGCGCGGGTGATGCGGTCCAGGGCCGCGACCTCTTCGGCGGTCTCGCCCATGGTCAGGGTGAGCTTCACCGTCTCGGGTCCGGCACCGGCGGGCACCACGCGGTCGGCAGCCTCGAAGCGGGGGTTGGTGAAGCGCCAGCCCAGCGAGGTGTCCTGCACCTCTCCCGGCTTGGCCCAGGGCGTGCCGGGCTTCTCCATCACCCATGGGGCACGGGTCATCGACTCCGCGCCGCCCGCCACGACCAGGTCGGCCTCTTTGGCCCGGATTGCCTGGGCGGCGGAGGCGACCGCCGTCAGGCCCGAGGCGCACAGCCGGTTGACGGTGTAACCGGGCACGGTGTGCGGCAGGCCGGCCAGCAGGACCGCCATGCGGGCCACGTCCCGGTTGTCCTCGCCGGCCTGGTTGGCGGCGCCGAGGATCACCTCGTCCACGGCCTCGGGCGGGATGCCGGAGCGGCGCACGGCCTCGCCGATGACGAGGGCCGCCAGGTCGTCAGGGCGTACGGAGGCCAGAGCGCCGCCGTAGCGGCCCTGCGGGGTACGAGCCCCGTCGATCAGGTAGATGTCCTCGGACACTAGGCGCTCTCCTCGGCGGTGACGGGTCGACGGGACTGCAGGACGGCGAAACGGCCGGTGACGAAGGCGGCGTCGGACAGAGTGGCGCTGGCCGCCGGGTTGGCCGCGCTTCCATGGAAGTCGCTGAAGGCGGCGGACTGGTTGACGAAGACCTGGCCGGTGAGGTTCGCGGACAGGTGCACGCCGGCGTCCATCGCGGCTTTCTCGGCCGCGGCCAGCACCTTTTCATCGGTGGAGTAGACGGCGGCGATCAGCGCGCCGTGCACCCGCACCGTCTCGCGAAGCAGGTCCAGGCTGTGCCGGGTGGAGTCGGTGCCGACGACGAAGGAGACCGGGCCGAACCACTCCCGGGTGAAGACCTCACGGTCGGCCTCCGCGTCCAGCCGCGCTATGAGCGGCGTGCGGACGTCCGCCTCGGCGTACTCCGGGTGCTGTACGGCTGTCGACGCACGCACCGTACGGCCGACCCCGGCGGCCTCCGCCAGCCGGTCGCGCACGCCGTCGTTCACGATCGCGCCCAGGGTGCCGGCGGCCCGGGCCGCATCGGCGTGCAGCCGGTCCAGGGCGGCCGCCAGGTCGTCGGCGAACTCGTCGGCCGTCCGCGGCCCCTGGTCGGTGATGATGCCGTCGCGCGGGATCAGCAGGTTCTGCGGGGTGGTGCACATCTGTCCGCTGTACAGGGAGAGCGAGAAGGCGAGGTTGCCCAGCAGGCCGTGGTAGTCGTCGGTGGAGTCCAGGACGACGGTGTTGAGGCCGGCCTTCTCCGTGTACACGGTGGCCTGGCGTGCGTTGGCCTCCAGCCAGTCGCCGAACTCGCTGGAGCCCGTGAAGTCGATGATCCGTACGTCCGGGTCGAGGGCGAGTCCGGCTGCGGCCCGGCCGCCGGGCTCTTCGGCCACCAGGAGCGCGAGATCGGGATCGAAGCCCGCTTCAGCCATCACCTCGCGGATCACGCGGACCGTGATCGCCAGCGGCAGCACGGCACCGGGGTGCGGCTTGACCAGGACCGGGTTGCCCGTGACGAGCGAGGCGAACAGGCCCGGATAGCTGTTCCAGGTGGGGAAGGTGTTGCAGGCGATGACCAGTGAGACGCCACGACCGACCGGCGTGAATTTCTTGTCCATCACCAGCGGGACGCCCTTGCGCTGTGGCTTGCTCCAGCGGGCCGTGCCCGGGTGTTTCTTCTGCTCGGCCCAGGCGTGGGCGACCGCTTCGAGCCCCCGGTCCTGGGCGTGCGGGCCGCCGGCCTGGAACGCCATCACGAACGCCTGACCGGTGGTGTGCTGCACGGCGTGCGCGATTTCGAAGCTTGCCGCATTGAGCCGGGACAGGACCTCAGCCGCGACAGCGGCACGCGTGTCCGGACCGGCTTCGCGCCAGGCGGCCGTGGCTCCCTTGGCGGCGGCCACGGCGGCCTCCGGGGAGAGCCGCGGGTAACTGATCCCCAGCGGAAAGCCGTACGGGGACTGCTCCCCGGGGGCCACACGCCCCTCTCCCGGATGTCCGGGCAGGTCGAAGGGCCTGCCGATCTGCTCCCGAAAGACCGCCTCGCCCAGCTTGGGCGCGTCTTCGCCGTACGCCGTCTTGCTGGGCGATTCGGGGTACGGCGTCCAGTGCTCCCGACTCTCGGTCGCCTTCACCGCCTGTTCCAGCAGGGTGCGGTGGCGCGCGAAGAAGTCCGTCGTCACCGAGGCTGTGTCGTGCATGTGGCTCACCTCTTGACAGGGTGTGGCGCAGCTTGAATTACTTGGCGGGCCGCACGCTAACCGAATGTTCGGTCGGTTAACAAGGTGGTGTAAACCGTGACGGAAGCAGTGCCATCCACGGCGGGGCCGGCAGCGCGCATGTTCGCAGCCGACCAGGCTTCGCGACTCCTCGGCATCGAGCTGCTGGAGCAGGGCGAAGGGACCGCCGTGTTGCGCATGACGGTGACGGCGTCCATGGTTAACGGCCACGGGATCGCCCATGGCGGGTGTCTGTTCCTCTTCGCCGACACCGCCTTCGCCTGTGCCTGCAACAGTCACGGCCCCGTCACCGTTGCCTCCGGCGCGGAGATCACTTTCGTCGCCCCGGTGCGGAAGGGCGACGTCCTGGTGGCCACCGCCCGAGAAGTCACCCGCTTCGGACGCAGCGGCATCTATGACGTGAGTGTGAGACATGGCGACGCGGCGATCGCGGAGTTCCGCGGACGCAGTCGCAGCACCCGGAACACGGATTTCAAGGAGCACCCATGACCACCGAACCGACAGTACGGGTGGACACCCCGACCCGGCGCGGCGAGCCGCTTCCGGCGGATCTGCTGGACGACGCCGAGCGGATGTCGCGCCAGGAAGTGCGCGATCTCCAGCTGCGCCGTCTGCGGCAGACGTTGCGGCATGCCTATGAGAATGTCGAGTTGTACCGCAAGAAGTTCGACGCGGCCGGAGTAGCCCCCGACGACTGCCGGACCCTTGAGGACCTGGCCAGGTTCCCGTTCACCACCAAGGCCGACCTGCGCGAGACGTACCCCTTCGGCATGTTCGCCGTTCCCATGTCCGAGGTGCGGCGCATCCACGCCTCCAGCGGTACCACCGGCCGGCCCACGGTCGTCGGCTACACGGAGAACGACCTGTCGAACTGGGCGGATCTCATCGCCCGCTCGATCCGCGCCGCCGGTGGCCGACCCGGTCACAAGGTGCACATCAGCTACGGGTACGGCCTGTTCACCGGCGGTCTCGGCGCCCACTACGGCGCCGAACGCGCCGGCTGCACCGTGATCCCCGCCTCCGGCGGCATGACCGCCCGCCAGGTGCAGATCATCCAGGACTTCGAGCCAGAGATCATCATGATCACGCCGACCTACATGCTCACCCTGCTCGACGAGTTCGAGCGGCAGGGCGTCGACCCTCGTACCACTTCCCTCAAGGTGGGCATCTTCGGCGCCGAGCCCTGGACGGAGGAGATGCGCCGCGAGATCGAGGAGCGCATGGACATTCACGCCGTCGACATCTATGGCCTCTCCGAGGTGATGGGTCCTGGTGTCGCCCAGGAGTGCGTGGAGACCAAGGACGGCCTGCATGTGTGGGAGGACCACTTCCTCCCCGAGGTCGTCGACCTCCTCACCGACGAGGTCCTCCCCGACGGTGAGGACGGCGAACTCGTCTTCACCTCGCTCACCAAAGAAGCGCTGCCCGTCATCCGCTACCGCACCCGGGACCTGACCCGCCTGCTGCCTGGCACGGCACGTACCGCCTTCCGCCGCATCAACAAGATCACTGGCCGCTGCGACGACATGATCATCCTGCGCGGGGTGAACGTCTTCCCGACCCAGATCGAGGAGGTCGTCCTGCAAACGGCCGGCGTCGCCCCGCACTTCCAGATCCACCTCACCAAACGAGGCAGGATGGACCACATGACCGTCCGGGTCGAGGCGCGCCCGGACGCCGGACCGGAGCAGCGCGAGAGCGCCGGCCGGGCCATCGCCAAGGGCGTCAAGGACGGCGTCGGCATCAGCGTCGAGGTGGCCGTCGTGGAACCGGAGTCACTGGAACGCTCGCTCGGAAAACTCCGCCGGGTGAAGGACGAGCGCGAAGCATGATCCGATTCCTTGCAACAAGGACCGCGTGAACAACAGGCCCGCAGAACAGCCCGTTCGGCCCCGGGAGCGGCCTTCTTACGACCGCGACCCCCTGTTGGAAGTCGCGGTCGTCGTCTTCAACGAGCGCGGTCACGACGGCACCAGCATGGAAGAGCTGGCACGCCGCCTCGGCCTGGGCAAGTCGAGCATCTACCACCACGTGGCGGGCAAGGAGGAACGCCTCGGCCTCGCGGTCGGCCGTGCGATGGACTCCCTCATTGCCGTACTGGACGAGGATCCGTGGAGGACACGACCGCGATCGCCCGTCTGCGGCACGTCGCGCGACACGGCGTCGAAGTACTCGCCGCCGAGCTGCCATACGTGACGTTGCTGCCGCGCGTCCGCGGCAACAGCGGCGTCGAGCGCGGGGCCCAGGAACCGGGCTCTACGAAGAAGGTAATGGGCGTACGTGACGACATCGAACCGCACCTGGTGAGTCGACTGCTGTTCGGTACCGTCAACTGCCTGGTCGAGTGGTAGCGACCGGAGGGCGGGCTGCCTGTGGCTGTGCTGTCAGATGCCCTGTCGGCCGTACTTTTCGACGGTCTGGCCGACCGATCGACAGGTGATGGAGGCCGGCCGCGAGCCTCTCAGGCCCGGCGCCGAACTGATCGGACCCGCCCGGCACCCCGACGTCCCGGTCGACTGCTGCTCTGTGGGCCCGTACGTCCGTAACGCCGGCCTCAGTGCCCCGAGATCGCCTCCGTGATAGGGAGCGCCGAAAAAATTGAACGGTCAGTATGGAAATTGGTCGATCAGTATTGACCTTAAACGGCCATTCAACCTATCGTTCTGGTCACCCCTTAGGCAGGAGGGGCCAGGCCGACTGGAGACTTCATGACGACCGCCAGCACATGGGCATCGCGGGCTCTGATGGCTCGCCGGAGGGCCACGCTGGGGCCCCACTCACCGACCTTCTACGACGAGCCGCTCCACCTCGTGTCCGGAGAAGGCGTGTGGCTCCGGGGGGCGGACGGGACCGAATACCTGGACGCCTACAACAACGTTCCGCAAGTAGGGCACTGCAATCCCAGGGTCGTCGAGGCTCTCGCTTCCCAGGCGGCCCGTCTCAACATCCACACGCGCTATCTGACCGAGCCGGTCGTGGAGTACGCCGAGACGCTACTGGCCACCTTCACCCGACCGCTGGACAAGGTGTTCTTCACCAACAGCGGGTCCGAGGCGAACGAGTTGGCCCTGCGGATCGCCCGCCAGCACACCGGGAACACGGGCGTCCTGGTAACGGACTTCAGCTACCACGGCAACACGTCCAGTCTCGCCGCTGTCACCACCGGACTGCCCGTCAGGGAGGAGCTGGGCGCTCACGTCCGCGCCCTGCGCATCCCCGACCTCGACGGCGATCCCCGGCCCGAGGACATCGTGCTGGCCGAGGCGCTGAAGGAAGCCGCGGCCGCCATCTCCTCTCTGCGGGCGACGGGCGCGGGGGTGTCCGCGATTCTCTTCGACCCGCTGTTCTCGACGGAGGGGCTGCTGCGCACCCCGGCCGGTTATGTCGAGTCGGTGGTGGCGATGGTCGCGGAGGCCGGAGGGCTGGTCATCGCCGACGAGGTGCAGGCCGGTCTGGGACGGCCCGGCACCCGCTTCTGGGGGCACGAGCTGTACGACTTCGCGCCGGACCTGGTGACCCTCGGCAAGCCCATGGGGAACGGGCATCCCCTCGGCGCGGTGGTGACTACCGCGGAACTTCTGGACGAGTTCGGCGCGGCGAACCTCTACTTCAACACCTTCGCCGGCAACCCCGTTTCGGCGACCGTGGGCCTGGCGGTGCTCCACGAGACGGCAGACCGGGAGCTGCAGGAGAATGCCTTGCGCATCGGCCGGTACGCCCGTGAACTGCTGGAGAAGCTCGCAGGCCGGCACCCCCGCGTGAAGACCGTCCGCGGGCAGGGACTCTTCTTCGGCCTCGAATTCGTCGATGACGACAGTCGACCCGACCCCAGGCCCGCCAAGTGGATCGTCGAGGACATGCGGCGCAAGGGCGTGCTGATCAGCAAGATCGGGCCGCACGAGAACGTCCTCAAGATCCGACCGCCGATGATCTTCGGTCAGGACCACCTCGATCTGCTGGTCGACCGGCTCGCCGCCAGCCTCGATGACCTGGAGACCGCCGAAGCACGCCGTGGTGCGACTCCGCCCGCCAGACAGATCACCGAGAACGGAGTGGACATGGCACGCACCACCATCCCCGCAGACATCGCCTTCCAGACCGAACTGTTCATCGATGGCAGGTGGCGGTCGGCGTCGAGCACCTTCGACAACCTGAGCCCAGCCAACGGCACGCTCCTCACGCGGGTTGCCGCGGCCGACGAATCCGACGTGGACGACGCGGTTCGTGCGGCCCGCCGCGCTCTGAACGGCTCGTGGGGTGCGCTCTCGGGCGCCGAGCGGCAGCGGCTCCTGCTCCGGCTCGCCGACCTGATCGAGCGCGACGCCGACAAGCTGGCCCGGCTGGAGGCCCTCGACATCGGCAAGCCCGCCGTTCAGCCCGCGGTTCTCGACATACCGAACGCCATCGCCACCTTCCGCCACTTCGCGGGCTGGGCGGACAAGGTCCAGGGCGTCACGGTGCCGACGGCCGGCTACCAGGGCCGTCCGACGCACTCGTACACGGTGCGCGAGCCCGTCGGTGTCATCGCGGCGATCATCCCGTGGAACACACCGCTGATGATCACGGGCTGGAAGCTGGCTCCGGCCCTCGCCGCGGGCAACACGGTCGTCGTCAAGCCGGCGGAGGACGCGCCGTTGTCGGTCCTGCATCTGGCCAAGCTGATCGAGGAGGCCGGCTTCCCGCCCGGGGTCGTGAACGTCGTGCCCGGACTCGGCAGCGTGGCCGGCGCCGCGCTGGTCCGGCATCCGGAGGTCGACAAGGTCAGCTTCACCGGTTCCCCGGAGGTGGGCAGGGAGATCCAGAAGGTCGCCGCGGACACCTTCAAGCGGGTCACCCTCGAACTGGGCGGCAAGAGCCCCCAGATCGTGCTTGAGGACGCGGACGTCGACGCGGCGGTCCAGGGCATCGCCCTGGGGTTGTTCTTCAACCAGGGTGAGGTGTGCGCCGCCGGCACCCGCATCCTCGTCCACCGGTCGCTCTACGACCGTGTGGTGAAGGCGCTGGCCGACGCCGCGAAGAGCCAGGTCCTCGGTGACCCGCTGGCGCCGGAGACCACGATGGGTGCCCTGATCAGCAGCGATCACCGTGAGCGGGTCCTGGCCTATATCGAGAAGGGGAAGGCCGAGGGGGCGCGGCTCGTGGCCGGCGGGGGCCGTCCCCAAAGGGACGGCTTCTTCGTCGAGCCGACCATCTTCGCGGACGTCGCCGAGGACGCGACGATCGCGCGCGAGGAGATCTTCGGCCCGGTCGGCGCGGTGATGCCCTTCGACGACGTCGACGAGGCGATCCGGATAGCCAACGAGACGGAATACGGCCTCGCCGCCACGATCTGGACCAAGGACGTCAGCCTCGCGCACACCCTCGCGCGACGCGTCCGCGCCGGTTCCGTGTGGATCAACGGCTGGGCGGCGATCGACCCCGCGCTTCCGTGGGGCGGGATGAAGGCCAGTGGCATCGGCCGCGAACTCGGCTGGAGCGGCATCCTGGCGAACACGGAAGAGAAGGTCGTCACCGTGATTCTGTGAACCGGTAACGCCCGCGCCCCGGCGGACAGCGACATGCTCGTCCACCGGGGCGCAGTTGTCTCGGCCGGAAAGTCTGAATGACCAGACGGTGTGTCCGTGGCCGGGCTCGTCGAAACGCTGAGGTCTGACCGCGGGCCGCTTCCGTATGGCCCGCGTGGTGTTCATTCACCCCGACGGCCTGCCGCCCTTCGCCGAGCTGGGCGCGGGCGCCGACGTCTCCCGGTTCATCTGGTTCACCAGTGCTCTCCAGGAAAGCATCAAGCAGCAGGTGCCACCGAGGCTCGATGCCCGGTTTCACTGGGAAAGCGATTCTGTCCCAGCCCGGCCTGACGGCGGAAACCTTGCACCGCTTCGGGGAGGAGTCCGCCGTCGACGAAGGAGGTATCGGGGCCTGCGGCTGTTCACAGCGCCGGCGGCTGAGGGCGGGCTGTGAAGTCGGTCGGTCACACCGACGGACCATCGCCTGACTGACGGGCGGTACCTGAGTCTGAGGCCCTACAAGCCGCTGACCAGGGCTTGCATCGCGGGCAGGATCTCCGTGGGCATGGCTCTGGAACGTCCTACCTCGGAGAGGCCTGATCGCATGGCACCCACCAGGAGATCGGCTATCGCCCGCGCCGGGGCCTGCGTCTTCGCGGTGCCGGCCTCCTGTGCAGCGGCAAGGTCCGCGGAGATGAGATCGACACACACCCGGGAGGCGTGCCCCCGTACCGGATCGAGTGCCTGGTCGAGCCCGGGGTCGTCGATTGAGTAGAAGCGGCCGATCAGTGGCCTGAGCCCGATCTCCAGCACGACTTCGGTGAGAGCGACCACCCGGGAGGCGAAGTCACCCTCCGCGGTATAGATCGCCGAGGCCGCCTCGATGATCTCGTCGTTGATCTCCTCGTACAGCTCACGGAAAAGCTGCTCGCGCCCTTCGGGAAAGTAGGTGTACAGGGTCGCCTTGGACACTCCGGCGCGTGACGCGATGTTCTCCACCGACGCCAACCCGTAGCCGGACTCCGCGAAGACCTCCAAGGCCGCGTCCAGGAGTTCGCGGCGCGTACGCAGCCGGTTCCGCTCGCGGAGCGTCAGACGGGGGCGTTCCTGCGGTGTCGTCTTGCCCGCCACGAGAGACATCCTTTTGTGCTCGGTTGTTCGGCCGATTTTCGTTTCCCTGACGATAGCCGTACCGCTCCGCACCGCGTGAAGGTCGGGCGAACCGCCTCGATCACAGGCGGGGCGTTCCCCTGCCCGAAGGGTCACAGCGGCGACGCCCTGCCGGGGGAGTCGCGGGCGTCACTCGGGGCGGCCCGGGGACCCTCACACGAGCGCTCGGAACCGTTCGGGAGCGAACATCGCCATGTCGGACCTCTCGATGCCGGTCGCCAGGTCCGCGAGGGCTTCGCCCACGACGGGCGCGTACCGGAAACCGCGCCCCATGCAGCCCGCGCCGAAGATGATCCGTCGGTGCTTCGGGTGAGCGCCGATGACCCAGTGCCCGTCAGCGACTTCGCTCCACATGCAGACGGTGGAATGGATGGGGTCACCGTCGATTCCCGGTATGCGCTTGCGTACGTACTCGCGGACCACGGCGAGTTCGCTCTCCGTGGGCTGGTGGTCGCTCAGCTGGTCCGGGGCGATCTCGTTCCCGCGCGATGGGAGGCTGACCTTGAAGCTGCCGTCTGGTTCCGGGCAGCCGTAGAACGGGGCGGCGTCGTCACCGGGCGGGGCCGAGAAGTAGACCGCGGTTTCCGGCCGGGAGCCCTCTGGGGCGGCGAAGTTGAAGAGGACTTGGCGTTCCACGGCCACGGGCAGGTCCAGGCCGAGCAGTTGTCCGGACCAGGCGCCCACGGCCACTACGAGCCGGTCTGCGCGGTAGGTGCCCGACGGGGTGCGGACCTCCACGCCGTCGGCATCCTCGCTGTATGCCTCGACCGGTGTTTCGAAGCGCAGCTCGGCGCCGTGGCGACGGGCCTGAGCGTGTAGGGCCTCGATGCCTTCGACGACCAGCGCCACGGTGCCGTGCGGTTCGAACACTGCGGTTTCGTCGGCGTCCACCTCGAAGGCCGGGAACCGGGATCGCGTAGTGGGGCCGTCGAGGATCTCGTGCTTGATCGCGGAAGTTTCCAGGCTCTTGAGGGTCCTGTCGAACCAGCCGGAGCCAGGCTTGCCGATGAAGACGGTGCCGGATTCGACGAGCAGGTCGTGGCCGGCCTCGGCGGAGAGTTCGCGCCAAAGGGCGAAAGTGCGGTGGGTGAGGGGGAGGTACTCGGTTCCGGTGCTGTTGGACTGGCGGGCCAGCCGTGTCGCTCCACCGTGGCTCCCGTAGCCGTGCGGAGGAGTGTGGCGGTCGAGGCCCAGCACCTTCAGTCCTCTCCTGGCGAGATGCCAGCTACTGGCGGCTCCCCAGGGGCCGAGTCCGGCGACGATCACGTCGTAATCGTTTCGTTCATGCATGAGAGGCCTCCTAGGCGCATGTGTTCGAAAACAGAGGACTGCTGTGTCACCTGTGGCTGATGAGAGGGGAGAGGGTCTCGAAGCGGCACCGGCGGCGGACGGTCGAGGCGCCACCTTGACGGCGATTACTGTACGACCCGTCCAGACTTTGAACTAGTGGTCAACGTAAATACTTGGCCAGCCGGTCCGGGTTCGGGGGTGGCCGGCCAGGGTCCCGCCACGGGGTGCGCCAGGTTTCGGTGCCATAAATTTTGAACGCTTCGTAAAGTAATTGGGCCCTCGGTATTGTCCCCGTCTTTCCGCCACCCTACTGTTCTCGCCACCGGTACGGCCCGGGGGCCGCTGTCAGCCATCGGTTGACGCCGGGAGGGTGCCGCCATCGATCCTGCGTACTTCGTGCCAGACCCGCCAGGAGGATCCATCATGGCCAAGAGCGGCCAGGAAGAGACGTCTGAAAACTGCCGCATTGCTGCAGGGCTGCGTATCGCCGCCGAGGCCCTACCGCGGTTCGGGATCGACGCCGATGTTCCGATCGAGCTGCTACCGCTGTCGGAGAACGTCGCGTTGCGCGCCCGTCCCGCCGACCGTCCGCCGGTCGTGGTTCGCATCAGCCCGCCCGGTCAGCGTGCCCACGAGGAGGTGTGTTCTGAGCTCGCCTGGCTTGCGGCGCTGAAGAAGGAGTCGGACGTGCCGGTGGTGAGCGCACTCGTCAGCGACTCGGGGGAGTCGGCGATCCGTGTCGCCGATCCCGTCACCGGAACCATGGCCAGCCTCGTCGTCTTCGAACACGTCACCGGCAAGGAACCGCAGGACGGTGAACTCGCCGCGATAATGCCTCGCTTGGGGCATATCTCCGCTCAGCTGCACCAGCATGCCGTCGACTGGAAACGGCCCGCCTGGTTCCGCCGTGGCCGCTGGGACACCGAGGCCGCCTTCGGGAAGCAACCCCGCTGGGGGCGTTGGCAGGCGGGCGTCGACGACAGGGGGCAACGACAGATGCTGGAGCGTCTCGAACAGGTCGTGACCGACCGCCTCAACCGATTCGGAACCGATCGAAGCCGCTTTGGACTAGTCCATGCTGATCTGCGCAGCTCCAACCTCCTCGTCGACGGCGATGTCTGCCATCTCATCGACTTCGACGATGCCGGCTTCGGCTGGTGGCTCTACGACCTGGCCACGGCCCTGACGTTCTACGAGGACCACCCGCAGTCCGATGAGATGATCGCCTCGTGGGTGCAGGCGTACCGTGAGGTCCGCCCCCTGTCCGACGAGGACGAGAGGGAGATCCCGACGTTCCTGATGCTGAGGCGGCTGCTGACTCTCGCCTTCCTCGGCAACAACTCTGGCATCGAGGTGACACGGGAGTGGCTGGCCGAGTTCCCCCGGCGGACCTGCGAGCTCGCTGAGAACTACCTCGGGCAGTTCGACAAAAGGCCTGTCGCCTGACACGTACCGCCGACGTTCCGATGCCGCTCCACCACCAACGCCGGCCTGGTCGAAGGCGGAAGCGCGGTACAGGACGAGATCCTCGCGCTGGGCGACGAACCGCGGCCCGCTCTGCTCCGGTCCGAGGCTGCAGGGCCGCGCAGGACAGAGAACCATCCAGATGGCCCTGGACGTGTTCGCCGAGGCTTCACGGGTCAACGGCCCGGACGGCCCGGCGCGTGAGGTCGCGCTCCGCACCTACATCGACGGAGCGGACGTGGAGCGATTCCGTGAGCTCAACGTCATCGCCGCCGATCTGGCGCCGGCGATCTGGCAGATTATGGAGTACGAGCCGTACTGGGCGACGGCTACCGGTTCGCCTCACCGCACAAGGCCGACGCCCGTAATGACCATCGGATCCGACTGGACGTGAACTCTCCGTCGACCTGGTGTACGCCCTGCGCGCGCCGACGAATGAGGGAGTCCGAGCGGTCGAACGCGCCGAGGGGCCGGGCTCCCTGGAACCGGGCAAGTACGCCGACTTCATGGTCTTCGATCGCCGCAACCTCTACGAGGTGCTGGCCGACGGCATCGGGGACACGAAAGCCGTCCGCACGGTCTTCGAAGGGTGCACGGTACACGCTCTCGCCATCTGAGTCCGCCGAGCCATTCCCCTGACCGACAACCCTTCAGCTTTCAGATTCGCGAGACAGGACCCAACATGAGCAAGAGAACTCAACCGAGGGCCGCCGACACAGCGCGGGTTTCCGGGGAGAGCGACGGCACCGAGAACCGCCTCCGCGGCCGGATGGGCGTGATCGAACTCGCCTTCACCGTCCTGGCGTTCGCCGCTCCGCTGGCGAGTGTGGTGGGCGTGCTGCCGCTGGTCATCGGGTTCGCGGGGGCGGGGGCCCCTCTGGCCTTTGCCGCCGCGACCGCGGTGCTGCTGCTCTTCTCCGTCGGCTACACCACCATGAGCCGCTTCCTGCCCAACCCCGGCGCCTTCTACGCCTACATCAGCGCCGGTCTGAGCAAGGTGGTGGGGCTCGCCGCGAGCTTCCTCGCCATCCTGGGGTACCTGATGATCGGGCTCGGTGTCACGTTCTTCTTCGGGATCGTCGCCCAAGACCTGGTGGTCAGTACCTTCCACGGCCCCGAGGTGCCGTGGTGGCTGTACTCGCTTGCCCTGGTGGCGATCGTCGGTGTCTTCGGGTATTTCAGGATCGACCTGTCGGCGAGGATGCTGTCCGCAGTGATGCTGCTCGAACTCGCGATCGTCCTGGTATTCGATGTGGCCGTGGCGGGGGAGGGCGGTCCTGAAGGCCGTACGCTCACCCCGTTCGCCTGGAGTTCCCTCAACGGAGGAGCGGTGGGAGTCGCGGTGCTGTTTGCCGTGATCACGTTCATCGGTTTCGAGGCCACCGCCATTTTCCGGGAGGAGACGAGAGACCCGCGGCGCACGATACCCCGGGCCACGTACCTTGCGGTCGCGCTCATCGGCGTCTTCTACACCCTCACGACGTGGCTGCTGGTCATCGCCTACGGCCCCACGGCGGCCCCGGGCATCGCCGGCAGCAACGCACCGGGCATGTTCACGGACGCCATGAAGGGTTTTGTCGGCACGTGGGCCCGGGACGCGGTGTCCATGCTGGTGGTGACCTCCGCCTTCGCCGCAGTGGTCTCGTGCCAGAACATCATCGCGCGGTACGGATACCTGCTGGGTGCCGACGGGGCCCTGCCGGCCGTGCTCGGGCGAGTGCACCCACGCCACGGGTCGCCGTACGTCAGCTCACTGGTCCTCAGCGCCATCCTCGGTGCCGGCGTGCTGCTGTTCTCCCGCAGTGACCCGGCCTCCTCCTACGCATGGCTGGCGGGAGCGGGCGGCTTCCCCCTTCTGGTGCTGATGTTCCTGACCGGCGTTGCCGTCCTGGTCTTCTTCCGCAAGGCACGTAGCGAGATCAACGACTCGACGTACTGGCACACGCTTGTCGCTCCGGCCCTGGCGTGCCTGGGCCTGGGTGTGGCCCTCTACCTCTCGCTGAGCAACTTCGTGCTCCTGACGGGCGGCGACCGCGGCACTGCCATCACGCTTCAGTTCGTCATCTGGGGCGTCTTCCTCGCAGGAATCGTCCTGGCACTGGTGTACCGATCGGTTCGTCCTGCGGTGTACGCACGCATAGGCCGGCAGTCGATCAACTGATCTGTCTCGCGCGGGAGTGCGGACTGGATGGACCGCGTCGACGAATGCACCCAGGCCACCGACCGCGACCTTCGTGATGTGTCTGGGCCGTTGATCGATACCGCGCGACGAGCCGTCCAGCAGGCGACGCAGGTCGGCCGTCGCTGACCGACAGGTGCGTCGCCGCATCGTCCGCACACCTGACCGAACGTGAAACTCGAACGGACCGTACAATTTCCGTCTCCATCGTCTTGACTTCGTACGGTTGGTGAATCCACACTCCACTGACTTGTCACCTGGCCCAAACGAGACCGTAGAGGAGTACGCAGCATGGCGCAGCAGGTCAAGGCCGTCGTCGCCCGCACGAAGGGGAAGCCGGTGGAGGTGGTGACGATCAACGTGCCGACCCCGGGCCCCGGTGAGGCGGTGGTGAAGATCCTGGCGTGCGGGGTGTGCCACACCGACCTGCACTACCGGGAGGGAGGCATCAACGACGGCTTTCCGTTCCTGCTGGGCCATGAGGCCTCGGGGATTGTGGAGGAAATCGGACCCGGCGTCACCGGCGTCGCGCCAGGTGACTTCGTGGTGCTCAACTGGCGGTCGGTGTGCGGTGAGTGTCGTGCGTGCAGGCGGGGCGACCCGCACTACTGCTTCAGCACTCACAACGCGACCCAGAAGATGTCACTGGAGGACGGCACGGAGCTGTCGCCCGCGCTGGGCATCGGGGCGTTCGCGGAGAAGACGCTGGTCGCCGCCGGCCAGTGCACCAAGGTGGACCCCGAGGCCCGGCCGGCCGCCGTCGGTCTGCTGGGCTGCGGGGTGATGGCCGGCATCGGCGCGGCGATCAACACCGGTGCCGTCACCCGCGGGAAGTCGGTCGCTGTGATCGGCTGTGGCGGCGTCGGGATGGCAGCGGTCGCGGCCTCGGCGCTGGCGGGTGCCGGCCCGATCATCGCCGTGGACATCGACGGGAAGAAGCTGGAGACCGCCAAGCGCATGGGAGCCACGCACGCGGTCGACTCCACGGCGGTGGATGTGGCGGCGGAAGTCAAACGGATCTGCGCGGAGACCTACGAGGGCGCGGAGGGCGCCGACGTGGTGATCGAGGCCGTCGGCCGTCCGGAGACCTGGAAGCAGGCGTTCTACGCCCGCGACCTCGCCGGCACCCTCGTCCTGGTCGGAGTGCCCACCCCGGACATGAAGCTGCCCGACCTGCCCCTCATCGACGTGTTCGGCCGGGGCGGCGCACTGAAGTCGAGCTGGTACGGCGATTGCCTGCCAAGCCGGGACTTCCCCATGCTGGTCGACCTCTACCAACAGGGCCGGCTTGACCTCGACGCGTTCGTGACCGAGGAGATCGGGATCGCCGACGTGGAGGCCGCCTTCGAGCGGATGCACCACGGCGACGTGCTGCGCTCGGTGGTGGTCCTCTGATGGCCCGGCCGTCGACGGGCCGGGTGCGAGTGGACCATGCCGTCAGCAGGGGGAAGTTCAGCCTCGACGGGAAGACCTACGACGTCGAGAACAACGTCTGGGTCGTCGGCGATGACACCGAGTGCGTGGTCATCGACGCCCCGCACTCCGTCGAGGCCATCCTCTCCGTGGTGGGCGACCGGACGGTCAAGGCGATCGTGTGCACCCATGCCCACGACGACCACGTCCGCGTCGCGCCCGCGCTACGGGAGCGAGTGAACGGAGGGTCGGGTGCGCCGATCATGCTGCACCCCGACGACCAGCCGCTGTGGGAGCTCACGCACACCGATCATCTCTGGGACCTCGACCTCGCCGACGGCGCGACGGTCGAGGTGGGCGGAGTGGCCCTGACCGTCCTCCACACCCCCGGCCACGCTCCGGGAGCCGTCTGCCTCCACGCCCCGGAGCTCGGCTGCGTCTTCACCGGAGACACTCTCTTCAAGGGCGGCCCCGGCGCGACCGGCCGGTCCTACAGCGACCGACCCACGCTCGAGGACTCTGTACGGACCAAGCTGTTCCCCCTCCCCGACGACACGGTCGTACACACCGGACACGGCGAGGACACCACCATCGGCGCGGAGCGTGCCGCTTTTGGCCACTCGGGCGGTTCGTGACGACCCCACGCATCGTTCTTCGGGTGAAGGAGGCGCTTTCTGGGGCCGGTGGCACGCGCGAGGTGGGGAGTCCAGTCGGGCCACACCGAACGACGCGAGCGACCCAGCGCAGGTCGGTCCGGACCCGCAGACGGCGCACCGGGGTGTCTGTACCGGCTCCGCCGCCTCAGGAGTGTGGGTGCATGACCGAGACGGTGGTCGAGGAGGGGGCCGGCGGCTGGGACAACCGGCCCGGATACGGTCAGGGACGGGAAGCTTTGATGGCCGCGGCCGTCAAGGTCGTCGCGCGAGGGGGCCTGCGGAAGCCGACGTGTCTGGACGGCCTGGTCTTCCACCAGGTCACGTCCGGCGCACCGGAGCGCACCGAGGAGGGTGTCGAGGCCTTGCGCCGGCTTCTCGCGGCCCATCGCGCGCAGGCGTCACCGAGGGCGACCGGCGGTACATTGAATGGGCCGAATCTCTCCGGCACCCACTTCGGGAGCGGCGATGACGAGCATTTTCCAAGGGCGTGACCAGCCGGTCCGGCCGCACGGCAGGTCTTCCCCGGCCATACCGACGCCCCTGGGCGCGACCGCGGTGCTGGACCAGCACCTGCGGTTCACCGGGTGGAGTGGGGAAGCCGAGGTGCTGTTCGGCCTGGCGTCCGAAGAGGTCCTCGGCCGGTCCGCCGACGCCGTTCTGGCCGATGCCGAGACGGGTGTCGGCGTCTCCTCAGCCGCTGGTGACGGTGGTGAGGCATGGTCGCTCGGCCCTCGACCGGTCCGCGGTGGTGACGGCCGCCCGGTGTCCGTCTCCTTGTCTCTCACCCCGCTCGCCCTGGGGGCGGGCGCGACCGGGTGGCTGCTGACGGCCATGGACGCCGAGCTGGCGTACCGGGAGGCCGTCGGCCGGGCCATGCTTGACGGACTCGACCGGGAAGCGCCCGTCCAGTTGGCGGTCTACGACACGGACGCCCGCGTGCGCTGGATCAACACCGCGATCGAAAAACAGTTCGGAATCCCGCTGGAGGGCGCTGCCGACAGGTTCCTGAAGGACATCCTGCCGCAGGGCGAGGTGCTGGGGGAGGACGACGGGACAGCCACGAGCATCGAAGAGATCGTCCAGCGCGTGGCCCGCACCGGCGCACCCGCGATCGACGTCCGCTACCGCAGCTCCACTTACCTCGACCCCCATCACGAACGTGTCTGGTCGTGTTCCTACTTCCGACTTCGGGACGAGCACGGCCGACCGATCGGAGTCTGTGAGGCCGGCCTCGACATCACCGACCGCTATGTGGCGCGCCGGCGTCTCGCCTTGCTCAGCCGGGCGAGCGGCAGTATCGGAAGGACCCTGGACATCCGGCGCACGGCCCAGGATCTGGCGGAACTCGTGGTTCCCGAGTTCGCCGGCGCCGTCACCGTGGACATCGTCGAAGCCGTCCTGGGCGGGCAGGAACCACAACACTTCGCCACCCGCCCCACCCTGTGCCAGGTGGCTCACCGCACCGATCACGCCGCGGCCGAGGACACCGCGTACGACGCACTGGACACCGTCCGCCTGCGGTGCCTGGCCGAGAACGCGCCGGCCACCGACGCGGCCGCCCATGCGCTCGCCCTTCCCCTCAAAGCCCGTGGCGCCACCCTGGGCGCGGTGGTCTTCGCACGCTCCCGACATGCCGACCCCTTCGAGCACGAGGAGATACAGCTCGCGGAAGAGCTCGTCTCCCGCACCGCGGTCTGCCTGGACAACGCCCGCCGCTACACCCGAGAACATGCGACCGCGCTCACGCTCCAGCGTGATCTGCTCCCGCGCACTCTGCCTCAGCAGCCGGGTGTGGAGGTCGCTCACCGCTATCTGCCCGCGGCCGGGCCCGCCGGCGTCGGAGGGGACTGGTACGACGTCATCCCCCTGTCCGGGGCACGCGTCGGGCTGGTGGTGGGGGACGTCGCCGGACACGGTACGAGCGCGGCCGCCACCATGGGCCGGGTGCGCACCACCGTCGCGGCGCTCGCGGCACTCGACCTCGCGCCGGACGAACTGCTCGCCCGTCTCGACGACCTCGTGGCACGCACCGGCGCCCCGCCTCCCGGGCCCGCCGAGGCCGAGGACCAGGCACTGGGCGTCACCTGCCTGTACGCGATCTACGATCCCGTCTCCCGGCACTGCGTCATGGCGCGCGCGGGCCACCTGCCGCCCGTGCTCCTCACCCCCGACGGACACGCCGAGCTCGTGGACCTTCCCGCCGGACCGCCCCTCGGCCTGGGCGGCCTGCCCTTCGAATGCGCCGACATCGAGCTGCCGGAAGGCGCCGTGCTCGCCCTCTACACCGACGGACTCGTCGAAAACCGTCACACGGACATCTACGCGGGAGTCAGCTCTCTTTGCACCGCACTCGCCGGGCCCGAGGACGGCCAACTGGACAAGACATGCGACAAGGTCATCACCACCCTCCTGCCCCAGCCCCCCGAGGACGACGCCGCACTGCTGCTGCTCCGAGTCCACGCCCTGGCCGAGAATCTGGTGGCGACGTGGGACGTGGCCTCCGACCCAGGAGAAGTCGCACGAGCGCGATCGCTGGCCTGCAACCAGCTGGCCGCGTGGGGAGTCGACGAAGCCGCGTCGTTCGTCGTCGAGCTCGTCGTCAGCGAACTGGTCACCAACGCGATCCGCTACGGCGGCGCTCCGGTGTGTCTACGGCTCATCCGGGAACGTGGCCTCATCGTCGAGGTCTCCGACGGCGGCCACACCTCGCCCCACCTGCGGCGGGCCGCGATGGAGGACGAGGGCGGCCGAGGTCTGTTCCTGGTCGCGCAGCTCACGCAGCGGTGGGGAACCCGGTACACGCCAACGGGCAAGACCATCTGGACCGAGGTGTCGCCGGTTCCAGCCCAGATACCAGGAACCTTCGCAGGCGAGGAATTCGACCTGTAGCGATCCGGGCTCCCCGTCCGGGACTGTCGCGGCTCAGGCCTTACGACGGCCGCTGCGGCGTGGCGCGGGGGCGGCACCGCCCAACAGATCCTGACGGCGCTTCTCGCCGTTCTCCTCCACCTGCAGCACCACCCGGCGCAGTCCGTCGGCGACGGTCCGGCAGTCCGCGTCGCTGAGCCGCCCGGTGACGAAGGATTCCTCCTCGTTGAACGCCGGAAAGACGCGCTGCATCAACTCCTGCCCTTCGTCGGTCAGGCTCAGCAGCACCAGCCTGCCGTCGGTGGGATGGTCCGCTCGCCGCACAAGCCCTCGTCCTTCCAACGTCCGGGCAACCCCCGTGAGCGTGCCCTTGGAAATCCCGGCTTCTTCGGCCACGTGCCGCGTCTCGGACTCGCCCCAGATCCAGATGACCCAGAGCACCACGAAGGCGGTCCAGGTCAGGTCGACTCCGCGCAGCACGGAGTTCTCCAGGTGCTGCCGCACCGCCGAGGCGGCGCGATAGATGTTGGCGACGACGGCCATCTGGTCATGCCGGATGCGACTACCGCCGAGCTTGGCCGCTGCCAGCTTCTCGGCTTCCGTGATGGATCGTTGGCCGGGCACGGGCACACTCCTTCAGGCTGTATGCGGTCACGGGAAACCATGGGCATCGTTCGGGCCCAAATTGTACGGAGTTCATGCACTGCCGGATAACAGCAGGGGAAACAAAGGCGGGCCAGAAACGCTGACGCGGTTTCTGACCCTGGCGGCGCTGCAGTATCCGGTGAAGCTGCCTGGATCCATCCGCAAGCGCGGGAATCACCCGCATGGAATCACTCCCTCGGGCCAGAATGGCTACCTGCCCTGCCTGCGCCGTACGCCGAGGACCCCCCCAGGTGACGCCCTCCAGCCCCGCAAACGCCCAGCACCCCGCCCGCCTGGCCCTGCGTACCGACCAGCAGGAGGGCATCGCCAGCACGGTCCGGCACCTGCGCCGCCCGCACACCCGCGGCCACGTCGTCTCGGCCTGCGGCACCGGCAAGACCCTCCTCGCGCTGCGTGCCGCCGAAGAACTGGGAGTGCGGCATCTGGCGGTGGCAGTGCCGAGCCTGGACCTGGTCGCCCAGTGGGCGGCCGCCGCCCGCGCCGACCTACGCCGCGAGCCGATGATCACCGTCTCGTCGCTGCGCGCCGCCTCTCATCCGGTACTGGCCGCAGCCCAGGCCGATTCCACCAACGCGGGGGAGTACCTGGCCTACTGGCTGGCCCGCCACCCCCGAGCGACGGTGTTCCTCACCTTCGACTCCCTGTCCAAAATCGAGGAAGCCCAGCACTCCGCCGTCTTCCCCGCACCCGTCTTCGACCTCCTGGTCGTCGACGAGGCCCACGCAACAGCCGGCACCTGGACCAAGAACTGGACCGCGCTGCACGACAACAGCCGTATCCCGGCCGACCGCCGTCTCTACCTCACCGCAACCCCCTACGTGTGGGAGGCACCGCGCCTGGCCGAGCCGCCCACCACCGGCCCGACCCCCAAACGCACGACCGCGACCGCCCCGCACTGGGACGACCCCACGCTGCTGGCCACCATGGACCAGCCGAAGATCTTCGGCCCTCGCCTGCACACCTACTCCCACGCCGACGCCATCGACGACGGCGTCCTGGCCGACTACCAACTCGTCGTACCCACTGTCACCGACACCCAACTGCGCACCGCGCTCACCGATCCGGAAGCCGGGCCCACCGCGCGCCGCACCACAGCCCTGCACCTGGCCATCCTCAAGGCCATGCAAGAGCAGGACCTGAAGCACGTGTTCGTGTACTTCCAGCAGATCGCCGACGCAGCCGACTTCGCCCGCCAGCTCCGCCACACCCTGCGCTCCCTGCCCGACGACCAGCGCCCCGACTGGGCCGACCACCTGAGCATTGCATCCATCGACGGCACCCACAGCCCCCACCAGCGCGCCGACATCCTCTCCAGCTTCGCCACCGCACGCCGCGGCGTGCTGGCCAACGCCAAGATCCTCGGCGAAGGGGTCGACCTGCCGGCCGTCGACGCCGTCGTCTTCGCCGACCTGTCGTCGCCCGGTCTTTCTGCGCTGTTGTTGTGCGTGTGCACTGCGGTTTCTCATTTTTTCTGGGTGGTCTTGTGGTGGCTGGGGTGCTCGGAGTGTGGGGTTGGGCGGAGGACAGCGACTGTCTGACCTGCTTGTACACAGGTTGATCGAGCGCAGTGCAGTTTCTCTGGGCGGCTACTTGAGGTGTCGTGTGGTGCGGCGTCAGGTGATCGTTTGTGGTGTCGGGCTAAAACCCGGGGCCCGGGTCACCGCCGCGCTGTCGGCATTCGGTCGCGGCGTCGAGCCAGTCGCCTGCTGGTTCGATGGCTTGCTCGCGCTCGATGCCGGAGTCGACCCTTCCGTCGGCGGGGCGGGCGTCATCGGCGATGTCGCGGGCCCGCTGGCACGGGTCTGATGATGGGCTGGACAGCTCAGCGAGACCGCCGATGACGCTGAACGAGAGGGCGATGACCGCCGCCGCGGCCATCATCAGGCCTGCGCTCCGGTCCTGTATGAGGCGCGGCAAGTGGCGCTGCCAGCGGAAGTACGGGATGCGGTCCCGGCTGTTCACAATGCTCCCCGTCGAAATGGCTGAGGCATGGATTCTGTACCTGCTGAGTCGGACGTCAGGCGGCGTCCGGGTTGGTGAGGCTCTCCTTGGTGAGGGTGACGCGGGTGGCTTTGCCGGCTTTGCTGGCGGTGGTGGTGGGTGGCAGGACGCGGACGTGGATGAAGTAGACGCGGACGCCGGAGATTTCGGTGTAGGGGGGCCAAGCTCCGGGGGTGCCGTCAGTGGGGAGTTCGAGGAGCTTGTCGGTGATGTTGTAGATGACGAGGTAGGCGGTGTGCTGCCCATAGTCATGGGCGTACTTGATGACTTGGTGCACGCCTTTGGCGAGGTAGCTCTTGCTCCGGCTCTTGCCGTCGAAGATCTTGCCGTCGCAGACGAGGGGGTCGCGGCCGTCGAGGTCGCCGATGAGGTCGGCTTCGCCAGAAGCTGAGCGGGGCTTGGCGTGGGTGATGTGGTCGCCTTCGAGGAAGAGGAAGCGCTGCAGGTCGAGGTTGTAGACCTCTTCGCCGTTGGTGCGGTCGGCGTCGAAGCGGGTGTAGAGCTCTTCGCGGTCGAACCACTCGATGCGGGTGCGGTAGCGCTCGAGGGTGTGCAGGATGCTGCTTTCGGCGCCGACGCGTTCGCTGAGGAAGTCGAACAGGGGCTGCAGGATGTCCTCGGCGAACTCTCGCCAACTGTCCTGATGGCGTTTTTGCATGCTGTAACCGATCGCGGTCCGCAGCCCGACGTCGGGGTTGCTCGCTTCCTTGGAAGCGATGTCCTGCATCAGCTCCCAGATGAGAGCGGCTCGCCCTTGTTCGGTTCGGCTGGGCCAGACGAACCGGCCGCTGCGGGTCAGTCCGGTGCGGAATCGCTCCCGGTCTACACCTGGCTCTGCCCGGGACGCCTCTTCGAGGAGGCCTTTGAGGGCTGGTTGGCTGTTGATCCAGGTGACGGCGAGGCGGACTTCGTGGCTGGCGCTGGAGTAGGGCGCGGTCATGAGTTTGCGCAGGCGTTCGCGTACGGCGACCTGGAGGCGCTGCTGGTACTTCACCGGAAGAGGCCTTTCAGAGCTTGTGCGATCTGCTGCTGGACGGCGTCGCCCGCGTTCTGCGCGCTGCCGGTCTCGTCGACCAGCCAGATGTGGGTGTAGCAGCAGGGGCAGGTCACGGCGGTCTGGGCCACGATCTCTGAGTAGCGGACCCACATCAGGTAGTCGCAGGCGGGGCAGGCCGTTTCGAGGTCCGCGCTCAGGAACTGTGTCGCGAGGGAATCTCCCATGGCGGGATTGTTCCGTATGGGTCTGACAGTGGTGGTGTTGTCGGTTCTATCTGGGGTGGATGCTGTGGCGTACCTGTCGTGCAGGCTAATTGATCTTGGTTGTGACCTGCTGTTGCTCAGCTGTACTGAGTGGTACGTCTGTATTCCACGGGAGGCTTACGCCCGGGCCGAGGCGTTGGTGATGGGCGATACGTGGGTTGAGCTGGCCGTGTTGCTCTGCGCAGTGAGCTGAGTGGCATGCCGGTTTTTGCGCAGTGTGGTTGGCGCGCCTGTAGGCAGGGGGAGTTGGCGGCTGTTCCTGGCTGGTGGGAGCGGGTTGTTCAGCGGGCGTGCAGGCGTTGCCAGAGCAGGTCGTGGTCGGCGGGTGCGAGGCGGGGCAGCCGGAGGCGGTCGGCCAGGCGGTGGAGGAATGCGGTCTGCTGCGCGCGTGTCAGGGGGTGCGAGGGCAGGCGGTCAAGGGCAGCGGCGAGGATGAGGGTCTCGGGGTGGATGACCAGGCTCCGGCAGGTCAGAGCTGGGGAGGCCGGGCCTGGAGGGATGTGGGGGTTGGCGTTGGTGAGGCGGTCAAGGCGTGTGAGCCACCGCTGGTGCAGGTGCTGTTGGTGGTCATACCAGCGTGTCGTGATCGTCGATGCCCAGCTCAGGGAGGCCGTCGTCGCGCGGCGGGCTGTGGGGCGGGGCCGGGTGAGCTCGGGGACAGGGCGGATGTCGAGCGGGGCGGGCTGCCGGGAGTCGCTGGAAGCCTGCTGGTGGCGGGTGCAGATCATGATGCGGGGTGAGCTGGGCGCTGGGTGGATCCACGCGGGGGCGGCTTGGTGCGGGCTGCGGCGGATGGTGCAGGCGGTGCACGCCGGTAGCGGCTGCACGGCGGGCGGGACGGGCTGCCAGCGGGCGATGGCGGCGTGGGCCGTGCCGATGGAGGCGGGCGGGAGCTGACGGGCCAGCGCGCGGGCGAGGTGTGCGGGCGGGATGCGGGTGAAGGCGGACAGGCGGTGAGCGGCTTCGGCGCTGAGGTGGATGTCGGTGGCGGGCGGGGCCGCGAAGGTGCCGGTGGTGGCGATGTGCAGGCCGTCAAGGAGCTGGGCGGCGGTCAGTTGGTAGGTGGCGGCGAGGCGGGTGAGGTAGGAGGCTGCTGACTCGCGGGGCAGGGGCCTGATCCGCAGGGCGCCGGGCTGGGACGGCCACATCGTGCGTGCCCGCACCACAGGGCTGCTCCATGCGTGCGCGGTCACCGGCTGCTGGGTCGGGTACGGCGGCTTGCCGGGGTTCGGGGCCGGTAGTGCTCCTCGGCGAGGTGGTCCAGCGCGATGGAGTCCAGCAGCGTTTTGGTGATGCGTTCCTGGCCGTCGAGGATGGCTTCGATGGCGGCCTGGCGGATGAGGCGGGCCAGGCTGCCGATGCGGCCGGCGGTCCGTTCATGCAGGTAGGGGGCGAGCCTGGGCAGGCTGCCGGTGCGGTGGGAATGGAGGTCGAGGGCCGCTTCCATGGCGGCGATGAGCTCACGGAACGGTTCCCGCTCGCCGGCACGGGCGGGCAGGGCCCCGCAGTCGATGAGTGAGGCGCGTCCGGCCAGCTGCGCGCCGCGGACCCCGCTGAACACCGTGCTGGCGGTGACGTCGATCCCCGCGTACACGAACGTGGCGCCGACGCGCTCGGTGAGGTCCTTGAGCCAGTCGGCGGCCTCCGCTCCGCTGGAGCTGCGGGGGTTGAGCCGGTGGATCTCGTCGATCAGCACCAGTTTCACTCCGGCCACGGTGTAGGTGTGGCAGACGGCGGTCGTGATCTGCGCGGTGGTCATGCGGGTGGTGACGGGGATGCCGAGGTAGCGGGCGAACTCGCAGGCCAGGGTTTTGGCGGTGGCGCCGGGCGGAACCAGGACATACGCCACGGGCACGCTGGTGTCGTCCGGGGCGGCGCGGCGGGTGTGGGCCAGGTGGCAGGTCCGGCCGACCTCGAGCAGGGCGGTGGTCTTGCCGGTGGTGGCCGGCCCGGTGACGATCAGGGACGGTCGGGCGGTGACGCTCTGGCTGCGGCCGAGGATCATCAGCGTGCGCACGCTGCGCGAGAGGCTCTCGATGGCCGGGGTGCGCACGGTGACGAACTGCGAGTGGTAGGCCAGGCGTTCCTCGAGCGAGCGTGCCGGCTGGCCCGGCTGGCCCGGCTGCGGGGGAGCGGGCGGGGCGGTGTGGGCGAACCGGGCGAACGCGTCGAACGTGGTGACCGTCCCGGGGGAGGCGTCCTCGGCGGCGGGTGGGGTGTGGGGGCTGGTCACCAGCGTTCGGCCTCCTCGAAGGCGTCATACAGCGTGTAGCGGCCCACCGGCGGGGAGAGTTCCTCACCGTCGTCGGGGTGGCCGTCAGTGTCAGGCATGTGGGCTTCGATGGCGTCGAGACTGTCCTCGGGCTGCGTGTCGCCGTCTGCCGTCTGCGGGCCTGCCGTGGTTGTCGCTGCCGCGTGGCCCGCCGCTGCTGCGGCGGGTGCGCCGGGGCCAGGCTGGGGGCGGGCCCGGCGCAGGACCTGGTCGGCTGCTTCGGCCAGGTCGGCCTCGTGCCGCTCGCGGTCTGCGCGCCGGTGAAGGGCGGTGCGGATGTGGCGCCAGGCGGTCTCGCTCATCGGGGCGTGGACGTGGTCGCGGTGGATCCAGGGGATCTCGTGCAGGTGCCCGTCGGGCAGGCGGATGTAGACCTGCCGCACGTCGTGCGGGTTGAGGTGGACTTCCCACTTGCCCCCGGGATGGGTGGGGCAGGAGCGGCCGCGGTGCTCGTTGAGGACGGCGTGGTCGTAGGTGCGGTAGTTGATGCGGATGCCGCGGCCGGTGACGGGATGGAAGCGCACGGGCAGCAGTTCCAGGTAGTCGGCGCCGGTCAGCGGCAGCGGCACGTACCCGCAGCTGCCCAGCAGCGCGGTCCACATCTCGTTGGGGGCCAGTGCCTTCTTCGGCAGGACCGGGTGGCGCAGCCCGTCGTGGGGGCGGTGCTGCCAGCACGCGGTGACCCACTCATCCAGCAGCTCCTGCAGCTGAGCCACGGTGAAGTGCGCTTCGTCCTCCACGGCGTGGCCGCGCTCGAGAATGTGGGAGCCGGTGTAACCGGCGACGTGCTGCGCGAAAAGGGTGTTGATACTTCCGAACGTCCGCTCGACGGCGCCCTTGGCGGCCGGCGAGCGCGGCGGGGCGGGCTGCACGCTCACCCCCAGGGTCTCGCAGGCGGCCAGGAACGCGGCGGAGACGAACACCCGCCCGCGGTCGATGACGATCGTCTCGGGCACCACCACCGGCCGCGCCGCTGCCTGCTCCAGGCGCGCATCAAGGGCGAGCAGCCGGTCGTAGGGGACGGCGGCGTGGGCCAGGCGCAGCTGGCCGGGCCAGCCGGGCCGCGCTGGGTGGGGCACGGCCATCTCCGCCAGCAGCAGGGCCGCGTCGACGGCCTGGGTGCTCTCCTCGCGCAGCACGGCCGCCACCACCGACCGTGTCGCCACGTCCAGGGCGATGGTCAGCTCCGGGCGTACCGGACGGCCGTCCTCGCCCACGGCCATCACATCCAGGAGGGTGGTGTCGACCTGCACCAGTTCGCCCGGCCGCAGCGCCACCGTCGGCGTGAACGGCCGCACCGGGACGGTGGTGGCGGTGCGGGCGGGGCGGCCGGGATGCTCCAGCGGGTCGGCCAGTACCCGCACCAGCCGGTTGAACGTCGACGGCGCAGGCAGCGCTACGGCGCCCGGCCCGTGGGTGTCGGCCAGGATCTGCCCGGTCAGCTGTCGCAGCCCCTTCAGCGTGCCCTTGGAACGGCCGCGCTGGCGGCGCAGCGCCTCCAGCACGGCGGCCACCACCCGCTCATCGGTCCGCCCCGTCGCACGGGCCGGCCTGCGCCGGGGGATCAGCCCCATGAGGCCCTGGGCGTGGTAGCGGGCGCGCATGCGGCGCACGGTGGCCCGGCTGACCTGCGGCCAGCCCAGCCGGGCGAGTTCTTCCGCCTTGGCCTGCTCCCGCTCGGCCATCGACCGCTTCATCGGGTCGTACTCGGGCCGCGGCATCCCGCTGCTTGCCGGGCCGTCGGGCAGGCCGGTCTCGATCTCGCGGATGTGCCGCTGCCAGGCCAGGGCCCGCTCTCGCTCCCGCTCGGGCACCGTCTCCAGCAGCCCCCACGGCGGCACGGCGGCGGCCGGGGAGCCCGCCACGGTGAACGTGGGGTCGGCGAAGAGGAACGAGGCCAGCATCGACGCGGTCTGCCCCTGCTCGTCGACCAGCGTCACCGACGCCCCCATCAGGGCGACCACCTGCCAGGGCCGGCTCTGGAAAGTCACATACGCGCCCAGCTTCACGTGCCTGCTGCCGTCGGCGGCGGCCACGGGGCGGCCCGGGCGGGCGGGCGCGCTCACCACTGCCCGGCCTCCGCCTGCGCGTCCCACACCGACCAGCCCGGCCCCTTTTCGCTCGCCCGGCGTCCCTGCACGGACCCCTCCGCCACGCCCGGGCCCTCCGTCAAGGACCAGGCCTGCGTGGCCGCTTCGGTCTCTGCGCGCTGCTCGGCTGTGCCGGAGCCCTCGCCCGGTGACGTCGGCTGGTTTGCGGGCCGGCGGGTGCGGGCGGTGACCGTCTGCGCGGTGCGCTGGTGCACGGTGGCGTCGAAGGGCCGCAGGCTGTGGGCGCTGTCCGTCCAGGCCAGCGGGTGCAGCTCTCCGTCGGGCAGCCGGATGTGCACCTGCCGCACGTCGTAGGGGTGGTGGTGCACCTCCCACCGGCCGTCGTCCGTGGTGGGGCAGGACCGCCCACGGTGCTCATCCAGACAGGTGGCGTCGTAGCGGCGCCGCCCCAGCCGGATGCCCGCCTCGGTGACCGCATGCCGCCCCGCGGGCAGCAGCTCGGCGAAGTGCCGGGCCCCCAGCGGCAGCGGCACCACTCCGGCGGCACCCAGCAACACCTGCCACATCTCCTGCGGGCTCAGCACCGCCCGGGGCATCAGCGGGTGCCGCAACGCCTCCTGGGGGCGGGTATGCCACACGGCGGTGATCCACTCATCCAGCACATCCTGCAGGTGCAGCATGCTCAGCACGCTCTGCGGCGGCTGCCCCGAGCCGTCATCGCCGGGCCCGGCCGGCCGGGCGGCGGCGGCCACTGCGGCGGCATGCCGGGTGAACAGCCCGGCGAGCACCCGGACGGTTTCCGCAACCGCCCGGCCCTCCTGCCGCGCCGAGACGGCTTCCAGGCTGACACCGAGGCTTTCGCACACGCTGAGCAACCAGGACCCGGCGGCGGCTGTCGCCGGGTCGAAGACCAGCGTCTCGGGGACGGCCACCGGCCGCACCGCCGCCGCCTCCAGGCGCGCCTCCACACTCATCAGCCGCCCCGGAAGCGACTCGTGCGCTGTGCGCAGCATCTCCCGCCAGCCGGGCCGCACGACGCGGGGCACGGCCATCTCGGCCAGCAGCACCGGCAACTGCACCGGTACCGCCTGCCGGCTGTGCACCACGGCGGCCAGCACGCAGCCCGTGGCCCCGTCCACCGCCGCGGTCACCGACACCGCCACCGCACGGCCGTCCTCGCCCACCACCGGCACACCCAGGGCAGCGGTGGCGACATGGACCCGCTCCGCAGGCCGCAACGCAGGCGGCGCACCGCCCACCCGGTCCCGGCCGGTGGCGGTCCGCGCCGGGCTGCCCGGCGGCTCGGCCGGATCCGACAGGGCCTTTACCAGCCGGTACAGCGACGCCCTCGCGGGCAGCTTCACCCGCCCCGGACCGTGCCGGTCCGCCACGATCTGTTCCGCCAGCTCGATGATCTGCCTCACCGTGGTCGCCTTACGGCCACGACACAGGCGCAACGCCTCCAAAACGGCGGCCACCACCCGCTCGTCGGCGCGCCCCGTGCCCGACCGGCGGCGCAGGGACCGCCGGTCCACCAGAGCGAGCAGCCCCTGGCGGCGGTAGGCCAGCCGCATCCGCTGCACGGTCGCCCTGCTGACCCTCGTCCAGCCCAGCGCGGCCAACTCTGCCGCTTTGGCGTGCTCGCGCTCGGCGAGCGTGAACCGCTGCGGGTCGTACCCCTGCCTGGGCACCCCGGTACTGCCGGGCCCGCCGGGCAGCCCGGTCTCGATCTCGCGGATGTGCCGCTGCCACGCCAGAGCCCGCTCGCGGGCCGCCGCCGGCAGCGCCGCCCACTCCTCGGCCGCCGGAAACCGTGGCTCGGCCCGCCCGACGACCCTGAAGCCGGAGGCGGTCACCAGAGCGGCGGCCAGCACACACCCCGTGGCCCCGTCATCGGCGGCCAGATACACCCGCCCGTCGACGAGACCGCTCACCTGCCAGGTGCGGCCCTCGAACTCGACCCGCGCCCCCACCCCAACACCCCGCCCGCCAGGGGCGGTTGATTCGTGCCTGCTCAACGTGCCTGCTGCTCCCGCTCGCTGCCGTCCGCAGCCGGATTGGACGGGCCGGGGCAGACGAGGGTGTGCTCGCCCAGCGGCCGGGTCAGGTCCGCGGTCAGCCGCCCGCTCCACAGCGCGTGATAGAGCGCCGGCAGCGCACTCAGGACCTCGCCCGCCGCCGCGGCCCCGGCCATCAAAGCCCGCGGGGCGGCGAACGCCTCCAGCACCGCCTGCTCGAGCCCGCCAGCGTCGCGGTAGCGGGGATGGCGGTAGCCGGCCAGCCACCGCACGTTCGCCGCCACCACCGCATCCGGCGCCAGCAGCCGCCGGTAGGTGAACCCCACCGCCGCACACGCCGCCCCCAGCACCGCGGCCGCGCGCGCGGCACGATCCCCGGCAGGCTCCGTGCTCGCGGGGCAGTCAGCCAGCAGAGCACGCCCGTCGGCGTAGCGGGCGAACACCTGCGGCACCCACGTCAGGCCCCGCCCGCTGCCGGGGTCCCGCCAGATCAGCCGCACCGGCCGCGCCGACAACCCCACCACCTGCGGATCACGGTCCAAAACCATCAGCTGCATGCACATCGCCTGCGACCCGTGCGGTACGTGCCCGCCGGTGGTGGCCGACCACCACCAGCCCGGCCCCCATCGCCGCCCGGGCACCACCGGGAACGCCGCCACCGGCTGGAGCTGCTCGAACCGAACAGCCACCGCGGCCTCGACCCAGCGGCGTTGCACGAGAGTGCCGTCCGGCCCCGTGAACTCTGCCTCCACCGCACCCGGTTGCGGCACCCGGCAGGCCCTGCCGCGACGGCAGGTAAGCCGTCTTGGCTGCTGTCGATGATCACGTGCTCCACACAACGTCATACCGGCCACGGCGCGCAGCCGAACCGGCCGGTAACTCCAACTGCCTTGCCACAAACACCGGTTGTCCTGTGCGGGGGCCAGGATGCCGCCTGGGGCGCGCCGGTGTCAGTGCGCATCTCTGCACTTTCCCGCCCGGGCCGCCAGATGGGCAGACGCCGGATCGGCTTCGCCGCTATCCGAGAGAGGACAGCACCCATCCCGAGTCGTCTTCGCCGGAACCGAACTTGATCAGGGCGCCGGACGGCATCGCCGCACCGCGCGCGAGCGTGTCGACGAAGGCGTCTGCGAACGCGTTGACCTGCTCGCGCCCCGCCCCCTGGTCGTCGTCGAGGACACCGGAGTCGAGCCACAGGTGGTCGCGGTGCCCCGTGACCTTCAGCATGATCTTGAACGTCTCGTGGTGGTAGTGCGGATCGCTCACGGTGACGCCCACGACGGTGTCACCGCGCACCAGATCGTCCCCGACGCGTACCCACACATCGCGTTTGGCCACTGCCCCCCACTTCCCCCGCCCGGCCGCATCAGCAGCCTGAGCGTAGCCGTCTCGGGCCCGCCTCTGGCTTAAGAGTCGGCCCGCCAAGGAAAGACTCAGTCTGCGGCTTTCATGCTGACCCCTTGCAGCCCGGGGCCTGGCGGCGGTCGGGGTCAGGAGTGTCGGAAGCCGCGGTCGGGGTCGCGGGCCTGACTGGGGCGGAAGGGCACGAACCAGTCCGCAGCGCCCAGATTGGCAAGTCCGAGGGCCTGGTTGATCTCGTTGCCGCTGTCCTCGATCCCGTCCAGGGAGGCGTCGAACAGCATCAGCACGTCGTGGTCCTCGAACAGGACATCCGAGCACCAGTCCCAGTCGAAGTCGCGGCGCTCCTCACCCAGACCCTCCACTGTTTCCGCCACCAGGCGCGGCCGGTTCCGCGTCAGCGACTTGGCCCGGTCGATACCCAGGTGCAGGGCCATCTCCTCGCCGGTGCACAGCGGGCGCACGGCGTGCGTCTTGGCGAGGTCGGCGGCCAGGTCATCGAAGCATCGGGCCATCTGCCGCCGCCACTGCTGGTCCTGATGAAAGGTGATCGGCGGCAGCGAGCCAAGGACGCGGCCCTGGCCGCGCCCAACAGGCGCGTCCCCTACGGCGGCGACGTCCTGCCAGATCTGCTCGGACAGCTCCTCGAGCGCCACCCGCAGCACCGCAGCCGTCCGCGCGGTGAGCTCGTCCTCCTCGCCGTCCTCGTACCAGCCGTCGTTCTCATCGTCGTCTTCGTTCCACGCCGCCGGCTGGCCGTGGCGGGCGAGGGAGCGCAGACGGCTGCGCACGCGCTGCGCGGCCTCTTCGGGGGCGGCCAGGGCGTTGTCGATGATCTGCAGTTCGTCGGAGAACTCCTGGGCGCTCAGCAGCGTGCCGGCCTCGGCGAGCAGGGCGGAACCCGCGTCCGTGCAGGCGTTCTTGGTGGGCAGGACCACGGCGAAGTAGTTGTCCGTCAGCCGGTCGATGACAGAGGCCACCACGCCCGCGACGACCACAGGGTCGGCGAAGGCTTCCTCCACGTGCAGCCGGTCGACGACGAGAACGCTGGAGGCCGACTCGATGAACTCCTCGAACTCGTAGGTGAACCGGCCGTCCTCGTCCAGGAGCTGGGCGGCCACCAGGGCGGGGAAGGACTGCTCGTCGGCCATCCGCTCGCGCAGATTGTCGGACTTCCAGTACAGACCCCTGACGGCCGTCAGGCTTCCCACTGGTGTGCCGGCCGCGGTGATGCGCACCTGCCACTCCTGCACTCCCTGCGCGGCAGGGTCCAGCAACTGGTGGGTGTGGTGGAAGTCGAGCGCCAGCTGGGCAAGGTCCGCCCCCGCTGCCGCCGGACCCGTTTGAGTGCTCAACGTGCTCCCTCGGCGCCGGTCCCCAGGCCGCCGCCTACCCGCGGCCCCGCCTCAGCGTAGTGGCCGCACGCCTTCGCTTTTCGCGAAGCGGGCACCGCGCACCCCCAGGGGGAACCCGGCCGGATCCGCCCTGCGACCGGGCTGCGGCGTGCAGCGGCTGAGAGACGGCACACCGGCCGCTGCGTGAGTCAGTCCTGGTCCGGGCCCTCTGACACGAGCTCCGCCAGCTCCTGGACGGGCAAGCGGGACCACGCCGACACCTCCTCCGCCGCCACTCCCGCGGCGACGGCTGCGGCGGCGGTGTCCACCAAGGCCTGGTCGATCAGGGCGGCACTGCGGCTGAGGTGCTCCAGCAGTGTGCGGGCCACCTCGGCGGTGGTGCCGCTGTGTACGCCCCGCAGCTGCACCAGCTGCTCCTGGGCTTCGCCGATCATCTGCTCGATCTGGAAACGGTGTTCGGCGCTCACTGTGGCTCGCCACCGGGTGCGCGAGCCGCCTGCCTGCTGTTCGGCCGCCATGACGCGCAGCTGGCCGGCCATCGTGGCGGGCTGCTGTTCCCGCTTCAGCCGCCATGGATCGTCCCTCCACCCGGGCGGCCCGCCTTCGCCGCGCCGCTGGCGGATGACAGCGCCCATCCAGGTGAGCAGCGGCCCGCCGTAGTCCACCGCCGACAGCGGGCCCAGCCAGCCCCGTCCCACCCGCTCACCCAGCCGGCGGCAGAACGCCCCGTCGGCGGGCAGCGGCCGCGGCCGCCCGGCGCCGCTGTCCCTCCACACCAGCTCGGTCATGGCCGGGTCCAGCAGCGCGTCGGCCACGGCCACCACCTCCGGGAAGATGACCGGATCCCGGCCCGCGATCCGCCACCACCCAAGTCGCGGTCCCGCGTTGCCGCCCGCCACCCGGTGGAGCCTGTGCGGCCAGATCTCCTCCTGCTCCCAGTGCAGAGCCTCATCCCACCAGCGGGCCACGACCGCGTGCGCCACCGTGAACGCCTGCTCCGCCGCCACCCCGGCCCGCACCGCACGCCGCGCCACCCCCGCCCACTGCCGCTGTGCCGCAGCCACCTCCGGGACGCCGCGCAGGTCGAGGTGTTCCAGCGGCTGGTCGGCGTCCGCGTCCAGCAGCCACCGCCCGTGCCGGACGCACACCCGCTGCCAGCGCGGCAGATACCGCACCGCCCGCTGTGCCCGCCCGGTGCGCCGCGCGGTGCACGACCGGCAGGCGAACGCCGCTTCTTCCGCCACCGCGCTCGCCGCCCGCCACCGGGCCTGCGGGAGGGCGGCCTCCCGGCCGGTGCTGATCTTGGGATCATCCACGGTGAAAGCGGGCAGAGCGCGCGCCAGCACCGCCGGTTCGACTCTGCACAGTTCGGCGAGCACGGCCCGCCCGGCTTCGTTGAGCACGATCTCCGCATCGGCCCGCATACCGCCGCTGTCCAACCGGGCGGGGGAGTTGCGGCACGTCCACAGCCGCAGCACACCGGCAGCTGGCAGGCCATAGCGGTCCGCGGCCCGGCTGATCAGCGACGAGGTCAGCTCCCCGGCCAGCGGCACGGTCCGTAACGCTCCTGCTCTCACAGCTCTCCCCGACGCCCTGTCCTGCTTCCGGCTCCAGCGCGCTGACCGCCTACAGCTCGAACTGCAGGTCGACGATGTCCTTGAGTTCCACTTCGAGGCCGTGGGCACGGCGGCCGCCGTCGCGGAAGTACACCTCACCCAACGCCTCGGCAGCGAGTTCGCGGAGGTCGTCCTCGTCGACGCCTGCTTCCTGGGCTTGCAGGAGGCGGGCGGCGTGACGGGGCGGCAGGGCGAGGGTGAGGTGACGCACGCGGGCCTGGTCGGTGCTGCCGACGGCGGCGGTGTAGCCGAACCTTGCCTGCACATCGATCATGATGCCGCTCGTGGTGGCCGCCGCCGCCTTCGCCTTGGCCCTGATCTGCGGCTGCCAGCGCGTGCGCACTTCGCGTTCGAGGCGCTCAGCGAGCTCCGGCCGGGGCTTTTTGATCTGGTTCTTCACGTAGCGTTCGACGGTGCGCTGGCTGATGCCGAGCAGCTCGGCTACGCGCAGGGTACTGCGCTGGTGCTGCTGGACCAGGTATCGCATCTGCGCCCCGGCGGACTTCGGGATCGGGCGTGTGAATGCGCCCTGCACCGCCTTGTCGAGTTCCTCCCCGACCGTGACCATCGCCGTAACGCTCCTTATTCTCCGGTGTCCTTGGCGGTGGCCTCGCCTGTCTTGATGTAGCGGGCGAGGTTGGCGACCTTGCCGTCGGCGCCGAGCTGCTCGAGCACGTCCGCGCCCCACAGCACGCTCTGGGTGCCCTCGTGCTTGACCATCCCGGGCGACACACCCAGCCGGAAGCTGCCCGGCACGGTCTTGCCGTCGGCGTCGTAGGGCAGGACGTCCAGGGGGCTGGGGCCGTCGGCGGCGTACACGGCGCAGTCCGAGAGGACCGCGACCGGATACTGTCCGGTGGCCGCTGCCAGATTCAGCATCTTGCGGTGCATGTTGATCCGGGCCCGGGAGATGACGGTGGCGCGGATGTCTGGCCGCCACGTCGGCCGGGCCAGGGCGGGCCAGGCCTGTCCCGGCTTCCAGCCGCCGCCGCGCGCCTTCTCCTGAAGCTTGCCGATGCCGCCCTTGACGGTCATCTTGACCGCGTCCACCACGATTCCCAGCTCCGGATCACGGCTCTTGTAGCCGTCCATCGCCTCCAGGAACTGGTGCGCGGAGAGCTTCTCCGCGACGCCGAGGTCCGCCATGGTGGTGACGTAGGCGTCGCGCAGCCGCTTGTACCAGCCGTCCAGGAACCGGCCGCTCTCGCGGCGCACCCACGCCTCGAGCGGCGTGACGTCGTAGCCGAGTTCGACGGCGTAGGCGACCGTCGGCGTGGCGTACCAGGCCGGACCGGTCGGGCGTTCGCCGCTCGGCGTGAACGGGCTGGGCAGCAGCGCGCCGTCGAGGTCACGCCACTGCTTGCCGACCTTCACCCGGGACAAGTCGACGTGGGAGAGATCGACCAGCCAGGAACCGGGCACCGCCGCATCGAAGACCGGACCGGTGACGTGGACGGGCGGCGTGGCCAGGCCGACGACGGCGCCGTTGGCGGCCGCGCCGAAGGCGAGGTTCACATCCAGGCCGACCAGGCAGCGCTTCATGCACTCGGCATCGGTCAGATCCCGCGCCCAGTCGTAGGCCTCCTCGAACAGCCTCTCGCCTGGTCCGCGCACGTGGAAGCGGGGCAGATGGGCCAGGACGGGATGTCCGTCGGTCGCCTCGCACGGCGCCGGGTCAAGCGGCTCGGTTCCCAGCGAACCGGGCCGGTGCTCGCGGTGGCGCCTGCCGTCGGCGTCCGGCTCGCTCGCGCGGGTCGGCGGGTTGAGCGCGCTCATCAGCTGCAGCCCCGTGACGGCGGTGGAGCCCACCGGCGTCATCACCCGGGCCGCGTACACCCCCAGCACCCGGGCCAGTTCTGGCGGCGGCAGCTGAGCGGCATGGCCCCAGGAGCGGTCGTCCAGGGCGCGCCAGGAGGGGATGCACAGCTGTACGCACTGCCTGCGGCCGCCCTGGACGGGGCGGTAGATCCGCGCCCACGGTCCCAGCCCGCGCTTGGTGAGCTGCCAGTCGGCGCGCTCAAGCTGCTTGATGACCTTGTGTCCCTCCGGGAGCCGCCCGGCAAGCCGCTCGGCCTCGGACAAGGTGGCGGGCAGGCCGTAGCGCTCACACGCCGTCTCGGTGAGCACCAGCAGCGGGTCGCCGTCCTTGCCCGAACCGTGCAGCCTCTCCGACCCGAGCTGCGCCTCGGTGAGCGTCCACTCCACCAGCGCGGGCAGCGACTTGGCGGGCACGTCCAGGATCAGACCGCCGACGCCGTAGCCGGTCACATTCCGCTCGGAGTCGGCGTCGAGGACGAGCAGCGGACCGTGCGCGTACACCCCGCCGGGGGCGGGAGCGTTCGCCGGTGCGGCCTTCTTCGCAGCCGGGCGGCGCGAACCCGCGGCCCGCTCTGCACGCGGCAGCGACACTGCGGCCCCCCGTGCGCCGACCGCCGCCCTGGCCGTGGCCGGGGACTCCTCGGCCACAGGAGCGGCAGCGGCTTCCGGCGCCCGGCCCGTGGGCTCAGGCCGTGCTGCGGGGGTGACGGTCTGAGCCGCCGCGGTGTCCGTGTCCTCCTGCGGGGTGCCGGTGCTCTCGGGGGCGGGGTAGAGCTTGGCGAGCTGCTTCAGCAGGCGCGCGTACGCCTCCCGCTCCGGAGGCCGGGGCTCGGTCCTGCCCGACTCCCAGCCGCCGACGGTCGCCCGCCGCACGCCCAGGGCAGCGGCCACCTCGTCCAGGGTGAGTGCGTGCGCCTGGCGCAGCCGCCTGCGCTCGGCCGGCGGCGGCAGCGGGGAGCGGGACGCGACCAGCGCGTCGACCGCGTCGAACAACTCGGACATGACACACCTCCGTCCCTGACCCTACCCTGAAACGCTCTTACCGCGTACAAACAGCGTACAAACCACGTACTTTGCGCGTACGGGTAGTGTTCGGGGTGCTAAAGTCCGGTCACCTGACCTGGGTTGTGCACCAAGCGGCGGGGAGCGGGCGTGCGCTCGTGCCGTTGCCCTTTCCCGGGTGAGCGTGACGACGTAGCAAGGGGGAGCGGTGACAGCAGCAAGTGACGGCTGGGCCGGCATGGGCTGGGACTGGACCGATGCCGACGACATCCGTCGGCGCCTGGACGATGGAGCTGATCCGGAGAGCTGGAACAGGAGTCGGCCCCTGCATCGGGCAGCGGTGTTCGGCTCCCCGGAAGCTGTTGCGGAACTGGCCCGCCGGGTTGCGGATGTGGACGCGCTGGAGAACGGGGTGACGGCACTGTGGGAAGCCGTCCTGTCCAGGAAGCCGGCCAACGCACGAGCACTCGCCGCTGCCGGGGCCGATCCCTGGCGGCTGTTGCTCGGTGGCTGGTCACCGGGGCGGCTGAGCCTGGCCGGACCGACCCCGGAGCTGTTCCCGGTACCGGAAGGGGTGTCCCTGAGCGACACCGAGCGTGCCGCAGCGCAGGAGGCCCATCGGCTCACCACGGCCCTGGGCGACTTCTACTACGACGGCACGGGCCTGGCCTGCGTGGCCGGTATCGACGCGGCTGAGGCAGTGCGCCGTCTTCAGGCGACGCCGGTGGACGGCGAACTCATCGACGAGCTACTGGAGGACCCCTACGCCTACGACATGGACGCGAGCCTGCAGATCATCGGCGTGACGTCCGTGCCGGGCGGCTGCGTCGTCACCCAGCCCTGGGGATACGCGCCTCACATGCCGGGCGTGCTGACCCGGCTGTCCGCCGGCACCCTCTGCTACGGCCTCTACGCCAATCCCAAGAGCGGCAACCAGGGCAGCATCGCCCGCAACGGAATCATCGAGGGCTCAGACCTGCACCCCGGCGGAGGACCGGACGAGGACGACACCTCCGCACAGGTGCAGGCCTCCTACCTCTACCAGCACAACGCCGTCGCCTACGCCTGCGCCTTCGCAGGCCTGCACCTTGCCGACCGGCGCGCGGTGACCGGGCCGCCCGACGTGTGGGCCGAACTGCCCCGCCGCGACTACTGGAGTCACTGACTCGGCAAGGAGCTGTCATGACGGTGGTGGAACTACCGCGCCCCGGGCGCGCGCGGCTCTTCCCTGACCAGGCCGAGGCAGTGGAGCGGCTGGTGCGGCATCTGCGGCGCGCGGGGACGCGGGGGCTGTTCGTGTCGGCGACGGGCACCGGCAAGACGCTGGTGTCGATCCGCACAGCGGACGGACTCGGCGCGCGGCTGGTGCTGTTCGTCGTCCCCACCCTGGACCTGGCCGCGCAGACCGCGCTGGCGTGGCGGCGGGACGGCCACGGTGAGCACATGGTGATCGTCTCCTCCCTGGATGCAGCAGGCCGGGACGACCTGGTCGCGGCCCGCGTCATGTCGACCACCGACCCCCACGCGCTGGGCGGGCTGATGTCGGTGGTGGGGGAGGGGGAGGACCAGATCAGTGCGTTGACGGTGATCTGCACCTACGATTCCTTGGACAAGATCGAACAGACCCAGCGCACCGGGTACGCGGTCCCGCCGTTCGACCTCGCGATCATGGACGAGGCACACCGAATCGCCGGACGGGCCGACAAGAAGTGGGCCATCGCCAACGACGCACAGCGCATCCGCGCGGACCGCCGCCTCTACATGACCGCCACCCCCCGCACCTTCCTCGCCCCGGAGCTGGCGGAGTCCGCCGACACCACCCGCCCGCGCCGCCGCCCTACCGCCGAACCGGACGCGGACGTGGATGCGTTCGCCAACTCAATGGACAACGAGGCCGTCTACGGCAAGAAGGTCTTCGAATACCCCCTCGCCCAGGCGGTCCAGGACGGCCGGGCCGCGGACTACCGCATCGTGGTGCCCACCCTGACCGACACCGACCTGCGCCGCCGCCTGAACATGCCCGCCCCAGGCACGAGCGCGAACACCGCCGCCGGTTCCGGCGAACAGGGGGACGACGGTGCGCTGCGCACCACCGCCCTACACCTGTCCGTCCTGCGCGCCATGACCGAACACCGTCTGAGCAAGGTCCTGGTCTACTTCAACCTCGTCTCCGACGCCCGCCGCTTCGCCCGCGAACTCCCCCACACCTTGCGCCTGCTGGCCCGCACCGACCCCGACCTCGTCCCGGACATCACCCCCGAGCTGTTCTTCGCCCACGGCGAGCACACCCCAGCCCAGCGCGCCGACACCTTCACAGCCTTTGCCGCCGCCGACTGCGCGATCCTGGCCAACTCCCGCCTGATCGCCGAAGGCGTCGACATCCCCAGCGTGGACGCGATCGTCTTCGCGGACCCCACCCGTAGCGTCATCCGCTGCGTCCAGGCCCTGGGCCGCGCCCTGCGCCTGGACGTCTCCGGCAAGACTGCCAGCCTGATCGTCCCCGTCTACGTCCCGCCCGGCGCCGACGGCGAGAACATCCTCGGCACCGCCTACGAACCCGTCTGGGCGATCGCCTGCGCACTGGCCGGCCACGACCACCGCATCCTCGAACGCCTCCCGGACAAGGCCAACCGCCTCCCAAAGGAGACCAGCGACGTCATCGCCCGTCGCTGGCACTTCGACTTCACCGTCCACCCCGAACGCATTGCCCAGGCGATGGACCTGGTCTCCTTCGATCCCCGCGACGCGGCCGTCTCCCGCTCCCGCCGCCTCGGTCTCGCCGCCGCCCGCTCCTACCGCGACCAGTACGGCCACCTCGACGTCCCCGCCGACCACATCGACCCCACCGGCTACCGGCTGGGCACCTTCATCACCACCATGCGCGACGCCCGCACCGCCGGCCGCCTCGAAGCCGACTGGATCGCCGAACTCGACGCCCTCGGCATGATCTGGGACAAGCACGACGCCGCCTGGCGCGCCCGCCTCGCCGCCGCAGCCGACTACCTGCGCACCCACGGCCACCTCGCCGCCCCCGCCACCACCCCCGTCGGCGCCTGGCTCGCCGAACAACGCCACCTCGCCACCAAGAACACCCTCGACCAGGCCCGCGCCGACGCCCTGACCGCCCTCGCCTCCGACTGGCGCCTTCCCCACGGCGCGGACTGGCACCGCAAATACCACCTGCTGCGCGCCCACCTCGCCTCCGGTGCCGACCCGGCCGCCCTCACCCGCGACAGCCACCTGGCCGGGGTGAAGATCGGCTCCTGGCTCCACCGCCAACTGACCATCTGGGCCGCTCTCCACCCCGGCCAGCGGAACCTGATGACCGCTCTCGGCCTCACCCCCGACACCAACACCCTCGCCCCGGCCCGCCGCACCCGCCGCACCTTCGAACAGACCGTCCAGCTCCTGGAACTCTTCCTCCACCGCGAAGGCCGCGCCCCCACAGCCCGCGAGACGATCCGCGTCGACGGCGACACCGTCAAGATCGGCGCCTGGCTCGCCAAAGCCCGCACCAAGCACCGCGCCGGCCAGCTCCCCGAGACCCATGTCCGTCTGGTTGCCGCCCTCTTCGACGGCGACTGGACAACCGAGGCCGCCGTCCCCGCCGTCCTGGCCTGAACGCCCCGCTGCCAGCGGGGCGTGTCCGGGGCCCGTATGCTGCGCCGGTCCGGCGTACCGCCCGCTGAAAGGGAAACCGCCCCACCGTGTTCCAGCAGACCCCCGTCTACGACCGCCTCGTCGCCGAACGCGGCGACATCCCCGTCCAGGTCCGCGGGGAAGCCGACCGGATACACCGCGACCTGGCCCAGGTCCTGCGCCAGACGTCCGCCCCCCAGCCGAGCACCCCACGAAGCGTCTTCGAACCGAAGCAGCCTCCCAGCGCCCTGTAGGCATGCAGCCGTTGCCCCTCCCCCTCTGGGAGAGCAGCGGACGGGCACCCCCGCCGGCGCTACGCCACGCACCGATGCCTGGCCGAACCGCTCCGGCCAGGCGGCACCGCCGCACCTGCGGGCCGGGTGAAGCGCCGCGTCGGCTTCTGCTGCCGGGCGAGGAGTTCGGTGAAGAACCCGGCCTGTTGCCTGCATCGGCGCCCACGGGCCTCCCTCGCGGCTGAGGCGGACGGCCTTCTACTCTTCGTACGGCTCGTGGGCGGGCACCTGTCCGTCGCTGCGCCGCTGCCGGTCGCCGGTGAGCGCGACGATTCGGTTGACGGGCACGGAGATGGCCGGGTGGCCGCCCGTGGGGGAGAACCCCACTCGGCCGGTGCCGGGCTCGTAGGAGGTCACCGTGCCGTACAGCCGGTGCAGCACGGTCTCGTCACGCGTTCCGCACTCGACGTCCAGACACAGCATCCAGTCGTTGAGCCAGTGGACGGGCAGGTGCTCCATCTCGGCGGCTGCGGGGCCGGGGTGCTCGTCGTCGGGGACCCAGCTGTACTTGCCGACGACCAGGTCGTTGTAGACCTCCATCGAGTCGGGCCCGCTGTAGGTAGCCCGCCGCCCGAGCTGGGCAGCGCGCCGCACCGCCCGGGCCGTCGTCACCATGGCCGTGGGCATGGCGCCGGGCCCGTCGCCTTCGGCGTCCGCCGGCAGGTAGGGGTAGGCGCCGCGCAGCAGCGCCAGCACGTCTTGCTCGTCCGGTTCGGCGGTGCCCGCGACAAGCTCCGGTCCGAGGATGACCCGCTGCCGGTCGTCGCGGGTGTGGCCGGCGGCGTGCCGGGCGGCGAAGCGGGGGACGGCGAGCACGACAGCGTGGTCGGGTTCGATTCCGTAGCCGTTCCGGCGGCCACCGAAGGGGACGGTGGGGCCGTGCTGCTCGTACTGGGCCAGGTAGGCCAGTTCCGCATCCTGCTTGCGGGTCAGCGGCCAGCCGCTCACCCGCACCAGCTGCCGCCCGTCGCCGCCGTCACCCGTGGCCGCCCCCAGCGCCTCCTCCAGCCGGTCGCAGCAGTCCAACACGTACTGCTGCCACCGGTGCTGGAACTCCGCATCCGCCCACTGCGCGGGAGAAGCAAACCCTGCACCCGCCACGAGGGCCGGCTCCGGCAGCGCCGTCACATCACGCACCCGCACCCCGCCCCAGGCGGCTTCCACCGCCCGCATCGCCGCCGCACGTGCCGCAGTCGCCTCGCCGCCCTGGTCCCGGACGCCGCTCCACGCCCGCCGGACGGCCGCCCACACGTCGAACGGCTGCGCCCACCGGGACTGCAGCACCGCGGCCGCCAACTCCTCGCCCGTGCGCTGCACGTTCCCGTCGGCGGCCACTGCATCGCACGCCCCGCTGACCGACGTCACCTCGCGCGCCGCAGGCGCCGACGCCCGCCAGTTGGCCAGCACAGCCTCCGACCGTTCCAGCACTCCCGACCACGCCTTAAGCATCTGCCGCGCGCCCGCGCCGACCGAGGGATCAGCCGTCCACGGCCCGAGCCCGCGGCGAACCTCCGCATCGCGGTGCCGTGCCGCTTCCCACAGCACCCGCGCATAACCCTCCCAGGACCGCGGGCCCGCCTCCTGCTCCTCCAGCCTGCGCACCCGCCCGCCAGCCGCCACAGCGTCGGCCGCTGCCCGCCACAGCGCCTCCTCGCCCGGCTCCACCCGCACCACAGGGGCACAATGGCGGCACACCTGCTCACAGACGTCCAGCAGAGCGAGCGGGCTGCCCGTCAGGTGCTGCGCGTAGCGGCAATCGCTCCGCCACCCCGCCGCCTTGGCAGGAACGTGCCACTTCCCGCCGCCCGCACGCCCCAGGACCACGGTGATCCGCCGCAGCGGCCCGACGTCCACCCCGGCCGCCAACAGTTCCTTCTCCCGCAGCACCGGAAGCCCTCGGTCACGCCGCACGACAGCCCGCCCCCCCCCTTGTCGCCTATCCGCTCTCGTCGCTCACTGTGACACAGGCGCCCGACCGGCATGCTCGGTTACCCAAGGGCGTCACCCTCCCTGGCAAGGACCGGCTTATGATGCGGCGCACGGGTCTGTACCGGTGCCGCTTCCATGGCCGCCCCGCGAGGTTCTTTCCCGCCCGTGACTGACCCGCCCCAGAGAGGAGAGGAAGAAGGCCAGCAAACTGTGCCTAGGCACGTCACCGAACGGTCCTGCTTCCCAATAGGCTCTCCTAATCCGAATCAGAAGCCGCCCGCGGCACCAGACGGGTGCGGTAACCGGCTTACGCAACAGCTTCGTTAGGACAGTCCGCAAGCAGGGGGAGCAGGATGACGGGGGAGATCCCGCAGAACACGGACCGAGCCGTGACGGGCAATCAGCTCTCCTCGCCCGGCGTTGAGATGCCCGGGCAGCGCCCCGGGCCGCCTGCATCCGGTTCGGAGCCGCAGGTCGACTTCCCGCCCGTCCTCAACGGACTGGACTACCTCGCCAGCGTGGTGGAGCACCTGTCCGACCATGCGACGCCGCGCGACCTGAAGTACGCCGTGCTGCACCTCCAGGCCGGCACCGAGGTCCTGCTCAAGGCCCGCCTCCGGCAAGCGCACTGGACGCTGGTCCTCCAGGACCTGTCCGCCGAGCTTCGCAAGAGCAGGAAGACTCCGGTGAGCGAGCGGTTCGCCAGCGGAAACTTCGTCAGCTGCGGCATCGATGAGACCCTCAAGCGGCTGCGGGAGGTGCTGGGACTGGACCTGGACAGCGAGCACCTTGCCGCCGTCGCGAAGCTGGGTCAGACTCGCAATGCCCTGCAGCACTACGGGCTGACGCAGTCAGCACCCGCGGTGAAGGCTCAGGCCGCCGCCGTGCTGGACTTCCTGCTCGCCTTCCTGCACGAACACCTCCTGCCACACCTGGGCGCGGCTGAACAGGCTCAGGTGGAGACGGCCATGGATGACATCCGGCATCGACTAGGCACGATCACCGAGCTGATTCATACTCGGATGAACGGGATCAAAGATGTATTGGCTCCATACACGGACGTAACGGTCGACTGTCCGGACTGCGGTATGCCAGCGCTGGTCGCCGGAACCCCTGTTGCTTGCCGGTTCTGCTACCGCACGTGGAGCGACGCCGAATCAGCCACCGCTGACTACATTTACGCCGATATGGTGCGCCGGGCAGCACTGGACCCCCGAGACAACGAGGAAGCACTCGTCCACTGGTGTCCCAGGTGTGACACCCCGACCATCATCGATGTTGAACGCGACTGGTCGTTCTACCTGTGCCTGGGCTGCGCTGCTGTCTTCGACACCCTTATCTGGTGCAAAAAAGGCTGTGGTTCCCTGATTGATCCGAAGACGAACGACTTCGACATCTGCCCCGCCTGCATGGCCCGGCTACGCGAAAACACCTGACGATGCCCCAGGCCACCGCAGTGCCACGCCCACGACGCTCCGACCGCCTGCGCATCCGCATCGTGCGCAACCTGCGGGTCCTGGTGGCCGCGCCCGCCCACTCCCCGCGTTGCCAGGCGGACGCGCGTCGCGTCGCCGCCCGCCTGACCTACCTGCGCCGCGTGACCCCCCTGCCGTCTCCGACCCAGCCGGTCCTGATCGTGCCTCCCGGTGCTGCGGACCGCGCGCTCGGCGCCGACGCGGACGTCTTCTACATCTGCACGCACTCCTACCCCGGACCCGACCCCGAGGGCCTCCTCGACACTGACCTCGCGTCCCTGAACAGCCCGCTGACCGCCAAGGCCCTCATCCTGGACACCTGCTGGGGCGCCGCCCTCACCGTGCGACGTGCACTGGCCGCGCTGCGCCCTGCCCACCTGCCGCCACTGGCGCTGCTCGCCTGCTCCGGCCCTGCCCGCTTCGACCACCACGTCCTCGCCGGCCCACTGCTGGAAGCCCTCCTCACCGGCCCCCGTACCGACCCGTGGCATCAGCGTCTCGCCGCCGCGAAGGCCACCGCCCTGACAACCGCCGAAATGGCCGCGCACACCCGGCGCGACTGGGCACGCTGGCAAATCCACTCCGTACCTGGGACCAGCATCACCCCGTAGCAGCAGACGCTGCCGCTAGTGTGACCAGATGAGCAACGCTTTCCTCGCTCCCGGTATGCCACCCGTGCATCTTCTCGGTCCGCCGCTCCTTGAAATCGACGAAAGGTGTCAAGTCAGCGTCGCAGCCCGGGGCCTACGCGCTCGTACGCGCAGCGCTTGGTGACCGGATTCAAGACCGCGACTTTCAGCGGGCTCCGTGCGGCCTCCTCGATCCGCGAGAGCCACGCTCGGCCGGGCACCAGGATGGTCAGGTCCGGAGGCCACCGGGCGAGCGCCGACGGGTCAGGGCACACCACACCGGCCAATTGGAACGCGCTGTCCTTGCGCGGCCGGCTGTACAGGAGCAGCCCGTTGCCGTGGGCGGGGCTCTGGGCGCCGCACTCGACGGCCTTGCCGGAGGTGGAGCGGACCATGTGCATGAACGCGGGCCACAGCGCGGCGTCCATGCCTGCGTGCTCGAAGAAGGCCGTCAGCCGCTCCTGCTCCGCCCGCTGTTCCCGCGCCTGTTCCTCAGCGGCCAGCCGGCGGTCCTCGGCGGCCAGTCTGCGCCGTTCCGCGGAAGCGGCCCGCATGTCCGCGGCCTGGCGGCGTTGCTCGGCGGCCGCCGCCTGGAGGACGGCTTCGGCGTCGGCCTCCAACCGGGCCCGGACGACGGCCAGTTGGACGTAGGAGCGGGCGGTCCACCACACCGAGCCGTCCGGGCCGGTATGGGCATGGACCCGGCCCTGGAGAATCCACCGGATCGCCTCGTCCAGGGAGCAGCTGATGTGCGTCCACGCCGCTTTCGTCTTCACCGTGTGTGGCGTTGCCCAGGTGTAGCGCGCCATGCCGTAGCGCACCGTCCATGCGTCCCCGCGGTTCCTGGGGGGCGCTACCCGCAGGGAGGGCACGCCGCGCTCCCACGGCCGCTTCTCCATCGAGATCCAGCACACCGCCACACCGTCCGCCGCGTAGCGGTCCGTCCGCATCCGCGCGTCCTGCGGCGTCATGGGCGACAACTGCGCCTCCAGCGCCATGAACGGCCGGTCCTGCTCTTCGAAGACCAGCACGTCGGCACGCCAGGTCCGGGCCTCGTTGCCGACCTCGAGCTCAGCTCTGAAGCCCGCCGCCCGGGCGGCGGTGGCCAGCTCCAGCTTCAGCAAGTGATGCTCGGCCGACTCGTTCGCCAGCGCGCAGTCGCGCGGCCGCACCTGGTGGTAGAAGTGCCTGGCGCGGTGCGGGGAGACGCGCGCGAACACCCTTCCCCGGCACTCCGGACACGCAAGCTCCAGCCCTCTCACGCGGTGGACGTCCGCCCAGGACCGACCACACCCAAGATCGTCCAGCGACGCATCCAACCGGCCCCAGCGCGCATGCACGGCGGTGTACCCCATCAGCCCCCTCCCGCGTGGCTCGAGAAGGACAGCATCCCCTCCCGCTGGGACGGCGATACACCGGACGAGGACGCGCGGCTCGGCCGTTCGTGCGCCGATGAGCCGGTCCGGCAGGCTGCTGGCGGTGCCCGGCGGCGGCAGCATCGGCCGGACACAGGGCGCACCGCCGGGCGGGTCCAGTCTCTCCCACGACCGACTCGGCCCGGTGGGGGTGCCCTCGCTTCACAGGGGGACGGCCCGACTCCGGCCCATGAGCTGTCCCAAAAACCACCCGTCAAGCCAGGTCCCGGCCAGCGCCCGCAGCCGGGAGGCCCCCAGCGCCCCCCCGGGTCCCTAGCCAGAGCGCCCGCCCGGGAAAGGCAGCGTGGGCGCGCCTCGCCGAAGTCGAGGTGCCCGCCGCCTCGGCGGCGGGCACGAAGACTCAGCACAAGCAGGAGTCGGCTGAGCACAACGTGCCCCAGCGTCGCGAGCGCCAGGTGCAGGGTGCGTCGGGCGCGGGGCGGGGCGGGGGCGCACGCATCTTGGCCCGGGAGGGACCTCGTTGCCGTGCGGCAGAGTGGTCAGCCGTCGCGGCGGCCCAGGGCACGGAGCCCGACGTCATAGGCCATTGCGCCGAGGGCGAGGACCACGAGCGGCCACACGAGCGGGGATGCTGCCGGGATGGCGCCGTGGACCAGGGCCGCGCCGACGCTGCCCGTGCCGAGTACCGCGGTGCAGGCCGGAATGCTCGGCAGGACGATCCGCAACACCACCTCCCGGCGGGCCGGGCGGGCTGCGACAGGGTCGGGGGCGCTCATCGGCCGCTCCCCGTAATCTCTTCGGCCGCGGAGGAGCTGCCGGTGATGAGCCCAGCAAGCCGCTTCACCTTCCGGCGAACCTTCTCACCCTGCCTCTCCGGATCCGCAGCACCAGCGGCCATGGCCGCTTCAGCCCAGGTGGTGACCCCACGGGCGCCGAGAGCGAGAGTCACCGCCCGCTCCGTCGGGGAGAGGGCCTCCAGAATCTCGATCAGGCGCGAGTCCTCGAAGCCGGCCTCGAGCCCGGGGTCGACAGCGGCCTGTCCGCAGACCAGGTCGTACAGGGTCAGCCCGTCGCCGAGCGGGGTGTCGAGCAGCAGCAGCCGCGACTGGTTGACCTTGCGGCGCCAGACCGGGGTGAGTTGCCGGTGGATGACACTGGCCTCTGACCTCAGCTTGTCCAAGGCCTCAGGGGTCAGGTGACCTTGGTCGTAGAGAGGGTCCGCCCAGTTGCCGAGCAGGGCGGTGGAGACCGGCTCATTCCATCCGCTCCACCTCTTCAGCACCTCCGATGTGAAGGAGTGAACCGTGGGTCCGTCGCCGGCGAGCGCGGCCTCGCGGGCGCTCAGCGCCTGGATCACCTCGGGGACCGGGATGTTCAGAGCCCGGAAGCCGGACTCGATGGTCTGGTTGGCCGGGTGGTCGGGCCTGAGTACCGCCATACCGGTCCTGGTGGTGATCAGCGTGGGAGGGGCGACACGGTCGAACGGCTCCGGAAGGTCGAACGTGCCGTCCATGTCGAGGGCGATGCTTCCGTCCTCCCGGAGGGTCACGGTTTCGCCGGTGTTCTCGCTCCAGTGGGCCGGGAACAAGGCTGTGACCGCCGCGCCGGTATGCGAGTCCCAGTTGAACTGGCTGATCCGCTCCGCCAGGTCGGTGTGGACAGAGTCGTCATCCTCGACCATGGTGTAACTGGGCGTAGGCGTCGGGTCTTCGGTGGCCATGGGGCGTCTCCTTGTCGGGGGAAATCCTTCTCCTCTCGGTCCCGGCACGGACCCGATCCGACAACGCATCCCCCGAATCCTCCCGTGATCCACATCACAGTAGTCCGAGGTCTCGGAACTCGTGGGAGTCCGCCCCTCGATACGTAGGAACCGGCCGATGCCGGCCTGGCGCGCCGATGGAGCCACAGCGGCAGGACCGGTCGGACCATCTGGCACAAGAACTTGTCGGCCGTCGGGTCCTCCAAATAAGCGGTGTCGATTATTCGTACAGTTGAGACACGTTCATCGCCGTGACCTGCAACATCTCAACTGCGCCTATAGAAGCCTAGGTTGAGCTGTCTGGACGTCTGACCTGCTCTGATGAGATGCAAGGGTTCCGGAGGCTCTCGATGGCAAGCCTGTGACCTGCACTGCTGCATCTCTATCAAGAATGTCGCAACTTCACGGATAATTTCTTGGCAGAGGGGTCCTTGGGGTAGCGAGAAGTTGATCTTGATTGGGGAGGGTAGGGAGCCGCTCCCAGGGGGGCGATGGTGAGGAGCAAGCGGGCGTTCGTCAATGTGCACCCGCAGCGGGGGTGTGGCGTCTCCGTACCTGGCGAGGACCCAGAAGTAGTGGTGGCTGGCCATGCGCGACCATCCTGCTGGCGCTGTAAGTTTGAGGGTGGCTGCGGCAGTTGCGACCGATCGCACGTCTATGGCGTCCAGGCAGTCGGTTTGTCCCCGAGTCGCGCCGGCCAGACGCGTCAGCCCCTCCAGATGCGAGTTCGTTGACGGTACCCCCGTCGAGGGCCGACAGCAGGCCGCTTCAAGGCTCTTGAAGTGGCGTCCGGTTCGGCGCATTGGGACGTGCGCGCAACTACCCCCTTGCTGGCTGGTTGGTCACCGGGCAGTGGGCAGGAGCAGATGCGCATCCGGGGTTGCATGGGCAACTTCAGGTCCGCAGGACGGCCATGAGACATGGGGGAGTGGGATGGTTGGCGCGGAGGAACGCGGCTGACAGCATCAGGTGTACGCACCCGCCGATAGCCAACGGTTATGGCTGCAGAGTCCGTTGGATGTTCCGAAGGGAATGCTCATGCCTATGCATCAACGCAGTGCCGCCCTGCTGTTACTCGTGCCGTCGTGGTCCTGGTGGCCTGCGCTCACGGTCATCGTCATCTTGATCATCGTGTTCCCCGGTCTGGTACCCCAGGCCGCAGCCGCGTCCGCCGTGCTGGCCGAGGTGGCGCTGCGGCTGCGTTCGCAGCCGTGTCCGCCTGCCGGCTCTGGCCGGTCGCGTCGGCCGGTTGGAGGGGGACAATGCTGTGGCGCGGCCTGAGGCTCCGGTCGCATCCTGCCGGGCCTCTCTGCACGTCCTGGCCTCCTGGCTTCGTCTGCAGCGGGCACAGTCAGGGCTGAGTCTGGCCCAGATGTCGCAGCGCACCTCCGTGAGCAAAGCAACCCTCAGCCGAGCCGCATCCGGACACGGCATCCCTGCCCTGTCGGTCGTGCGAACCTTCGCGCAGGCCTGCGGCGCCAGCCTGGTCGAAGCTGAACGACTGTGGAAGCAGGCCCGTTACGAAGAGCGCAGCCCGCTTGGTGATGCCACCCAGCTCATCCACCTGGACTACGTCAGCACCTACGCCGACCTCCATGCGCATCTCCTGGAGGTGTACCGCCGCGACGGAAGCCGCCCCTACCGCACCCTTGAGCAACAGGCGGGCGGAAACGGGCATCTGGCGCGCACCACCATCTGCCGGGTCCTGACCCGTAAGACCAGACCAAGCCGGGGTTTCGTCCTTGCCTTCGCCCGCGCCTGCGGTGTCACCGGCAACGTCACACTGCAGGCTTGGGCACATGCCTGGGAGCGTGCTGAAGCCGCCCGTCGGCACACCGCCGCGGGATCCGTGCGGCAGGACGGACGCAGCCCAGAGTCGACCGAGGGGCAAGCTCGTGTCTCAGCCAGCGGTCCGAAGACCCCCGAACTGCTGCTGACACCTGCCCTTGCCAGGCTGGTGCCGTCCTCCGCCATGCCTGCCGACCGCGGGGCGCAGTGTGGTGTGCCGTGCCAAGGCTGCGGCGCAGGTATCACCACCTTCTCCGATGTCGCCGTCCAGGTGGGGCCGCTGGTGTGGTGCGTGACCTGCGGGCACATTGCCAGGGCGCCCGGCCGCCAGTCCCACCTGGTTCTGGAACTGGGGGCGAAACATACACCTCGACCCCATCACACCGCTCAGGCTGTGCTGCCCTGAACTGCCACAGCAGCTGTATCCGACCTGCCGGCCGGGCGCAGCCCACCAGCGCCGACCGCCGAGGCTGACAGTCGGCGCGTGCCGTCAGGGGCTAAAAGGGGCCGGGATCCGGGAAAGCCTCACAGTTGGGGCCCAGCGGCCCTTGATCCCCGAGGCACTCCCGCCTCCGCAGACGATTGCCCGGTGACAGCAGACCCTCCAGCGGCGTGCCAGCGGGCCGCAGCTACCCGCGGGCGGGCGTGCCCCGACAGCACCGTGTTCTGGTAACCGCGCAACCCGGCCAGTCTAGGCAGGCAGCAGCATGAGCGCCGGCAGCATCACCGTCGGCGGTGCTGCCGCCGACGCCACCGCCGAAGACTGCGGGCCGGCCCGCGCCACGCTTCGATGAACTCCTCGATGTCGCGTGCCAGCTTCGCGCCATGAGTGAGAGCGATGCTGAGAAAACCGAACAGTGCCAGCACACCGATCGTGACCTCGTCCATCCGCCCCGTCCTTTCAACAAGGCCGGACAGAACGGGCGCGCTCAGTCCGGCCACCTACAGGTGACGAACCGAGATCGCGCCGGTGCAGCGACTCAGGGTGGTGTCTCCGGCTGCAGGCCGGGGCCGAGCACGGGGTGTTCCTTCGCTTCGGGTTGCGCAGGCCTGACGGTTGCTCTCCGCAGGAGGAGCGAGGCAAATGTGTGGCCGCCACCGGACGGTCCACCATGGGCCCTCACCGCTAACGCCCCGAGGGGCGTCCACTGCCACCGGGCTGCCGCCCGGCCATCCTGACACTAGCGCCAACTGAGCCTGAAAGGAGCGGAATTGCCACCCCGGAGTGAGACTTCTCGGTCAGAGGTAGGGGCCCGCAGTGCGGGGTGCGGGTTGAGGTTGCCGGTGGTGGTCTCGTAGCGGGCGCTTGTGTAGGACGGGGTGGCGACGGGGGCGCGGTCGTCCTGCGCAGCCTTCTCAGGCCACACCCCGGGCGAGCCGTCGTCGGTGGGTTTGGCAGGCCCCAGATAGGCGGTGCGCTCGCCGTACAGATCGGCCTGCGCCTCGAAGCGGTCAGGTACGAACCGCAGGAAGTGCTCCAGCAGCAGGGTGCATGTCGAGGGTCGCAGCGTTGATCGATGGGAGGGGTACCGGTGTAAGGACGCCTTTTACAGCTTCAGCTGGTGGTGAGCTGGACTGCTGTGGGGCAGGACTCGCGGCTGGCCAGCGCCACGTCGAGGTCGGCCGTGCCCAGGTGCAGGCTCAGGACGTCCAGGCTCCTGCCGCCGAGCAACTGGCGCGTCGCCTCGGATATTGCGAGGCAGGCGGCGATCACGCCGACGAAGGCGGCGCCGACTGCGGTCCCGGCGAGTTGGACCGCGCCGCACGCGTCACGGCGGGACAGGTCATCGAAGGCGCGGTTGCGCGGCAGCACGACGCTGCTGGCCGGCGGCTCCGCCCAGGCGGCCACCTGATCGCTCGGACGTGCCGCAGGAAAGCGGCGAAGCTGGATGGCGTTGAAATCGGCCGGGCCCGCACCCAGTCCGGCATCGATGGCCAGGCCCCAGCCGACGGCGCTGATCATGCGGCGGGTCGGCAGATTATCAACGCCGAGGAGAGCGACGTGGGTGTGGTCCGGGGGGACGCGGGTGTTGTGGTGGAGACGCTGCTCGACGATGCGGGTCTCGAAGCCGAGTGCATCGAGCCTGGCGGCGACCATGCGGGTCTTGCGGACCTGGGCGGGCCGGCGGGGGGTCAGCATGCCGGTGCTGTGGTTGGCGTCGACGGCCTTGTCCACGTCCTGGAGCACGATGGAGACCCGACCGGGATCGGGGTAGGGCAGCCAGGACAGGGCCCAGGCGTTGGCCTGCCCGAGATGACCGAGTCCGATCAGCCACCATGAGGCTGGCGTGTGGGTGAGGGGCGGCCCGTCATCACCCTCTCCGGCCGGGGACCACAGGTTGAGGCTGATGGACCGATGACCGACGTCGCTGCCGGGGCGGGCCTGTACGGCGCCGAACGCCTCGTGGACGCTGAGGGCGGCCGCGCAGATCGCGGCCAGCACGTTCTCGGTGTCGCTCACGTCCTCGCCCGCAGCGTTCGTGTTGGCTGCCGGTCCCGTGGCCGGGCGCACAGAGGCAGTCCACCTGTTCCAGTCCACGCGCAGCACGACCGCACGTGTGGACAGGTTCTGCGAGAGCGCGGGGGCCGGTGTGCCCAGGAGTACCACCGGCCAGTGCGATGGAACGTCTTGCAGGCCCGTCGCCAGGGTGCCGCCTTCGTCGGCCACGACGTCGGCGACGGTGCGCCCTCGGTGCGGGCCGGCCGTCATCGCGCCGTCGCTATCCGCCACCACCTTGGTGTTGCCGAAGGCCCGCACGGCCGTGGCGATCGCAGTGCACAGTGCGGCCTGGTACGCGGGATGCCAGCCAGGGTGAGGCTCGGCGACGATCACGATGCCGGTAGCGGCGTGGGCGTCGAGCGCGGCTTCGAGAGTCGGATGTGTCCCGTCGTGCACGCCCAGCAGGGCGGTGCGGTGGACCATGTCTTTGCTGGGGACGTTCATGCGTTCCTCCGAAGGCGCTTCCAGCCTGCGGCCAGATGGCGTGCGAGCAGCCGCGCCCACTGAAGCCGGGGGCGGCGGTGCTTGCGGATACGGACGAGGGCCGCGGACTGCGGCCCGAAGGAGGAGGACCAACCCCCGTTCTCCCGCACATGCACGCCCAGCGCCCCGGCGTCGGTGACGCCGCTGGCGTAACGGGGGGCGATGAGCGCCACGTGTCCGTCCAGGGCGACCATCGGGTTGGCGGCGTCGGTGTGGCTCTGGGCCACCCGGTCAAAGGGGTGGGTGTGGATGTCGCCGACGACGCGCAGGCGGTCGCGGCGGCAGCGCGCGGCCAGCGCGGTGTACCCGTCGGCGCGGAAGGTGATCGCGCCGGTGAGGCAGCCCGGGTCGAGGTCGTCGTAGTAGGCGATGGCGGTCACCGGCTGGGGGAGGCAGTCCGCAGGGTGGTCGCGATCGGTCAGCAAGAATGCCCCCGACTCACGCCGGCCCGCGCCGCGCCGTGCCAGCTCGCGGATCATGCCCCGGAACAAGGAGGCGTCGAAGACCAGACGCGCGTCCGTCACGAGGTGCCGCCTGACGGCATGCGGGCTTCGGACAGCATGCGGTGCATCTCCTCGAGATAGAACACAATGGTTTTGCTCGGGTCCCAGGCCCGCTCCGGCGATTCGGTGGCCCATTGGCCGTGTGTCGCCAGGCCGACCCGGTCGCATGGCAGGTAGGGAGCGTTCCCGTTGCCGGGAGACCAGTCCGGGCGGAAGACCTCGGGGCTGCGACCGGTGACGGGCCACCCCTCGACCGGCAGGGGCGCATCGGCCACCAGATCCCACGGCTGGCCGGCGGGCGCGACGGCCGGATAGTCCTGGAGGTCGAGACGCATCCCGCACTCCCTGCCCCCACCGACAGCGAAGGCGACAGTCATCGTCGGCCAGGCGACGCTGACGATACGCCAGAGCCCGGCGTCGACCCCGGCATCAACTGCCACATCCTGAAGGTCACGCAGCAGTCGCGCCTTGCACGGGTCGACGCCCGGCTCCGCAGCGCTGTTCATCCCTGCGACCTGCCGGCGTGGACCAGGTCGAGGGCCACCGCGCACGAGCCGGCCGGGACGACCGCGCCTACCGGGTCGGCCAGCCGCAGGTCCGTGGTGGTCGACGGCAGTCGCAGCACCAGGTCGGCCGCGTCTGCGGAGGGGACCCCGAAGGCCTCGATCGCCTCCTTGCGCACCTGCCGCACCCGGGTGGCCGGGTGCGCCTGCACGACCTTCTCCGCGCCTGCGTAGGCGACAGTAACCTCGATCCGGTGGCACTTGTGGACGACGACGTGGCCGGACTGCTCACCGAACAGCTCGGCCACCGTCAGTTCCACGTCGAGCTCCGCCTCATCGCCGACGCGGTAAGCCTTCTCGCCGGCCTCGACGCTCACCACGTCGGAGAGCCGGATCTGCGGCTCGACCTCCCGGGTCTCCGTCCCGCCCTGGCTGTCCCTGTAGGTGTGAACCCTCATGACCTGCCCCTCTCTCCAGAAAATGGCGTCCCCAAGCAAGATCAGGGCTGCATCTTGAGGAGATCATACCCCCAAGAAGTCGCGAACACGGTGAAGATTTTTGAGGCAAAGTGGGGTGTGGGCATCTTGGAGGGCACACCGGCGACGAGATATGTTGATACGGTGTTTCTGACGATCCCGGACGCTGACCTCAGCGAGCTGCTCACCTCGCAGACCTTGCTCCTCAAGGCCTGGCCGGACACCGCCCGAGAGGTCATGGTGCTGCTGCAACTGCTCAAATCGGCGATGCCCACGCTGGCCGACGCCCTCGCCATCGGACTGATCGCCATGGCCGCACCGACAGCGATGTCCAGCATCGAACTGAGCCACCGGCGGGCCGCACTCACCGCCACGGGCTGCCGCACCGACGGCAGCAAGGTGGAGGCCCCCCACTCCCACCTCGCTGAGATCACCCGTCTTGAGGTGCACGATGTCCGCGCCGGAGGGCGCTCAGGCCTGCAGGTGCAGTCATGAGCGCCCCCGCGAAGGAGTTCCAGCCCCACTGGGGAGTCCACCCCGGCGAGATCCTCGGCGGCGTCCTCGACCAACGCGGGATGCGGCAAGTCGAGCTCGCACAGCGCACGGGACTGTCGGCCAAACACATCAACCAGATCGTCAAGCAGACCATCGGGATCAGTCCCGACGTCTCCATCCTCCTCGAACGCGCCCTCGACATTCCGGCCTCCTTCTGGATCGACCTCGACACGCAGTACCAGGCATTCGAAAGCCGACGCCGCGCCGAAGCAACCCTCGGCGAATACGGCACCTGGGCCAGCCAGTTCGACACCGCCACCCTGCGACTCCACGGGATCATCGACGCCGCAGACACCGGCATCGCCCGCGCCGAGAAGATCCTCAAGCTCTTCCAGGTCGCCACACCCGACGCCTTCACCCAGACCTGGCTGCGGCCGTCGGTGTCCTTCCGCCGCAGCCAGGCATTCACCGTCAGCGAGCCCAACACCGCACTATGGCTGCGCCTGGTCGAGCGGTCCGCACGCGACGTCTCCGTCGAACCGTTCAACGCCAGAAAACTGCGCGCCGTCGCCAAATCGATCCCGACCATGACCACCATGACCGTGCCCAACGGATTTGTCGCAGCGCGCGCCGCCCTCGCCGAGGCCGGCGTCGCCCTCACGTTCGTACGCGAGGTCCCAGGCACACGCGTGTGCGCGGCCACGTGGTGGACCAACGGTGATCGGCCGGCCATCGGCATCACGGAGCGCCACCGGCGCCATGACACCTTCTGGTTCAACCTCTTGCACGAGATCGGACACATCGTGCGACACCCCCGCCGCACCAGCTTCCTCGACCTGGACGGAGGAGATGCCGCCGACAAGACCGAAACCGAAGCCAACGACTTCGCGATCGAGATGCTCTTCCCCGGTGACATCAGCGACGCGATTGCCCGCGCGACCACCCACCGCGAAATGATCATCCTCGCCGCGCGGCTCGGCATCGGAGTCTCGATGGTCGCCGGACGCCACGCCAACCTGACCAACCAGTGGAGACTGGTCAGCCGCCTGCGTGAATCGATCTCCGACGAAGACATCAGCGAGTTGGAGACCATCGCCAAAGACGCTGCCGCATAGGGCGGCGACCGCGGCAACGTTGATGTCGCACTCCCAGCGTGGTGACATAGATCAACGCTGTGATCACACCTGGGAAGATCGTGACACCGGCCAAGCTCATGTCGGATGCCGCGCAGGGGTCCACGCCTGAGCACACCCTGCGCAGAGTCAACGACGCCGCAAATGTAAGCGCAGGAGGCGCAATCGCGCAGCGTGGATCGCAGGATGCCCGGTCGCGTCTCATCGGCGCCTGCCGTCACTTCGGCGCGAGGATGCCATGGTGTTTGCCGCCACCAGCACCGCCGCTCAGGCCCTGGGAGTACGGCCGTTGGCCCCGGGCGGATCCTGCCGTAATGCGGTGGGTTCGCAGCATCGGGATGTCTAGGCTTCCGCTATGGCAACAAACGATCACATTTTGCGTCTCGTTCGGAAGGCACTCGACGAGTTCGACGACACGCACCTGGAAGTGTCAGTCCGTCGTGCTGTGCGCATCGCGAACCTGGTGGGCGACACCAAATACGCGATCCGGCTTTCGCTCGACCTCAAAACCATGGGTGGGGACCGCGAGACGAACGGTGAAATCTCCCGCATGCTCATGGAGGACCCATCGACCTGGGGATCGATGACGGGGCCCGCAGAGCAAGCCCTCAGCGCGTGGATGAATGACCGCAAGATCGAGGGCAGCGACAACATCGACGGTAGCTCGCTTGCTCAGCTGGAGTTCTGGGATAAGGAACTTGAATGGATCAAGGAGAATGGCGAGAAGGTCGACTACGAGAAGGATCTGGCCACGCGAGTGCGGAGGGAGCAGATCCTTGCCCGGACCCGGCACCTGACGTTCGCCCTCCTGTGCTCCTGGGAACGTCGTCTCGACTACGGCACCATCAACGAGTCCATCTTCGGCGGCTACCGTGTCAAGGTTGACGCGCTCCTTGCCGAAGGTGTGCCGGATCTGCTCCAGCAGTTCAGCGCCGTCTACCGGCGCCTCCAGGAGGCAGCCGACAGCGCACCCGAGCGCGATGTCACTGAAGAACTGTCCCAGGCGATCACTACGTGCCGCCGCATCCTGAAAGCTGTCGTTGACCACGTGTTCCCAGCCCGTGACGAGCCTTCTGCGGACGGGATGATCCTCGACGACTCGAAACACCGCAATCGCTTGTCCGTGTTCATCAAGCAGACGGTCAGCAGCGACTCCGAGAAGGTGCTCATCACCGCCATCGTTGCCGGCCTGTACGAGCGGTTCAGCGCCATCGACAAGATGACGAACAAGGCAGTTCACGCGGAGGTCGCGGTCGGGATCGCTAATCTCTGCGCGCTGAATACTTACATCATCTGCGGCGAGATCATCAGCCTGCACACTCTGGCGTCCGAGTAGCAAGGCGAGCAGATGCCGTTGATGGAAACCCCGGCGCCACCTGAAGCAGCCAGACATACCGAGGCCTTGCCGCGGGTGTCCGGGCCGCCCATGTGCCCGGGGCCCCTCCGCCGCTTACCAGAAGTCGGGTGCGCTGCCCACCCACGCGATCGGCTGGCCCTCGTTGTTGCGGCCCCATTGCCGTTCCTCCATCAAGGTCCCGCAGCCGTGGGGGCAGGACGCAGATCCGCCCCCAGCGGCCGTGTGGCCGCGCAGACCTCAGTGAGTCAGGCCGCCCCGCCCTCCGTGACGGCCTGGTCGTAGCGGTCCTGGGACTGCTGGAGACGGGCGCACAGCTCAGCCCGAGCTCCGTCTCTGCCGCCGCCACTTGGCCCCGCACCGCCTCCATCACCAGCAGGCCGATCAGTCCGCGTAGTAGTTGTCTGCGGTGTGGTCTTCGGCGACGGCGAGCAGCAGTGCAGGTCCGACAGGTTGCCGGTTCTGGCTGGGTTTGAAGGTGGCACCGAGCATGGCTTCGATAGTCCACTTCGTGGATGGCAAGGCGCCAAGGGCAAGGTCGAGTGATGCTGCTACATCCTCGTTCTGAAGGGCCTGCACAAGAGGTTCCGCCGGTCCGCTGAGTAGGACGACAGGAATGGCAGTTCCGGGCGGAGGGCCGGAGAGACAGAAGCGGGAGGTCGACAGCGTCGCGAGGCCGCTTCGCAGGACTTCTAGATCCTCGCCACTGAGGCCGACAGGTTCCACGAGTTCCTCGAGATAGGCAGGCAACGAGACGGTCTTCGCGTCCGGATCGTAGAAGAGAACGACATCGCCCAACACACGGAAATGGAGCTCCGTACCATCGGTGCCCTCAAGGGGAATGATGCGTGTTGACATAGCCTGCCAGGCGCCAACTGCCTGCACCTCAGTCTCAGGCATCGCCAGCGCGCGGTAGGCATTGAGCATGCTGGTGAGCCGTGCGTCGTGAGGGGGAACCTCCATGGCCATCTCTTCCAGCACAAGGGCGGAAGCGGCTCGGCGTGCGGCTCCGGCTGACGCAGCAGAGCTGATGCGCTCGTAGACGAGCCGACGGTAGGTACCTGTGCTTGCGATGCGCAGGAGTGTTGTGGCGAGGCGATGTAGGTCAACGACCGGTGGGCGGTCCAGGACGCTGAGCAGCCGTTCGATGAGACCTCGTTCGAAGCGGGGCCGTTTGGCGGCGAGGTTGTCGTCGAGGATATCCGCGGCGAGCGCTGGCGCGGCCGGGTAACGGGCATTCAGCCGGTGCGGATCGGAGTCCAGTTGTTTGAGTAGGTCGAGGATCCTCTTTTCGAAGCGTTCGGAACGCAGGAGGAGCTCGCCGGCGGCAAGCAGCCAAGTGTTGCGCCAGTGGGGGTGGTGGGCGATCAGCCGTAGCCGGGACATCACGACAGCGTCATCGCCTTCGGCTACGGCGCGCGCGGCCATCAGCTCTTGGAGGGTGCGGATGTCGAAGCCGACTCCGTTGTCCCGGGGACCAAGGAGGACGAGCCGGTGGGTGGCTGCTTCGACTAGGGCTCCGGCATGGGTTTCAGCATCGGCAGGTGTGAATCCACGGTCCAACAGGCGCTGCAGGGCAACGTCGTGGAGATCACGAGGGCTGATCGTTGCTTCGGCGCCGTCCGCGGTTTCGGAGGCGGCTTGGAGGATGAGCCCAACGCGCTCGTGGAGACGGTCGATTTGGGTGCGGTGCTGGGACAGGAACCGCGCGATGGGGATGTCTTTGGCGACTTCCCGATCGAACATCGTCCGGTAGTACATGTCGAACAGAGTGAACCGGTCAGGGGGCAGCGTGGGGAATTTCTCCACGATGAACGACATGATCGTCACCTGTAGCGGGGTCTCCATCAGGCGGATGGTCACCGGGTCGTGAGCAGCGTCTTGCATGCGTGCGGCCACCTTGAGCCGCATCTCGTCATCGTCGGTGAAGCGCTTGTTGGTGATCTGCTGAGCGAAGGCTGCCGCCTCACCCCCAGGGAGTCGCTGCAGCTGCAGGTGCTCGAAGCGGTCTGCGGGAAAGCGTTCGTCGTAGCCGGTGGGGCGGGTGGTGACCACGATGAGGAGATCGGCGTCGAGGTCCTCCGCGCTGGTGAGCAGGTCGTCAATCTTGTTGTAGACGAGACGGCGAGCGTCAACCGAGGGAACTTCATCAAGGCCATCGAGGATCAGAGCCCACGGCCATGCTCGGAGCCACCCACGGAGCACGCTGGGAGAGATATCCCGATCAGTACGTTCCGACAGCCGTGTAGAGATCCACCGCAGCAAGGAAACATCGGCGCCGCTGGCCAGCTCCTCGGCATACTTGGCGAGGTCGATACGTGTCGGCCAGCGACGGTTGCTGGGCACCGGCAGCCCGAGCCGGGCGAGAGCCGAGCGGGTGCCGTCGATCACTTCCCGGACTGAAGGCCCCGGACAGGCGCCCGTGAGTAGTGCCACCCGGTAGGCCTGCGCGATGAGTTGGCTGAGTGTGGACTTGCCCTGTCCCGGGCCGCCAACGAGCACAACGTTGGATCGCTTGACGCGGTCTGGCTGGCGCTGACGCAACACCATGTCCCCAAGCTCCAGCACATGCTGCACGGCTCGGACGGTCAGGTCACCCTCAGGACTTCCGAGAGTGGCGGGCAGGTCAATCGCGATGTCGTCGAGCCAGAGCTTCGCCTCACCCGGACCGCCTGACTGACTCAGCCGGATCCAGCGATCGTCCTTGATCGCATGAAGGAGCTGCTCGCGCAACGGGTCCTGTACATCGAAGCTCCCCAAGCTGACCCAGTCGGGGGCCAGTTTCGCCAGAACGTCACCGGCTGTCAGGAGAGCGGGAAAGGCGTAGCGAACTTCCTGATTGGCATCCAGCATCGAGCGGATCTGGTCCCCATGCCAGATCGCAAAGTCTTTGACCCGCAGACCACTACGGATGGTCTCCATCTCAGTCAGCCGTGTCCTCACGGCCCGGTTCACTTTGTCAATCCCGCCAACCTTGGCAACAGCAGACAGATCGACGTTGGTGACAAAGATCAAATACTCAGGAAGGCGAGTCCGGGTGCTCGCTTCCGCAGCCCTGATCCAACCGTCGATCTCGTTCTTGATCTGCCCCTGCAACCACAGAGCGTTGTCGTGTGGGGTGGGCCCGGGTTTCACATGGAACTTGGCCTGCAGGACGGTATATCCCGACCAGCAGTCCAAGCGGTCCGTGCCTCCGGCCGAGGTGCTGGACCAGTTGATCGTGCCTTCGAATGTGGCCTCACGGCCGCCGTCGCGTCCGTCGCCGAAAACCTGCACCCCCGGTCCGATGTCCCGACGAGCCAGAGCAACCACGAGCTGCTCAAAGGCGCGAGTTCCAAGGCGTGTCAGGTCATAGTCGGGCACGTGGCCCACTCTGCCAGAGTCGAGGACTGCTCGTGGGCTGAGGGAGGAGCCTCGGTCCCGACTGCGGAGACGCGGGGGGTGCTGCGCCACCGCAACGAGCCGACCGTGTGAGAGGTCGCCGACCAACTGGCCTTCGAGGTCGCCGACAGCCTGGACCGGATCATCCCGACCGACGCCCTCGGGCCGACCATCCGCCACGCTGTCCTGGAGGACTTCGCCACCTCGGTGCGCGTCAGGGAGCACCGGGGCGGCCAGCTCAAGGCCCTGGACCTCATCCTGTCGGTGCCCCTGGCGAAGATGCTTAGCTGGTTCATCCAGTGCTTCCCGACCTCGGCCCAGTGGTACATAGGCGAGATCATGGGCGAGGAGCCGACACCCGCAAGCCGCCGCGCGGCTACGCGCGGAGGTGGACGAGGTGCTGGGCGGCCGGCCGTGTGGGAGGACGTGACCCGGCTGCCGGAGGCCAAGAGGGTACGGACGGAATCGCTGCGGCTGTACCCGCCGGGTGGATCTTCACCCGGGTAACCACTCGTGAGGCGGACCTCGGCCCGTAGCGGCTCCCCGCGGGAACCGGCGTCGCCTACAGCCCGTACGTGCTGCACCGGCAGGACAGCATATTCGCGCGCGGACACCTTCGACCCGGACCGCTGGCTGCCGGAGCGGGCCGCCGAGCTGCCCGGCGGCGCGTACGTGCCGTTCGGCGGCGGCGTGCATATGTGCATCGGCGACACCTTCGGCATGACGGAGGTGACGCTGGCGCTTGCCACTATCGTCAGCCGCTGGACGTTCTCCCCCCCGTGGACTACCGGGTGGTGCTGCCAGCCGCACGCCGCGCCCCACTCACCCCCGGCCGCTGCCGATGCGGATCCGCCACCGCGCAGGCTGCTGACCCGCTTCCCGTCCCGCTCGGGGCGGCGGAGGGCCACGCGCCTCCCGCGGCCTCAGACCAGGTCGACGGAGGAAAGGCTGGGGCCGGCCAGCTGGAACCGGTCCGGTGCCCAGGCCGCGACGGGCGGCAGCGGCGCAGTGCCGCCGGCGGCATGGAATGCCTCGCGCGGGCCGACGATGTGCTCCTGGCGCAGGCCATGGGAGAGCAGAGCGTCGTCGAGGAGGTTGACCAGCCCGTCCCGACCGCCGTGACGCCCCAGCAGGCGACTGCAGTGCGCCGCCTGGGCGACCCACTGGACAAGCACCCGACACACCACAGCCCGCAAAGCCTGCAGATCCGACGCCTTGTCCTTGCCTCCATGCGCATAGGCCGAACGGGCCGCGTAGCCCACCCGCACCGTATCGCGGACCTGCAACCGGTCATCGTCGTCCGCCCCGACGAGCACCGCGGCACGCTGCTGCATCTTGCGGCTCAGGTCAGCGTGACCGCCGTCCCCGCCGCCCAGCAGGCTCTCCAGCGCCATGGTGAGCTTCAAGGCGCCTTCGCTCAGATGCAGGGGCGACGCCGCAGCGCCACCAAGGGAGTCGCCCAGGACGTGGCAGTTGACGAAAAGGAAGTGGTCGGCCGCTCGCGCGAGTTGATCCCGGCGCCGGGTGTCGAGCCCTGCCACGGCGGCCAGAAATGCGCGGCAGAACGCGGCGACGTCCGTTTCCTGCCGGCGGTCGATCAGATAGGAGGGCCACTGCCGCCGCGGGGCAAGGGTGTAGCCCCAGCGGGACACCTCTGATGGAAGAGGCCAGCCCAGATGCGGGTCAAGGACATGGCGACCTGGTTCCACTAGGTAGCGCGGACCGGCCACGACCGGCACCGCCAGAGCGAGGTTGAGCGCGAGCACAGGCCACACGAGCACCCGTGGGCGGTCGTCGTCCACCGGGACCGGGTCGTCGGTGAGCGGGCGGCGCAGCAGACCGAAGCCGTGCATCTCGTGCAGAGCACGCGGTGCCAGCAGATCACCCGCTACCCCGGGCGCCCCCGTCAGCGGCAGCAGCGGATCGCCGGCGTAGTCGAACGCGGCGAGCTGCCACCCACCGATGTCGACGCACGGAGCGCCCTCGAGGGTGACGTTGACACAGACGTACTCCCAGTCTGCAAGCTGCGGACCGCACATGTAGCCGACCGCCCGCTCCACAGCGTCGGGGATACTGAACTGCTCACTGCTCGCCAGGATTTTCAGGCAGGCGTGCGCGATCTGCAGGGCCAGATTTTTGTCGCCCGCCGCCGCATTCGACAGCCGCGACCTCCACGGGGTCCTGCCCTCGTAGCCGCCCGCCACGGCCGCTGATGCCGCAGCATCAGGCAACTCGGCTTCAACCAGGTGCTTCAGCACCCGACCACGCGCCAGCGAGTCGAGGAGAGGATTGGAACGCCGTGTTCGCGTGCCGCCCGCCAACTGCTGCGACAACACTCTGATCTCCTGCGCCGTCATGCTGCGGAACCGCCGCACCACCTGCTCCAGCGCATCCCGCAGTTCCCGCCGCGCAGTTGTCGTCGTCATGAGCAAACGCTAAGCACTCCACCCGTCCCTACGCCTGACATTTTCCTCACTGGCAGCCGCGAGGGCCGTCTGCGCCCCACGCACACCCACCTGGCGCCAGGCAACCGCCACCGCGGCCTCGCGCTCACCGTGAGCTGCCCCCCCACGTCCCGCCGCTCCCAGACGAAACAAGCACGGCAACCGGCCAATGCGGCCATTGGATTGGGAGTCCCGGCGCGGCACGGTGCCCGACTGGTGAAGGGGCAGCATCCGGCTTTTTCTCGCTGGCCCGTGCCGCCGGATCATCTCCCGCTAGAGTGCCCGCGGGGAGAAAATGGAACACAAGGGGGTGCTGTCGGCATGACAGCGACAGCCGACAGAAACATCAACAACAGCGTGTTCGTACGGGAGTTCTGCCGCGGCGCCCTGCCCGAGCTGCTGACCGGTGCAGGACTGAGTGACGGTGACGTCCACAGCGTCACCGTAGATGTGATCCGCCGCGCGCGGATGCTGAATGCACTGCCTGTCGACTACTTCGACGTAGTGGTGACACCGTTCATCGAAGAGGTCTCGCAGCATCGGCCGCTGTCGGCCCCTGCCTGGTTGTGGGCTGCCGTGGTCGTAGCAGTGCGCAACAGCCGCCTGGAGGAGTTCCACGCCCTGGGCGGACCACTGAGTGATCCCGACATCACAGCCATCACCCAGGCCGCCACCGGACCGCTCGCTCAACTGCTTGAAGAAACCGGCACGCCGGTCAGCAACAACACGCTGGGCGGAGTCGACGCGAAGTATCCCCGGGCCTGGGCATGCCTTACCGCCTTGTCCGACCTGATGGCATCCGACGACACCGAGCGCACCTACACCATGCCCCAGGCGCCTGTACCGAGCCTGCCGGGCAGCCACGAGAAGACCCATGCCGAACAGGCCACCCGTGTTAAAAATCTGCCCGCTGGGCAAAGCGTCATCGCCTCGGCCATCGACCCGCGCTTCGACCAGGCACTGCTGGCGATGATGCAGCAGGTCAAGGACGGCAACGTCACGGTGGTCCCGCTGTCAGCACTCAGCCGGTTGTCTCGCAACAGCGACAAGCAACTGCGCGTACTTGAATTCCTCCTGGCACACGGGGCAACCGTCCTGACCACCAACTACCTTCTCAACCCGCACCTGGTCGCCGTACGAACCCGGCCGCTGGTCAAACCCGACTCCTACAACCTGCGGCGCACCATGAAGCAACTGCGCGGCCTGGGCCCCACGCACACGAGCGTGATCAAGGCGCTGCGCAAACAGTGGTAGCGCCCCCAGGCCTCACCTTTGATGCCGGTGGCGGCCTGAGCACAGTCGCCGGGGAACCCCATAGCCGTTTCGACGGAGAGTCCCGGGCGGATGTGGCCCGAGACCTCGTCTCACGACGGCCGGGGACGGTTGACTGCCGCCTCCAGTTGCTGCAGCAGGCGGCGGATGAAGCGGTTCCACTGCCTCTCCTCGTCTTTTGCGTCGAACCAGGTGTCAGGCGAGGCGGCGGCGTCCCATTCCTTGAGTTCGGCCAGGAGCGAGGCGGTGTCCGTTTCCAGGTTGGGGTGGTCCAGGACCCACCGGACCTGTCGGGCGAGGTCGTGCACCTGGTGCGCGGCACGGTAGTAGGAGACCTGCGTTGTCGACAGGCGGCGGGTGGCGTAGCCGCCGCACTTGCTGCACGGGTCGAACCGCTCGGTGCCCAGCATCTGCTTGACGCTCACCAGGTCGTAGTACCGGCTGAGACCACGGTCGCGGCCCTGGTGCTGGCAGCCGGGGGAGTGGGCCCGGCCCTCGAACTGGCCTGCGGCATCCGTCGTGTACAGCTGCGCGGAGGCCAGCACGCCCAGCGGCAGACCTGACCCCCCGCGCCCTGCACCGTCCTCCCGGACGGGCGCAAAGGGCTGCAGATCCAGCTGTTCCATGGCCAGCAGGCCGTCCCACACAGGGAAGGGCACAAGATCACGGCGCTCGCCGCTCGCGTCATACCGCTCTGCGAGGTCGCGCAGATCCACCACTGCGCGGGCAAGGAGCAGACAGCGCAGTGCTGCATCGGGGTGCGAGCGCCCATGGGCCAGGCGCACCACCAGCCGTTCACCGTCGGCCGTGCCCAGGCGGCGGCCGAAGTCCGGGTGAGCGGGCTGGTGGATGCGGGGCATCCAGACCGGATCATCATCCGCCACAGTGGCGGCTGTGAGCTCCTCACGCCGGGCCGTCACCAGCTGGTCGGGCAGATCACCGGCAGCCGCCACGACGACGTACTGGCCTCCGTGAGCGACCCGCGCCTCCAGCACGGACAGCGGCAACACTTCAGGTCCGGCCTCGAAGGACAGCACCAGATACAGCTGGTCCACCTGCCGCGAGATGGTACGCAGGGCCCGCAGATCACCTGGGGTGACCGGACGCCGCTCGCTGACCGGCGTGTCGTCGAACACTCCGGGTCCCACCGTCTCGACGGGCTCCTCGGGTTCCGCGTCCTGCACGGCGTGGGTCTGCTCGGGCGTCAGGCACGACAGAGCCGAAGGCTGGGACAGCAGACGGGCCGCGACCGGCTCGGGTACCTGCAGGGTCACGGTCAGCCCTTCCCAGTCCGCTTCGGTGGCCCAGCAGGCGAGCACGCCCAGCTCCCACTCGCTCAGACGGCCAAGGAAAGCCTCCTCACGGCTGAGCGGATCATCCAGCCCCTGCTCCGGGAGTCGGACCAGCAGCATCCGCTCGTCCTGCTCACCTGCCGCACCCGCCTGCAGCGCCAGCGTCCAGGCCGTCACCAGCTCCTCGGCGCGCTCCAGCGCCGCATCCCACCCTTTGCGCCGGCCGCTGACCCTGCGGACGAGGCCGTAGGCGAGGTTGCCGTGTTCGCGAGGGTGCTCCCAGCTGTCGGCGGCCTGGCGGCTCCACCGCCGCCACAGCGAGGCCAACTCCTGCGCCACCGCCGTGGGCGTGCCCAGCAGGGCGAACGCCGGATCCTCGGCCGGCAGGTCCGGGGGGCCCATGGCCGCCACGCCGGCCGCCGCTGTGAGCGCTTCCCGGGAGAGCAGGTGCCCAGCCTGCTGCTGGAGCGCAGCGACATGATCGGCCTTGAGCCGCATACGGGCATCGGCCCAGGGCTTCAGCCAGGGAAACAGAGCAAGGAGGCGATGGGAGCGGTGCAGACTGGCCGCCGCGCTGCGCCACTGCTCCACGACCGAGTCGCGCAGCTGCTGAGCCTCCCGCCGCGCACGCCAGCCCTCCTCCTCTTCCTCGTCCGCGTCAGGGTCGGCCCCCTCATCCTGCGGGGCCTCAAGGAGCAGGAGGGCCGCCTGCTTCACCTCGTCGTCGGTGAAGGTGTCCTCGTCCGCCTCGCCGTAGCTGCCGAGTTCGTGCAGCAGCCCCAGACCGGTCAGCGCACCCAGGAACAGACCGACTCCGGTCCCCGGCCGCGCCCACGCCCCGTACCTGGCGCACTGCGGACACATCCGCTCGACCACCGCCCGCAGCGGCATCTCGCTCGACATGACGCGGCCGGTGCGTATGCGGGAACAGTCCTCCCGGGCGTGCAGCTTGGCGGCCTTGCCCGGCGCGGACCAGACCTTGATGGGAGATGCCTCGAAGGGGCCCAGCGGCACCTCCGGCGTCAGCGAACCGTACGTCAACACGACCTCCTCCGTGTAAGCCTTCGAGGTTAACCGCGGCCACTGACACGCCAGCCGGTGAACTCTCCGGCCCAGGCCTTCTGTTGCTGGGCACGGCCCCTCGCCAGCATGCCGCCCTGGCGCGCCTCGCCTTGTGTGCGTTGCAGAGGACGGGGAGATCTCGCTAGCCCGCAGGACGAGGAATCGCCCACGGATGGGCTGCGGGCCCTCGACCGGATTCCGCGATGCCGGTATCCGCTCCGCATGTCCGGTTCCCGCAGGCCAGAATCCTGCACAACGGGTGAGAGAGCTCCCGGAACAGGGCGTATGACAACAGGCCGGCAGGCGACAGATCCGGGTGGCACGACGTCAGCTTGATGACGCCCTGGTCGGGCCGTTTCCGCCTGGAGGTCACCACCGGCGAACTGCTTGAGGCCGGTGAGGCCGAGTCCTCCCCGAAGGACCGTGTCCTGGAGTTCTGGCCGAACGCGGATCTGCAATGCCGGGCGCCGGCTTGCCCCGCTGCAGACAGGAGTGTGTCACGCTCCGCTTCCTCCAGGGGCTCCAGCTTGCCGAGACCGCCCGCGTGACGGCAGAAGCGATGGCGCCATCACAACCCTCAAGCACCGCGCCGTACGCGCTCTCACCAGGCTGCCACCGGAGGAGGCCCGCTGATCGTCGCAGGGCATTCGGGCCCGGCCGCCGCAGAAGGCGCCCGATGCCGATGCCGGGTGTGCCAACTCCCTTACCGCCTTCGCGTACGGGAGGCAAGCATGGTCACCCCAAGGGGTGACGCCGCAGGGCGGATGCAGGATAGGGCCTGTCTCAACAGCGTAGTGTCATATGCCTGTTGCCCGGTACGTTGGGCAACTCACAGGTCAGGCCAGGGGAGAGGCGGCATCGGCATGGGGGAAACGGGCTGGAGTGCGCAAGGACTGTGCAGGACGGCTGAGCCCGATGCCCTGTTCGTCGAGGGCGCCGCGCAAAACCGCGCCAAAGCGCTGTGCGGGGGCTGCCGCGTGCGGACCGAGTGCCTCGCCTACGCCCTGGACCAGCGCATTGAATTCGGCGTGTGGGGAGGCATGACCGAGCGAGAGCGCCGGGCTCTGCTGCGGCGACGGCCCACGGTCACGTCCTGGCGGCGCCTGCTGGAAACAGCCCGCGTGGAGCATGATCGTGCCATCACGCCTGCCATCCCGCAGGCGAGTTGATGCCCCCGCATCTCAGGTTCAACAGGAGGCGCCGGCGAAAGGCTTCGTTCAGCCCGGCTGCATTTCCTGTCCGCACTGCACGCTCAACCGCCGGGGAGTGCTGGCTATGACCGAAGTGCCGTATGACACCGTCGGCGCCAGCACCGACCGGGAGGCTGTCGCCCATGAGCGAGCCGAGCTGCGGGAGTTCGTCACAGGGCTCAGCCCGGACGACATCAGGTCAGGCGACTGGTTCACCAAGCTCAGCGCCCACGCCCTCGCCTCCTACACAGACACCGTCAACTGGGAGTACTTCCAAAAGCGGTATGAGGGCCTGCCCGCGGACGCCATCGTCGACGAGCGGATCAAGATGGCGGCCCGGTATGCCGCACTCGAGGGCGGGTTCTCCGCCAGCGCCTACACGCTGACCATCGCCGCCACCATCGGCCCCCGCGGTGGTGCCTCGGCGCTGACCGTCCCCGCTGCCGGCGTCACGACGATGGTCGATCTCGCCTTCGTCACCCGGCTCCAGCTCCGCCTGGCCTACGACATTGCCGTCCTCTATCGAACCCCGCTCGACCTGTCCGACCCCGATGACATGTGGAAGCTCATCCGTGTGGCCTTCACGATCAAGAGCGGGGCAGTAGTGAGGGAAGGCGTGCTCAAGGTGGTCCCGGCCATGACGCGGCGGGTCATCAAGCGCTTCTACTCCAAAACGGTGCTCACCGCTGCGAAGGGCCTGCCCTTCGTCGGGAAGTCTCTTCTGCAGCGCAACGTCATCAAGATCGGTATCCCCGGGGTCGGCATTCCCCTTGCGGTGGCCGTGAACCGCTATACGACACTGATCGCGGGGCGCCACGCGCAAGCCGTCTTCCGCAACGAAGCGCGGATCATCGAACTCGCCGAGAACCTGAGCAGGCGCAGTCAGCACCCGCAGCTGATGCTGTGGGTCGCCTGGCTCGTCATCCGCGCCAACCCCAAGACCGCCGACGATGAGACGCTGCTGATGCGCCACCTGACGAGACTGGCCCGGGAGCAGCATCACGTCGTCGACGAACAGCTCGCCAGCCTCGTCGACTTCGACCCCGCCGAGGTGTGGCGGCGCATCGACGCCGAGCGAGGGGATCTGAGTGACCTCCTCGACGTAGCCGACCGGGTGGCCACGGTGGACGGCGCCATCAACGCGCGCGAAGAAGCCGTCCTATCCGAGCTTCGAGAGCGCTGCCGCCGCGCCTGACGCCGCCGTGCCCCTGGCAGGACCGGCCTGATCGTGCATGGTCCCTCAGCTGCAGCCAGGGGCGACGATCGCCTCAAGGAGCGTGTTCGCCCTGGCCAAGCCAGTGCTGCCGGCGCCCGCACAGACGCTCTAAGCGCTGCAGTAGACGACGAAGGCGCCCTTGGTCACCGCCTTGACCCAGGAGTGGGCTCCGGCCAGCAGGAGCTGCTGCTCGCTGCTGCATGCGGCCGCCGACAAGCCAGGCTGGGCGATGACGGTGTTGATGTGGGGGCGCAGCTGAGGCACCCGCTCCCGGATGCGGTAGAGCTCGTCGATGCTGCCGATCACGTACGGGCTTCGTCCCGGATTGCGGGCGGCCCACTTCACGGCGCGCTGGTACAGGGTCCGCAGCAATGCCTCGACGCCGTACTCCCGCCACTTCGCACCACGCACGGCCTGGCCGCACACCTCGTACAGGTCGGCGACGCGGCGGCCGGGTGTTGGCTCGTGGGAGTACTTGCAGTGCACGAGGGTGATGGTGATGTCCGTCTCGTCTGCGCAGATCCCGACGAGGTCGGCCACCTCATTGGCGCCGTCGTCGTCGAGCAGGACGTCGAAGTGCTGCTGCCCGCTCAGGTGGAGAGACATGTAGTGCTGCACAGAGTGCGCCAGCCGCTGCGGTCCCATCGACTCGACCTGGATGTCCACCCCGTTCCACTCCAGCGGGGTCAGCAGGGACAGGTCGAAGGGCGGCAGGTCGGTGCGCGGCGCGAGCAGACGGTCGTCGGGAGCCAGCACACGGTCGCCGGCGAAGAACAGATACGGCTTGTGCTTGTTGATCCACTCGGAGGCCGGGATGAGGGTGCGCTGGTAGCGCACGACGGCGTCCTCACCGAGAGGGGAGTAGGTGAGCCCCTGGTCGGTGAACTCGGCGCTGTAGGGGACCTCCCAGTCCGGGGAGAGGAGAGAGAACAGCAGCGGCCCCTCGGCGGCGAAGTCGTCCACGCGGAAGCCGACATCGGCAACAGGGTGGGACCGCTCGTTGTACGTGAAGGGCGGACCCTCCGAGAGACCGGCGCGCCACTGCCAGGGCCATTCCAGCCCGAGCAGAGGGTACGCAGGGCGTTCGGTCTGTTCGACGGGGATGATGAAGCCGGCCATCACATGCTCGAGGTCCACGCTCGAGTCGAGGATCTTGGCGCCCTGTTCGTCGCACCACATCATCCACGCCAGCAGGTTGGGGGCCGTGCGCGGAGACCAGAAGCGCCCCGACAGAGCCGCACAGATGGTGACCTTGGTGCCGTCGTCGAGGCCCGAGGCGACGATGTGGGTCTGACTGCGGTTCTTGCGGGCCGCCGCGTCGAGGGCCTCGTAGACATCGCTGCCCACCAGCAGCGAGAAGCGGTTGAAATGGTCATGGGAGTCCAGCAGACCGACGTTGGTGGCCACCACACGGTCCAGTCCGGCGAACACCCGGAACGTGTCGAGTCCCTTGACGGGCCGGCTGTCACCGCCCAGGACCGCCCTGGCCAGCTCCGTGTAGTCGCCCCGCTTGTGAGAGCCGTAGACGTACAGCAGCCTGCGCGCGTCGTCGAAGTACATGACGACCAGTTCGTAGAGGACCTGCTCCAGAAACTGCGGGGCACCCCAGTCCACCAGGGTGCGATGCTCCACGACGAACCAGGCGATGCGGCCGTCGGCGCCGGTGGCGACACTCTGCCCGAGCACCCGCTCCTCCCCGTAGCGGCCGATGGCGGCCTGCGGATCCCATTCGCCCGACGGAGCACGGTGCAGCACAGCACTCATCTTCGGTTCCAGGACACTGACCGCCATGCCATCCGGAACGTCCGAGAAGGAGGCGTCGAACTCGCTGAGCTCTTCGCCGCGGGCCGTGCTCTGCTCGGTGATGTCCTGCAGCACCAGATTCCAGTCCGCGTCCTCCTTCAGCAGGTCCCGCAGCGGAGACAACGCCGCCTCAGGATCACGGGCCACGAACACGGACGCGGTACCGATCCGGCCGGACACGGCCGACGCACCGCGGGTGAACCGCCCGATGAACTGGATCATCGGGCTGAGGCTCTTCTTGACGTCGTGCACGGCCGCGACCTTCAGCTCGGGCATGTCGAAACCCTCGCCGAGCATGTTCACGCACACCACGATGCGGCAGCTGCGATCCCGCATCCCCGCCAGCGCTTCGGTGCGCGCAGGCGACGCCAACCCGTCATACAGCGCCACCGGACCAAGATCGGGCGCCACCTCCTGATACAGCGCACAGACCTCCAGGGCCCGCCTGACCGTATTGACCCGCGCCATCAGCAGATGATCGAACCCGGCGGCCAGGTCGTCGCGCAGCCGCTGCACCGCCAGCTCAGCGACCTTGCGGTCGTTGCCCTCCAGGCTCAGTACCGTGCGGTAGTCGATGGGGGTGAAATACCCCTCCTCCTGGGCCTGGCGCAGCGGGTAGCGGAAGATCGTCCTCCCGGGAATCTTCCTGCCGTCCTCCCGGAACGGTGTCGCGGTGAACAGCAGCACCTTCCGGTTCTCGAACTGCCGGATCACACTCGACCAGGTCGAGGCCGGCGCATGGTGGGCCTCATCGACGATCAAGTGGCTGAACGCGGACAGCAGCGCCTCCCGCGCTTCCGGCGTGCAGTGGTGCAGCACGTGCGGCGTCGTCACCACGACATTGCAGGCCGCCGTGAACGCCTTCGCCTCGGCCGCGTCGGTGAACCGGCGGGTCACCCGGCCCACACACGGCCGCAGCGCACCGGGGGAAACCACGTCCTGCTGCAGGACGCCCAGCGACTCGAACTTCGCTGCGATCTGGTCCCGCAGCGCGATACTGGGCACGAGCACGAGCAGCCGCTCAGGCCGGCAGGCCACCAGCAGGGCCAGCATCGTCTCCGTCTTGCCCGTGCCGGTCGGCATGACCACCAGACCCGGCTCGGGAAGCGTCGAGTACCAGTACCCGATCACCGCATGCAGGGCCCCGCCCTGCGGCGGCCTCAAGCCGCCCTCCCGCACCGCATCGTGCAACTCGATCGCACCCGCGTACGACGCGAGCACCGTCTGCGGAGCCAGAAGATCCTGCGGCCCTCTCCAACTGACCGTTCCCCCACCGCCATCGGGGAGCTCAGCGCTCAACGTCGCCGCCCCCTCCCGGGCGATGTCCCAGCGGCCGAACGAGTTGTGCACGAAGGAGCCGTCGGGTCCATCGCTGACCTGCAGATCCCCTGCCGGCACGAGAAGCTGGCGGACCGTGTTACCCGCCCACTGCTGCGCAACCGCCCACAGCTGTTCCGTACGCAACCCCATCGTCAGCCCGCTTTTCTGTCCGCACCTCACTCCGGCACGCCACCCCGGCCGTCAGCGGGCCCGGGTGGCGAGGTGCCCCTGAGAGCTGCGGGGACTTGGAGGAAGACGCCGTACACCTGCGCAGGAACTCATTCATGGTCCGCATGCGACAGCAGTTACGCAACTAAACACCAAAAATGATCAAATTCATCCCAGGAAGTCGCTTGTTCCAGGCATAGTGGCCTCCGAGTCGGTCGCATGCGAACACCCATCGCCGAAGCCGGCTGCCGGCGCGGTCATCTGCGACCGGTCTCAATCGCCCCCGGGTAGGAGCGGCTCCCTCCAGGACTCCGGGCCCCGGTGACCGCACACAGGCTGTCGACGAGCAAGCCTGGCGCAACGCCACACGCCTCCGCGCGTCGGAAGCCGCGCAGGCTGCATGCACAGCGCCGCCGCGGCAGTTAATTCACGGATGCCTCCAAACGCTGCTCGTCCAGGTCGAAGCCCAGACGCTCGGCCGCGCTCAGGACATCCGCCCACAGCGCCAGACTCGTCACGACCATCCACGGCTCGTCGCGCTCGGCGTCATCGAGGAGCACCGTCTCCGTGTAACCGTCACTCCACCGCTCCCCGCGGGCCCGACCGTTCTTCCAGCCGCGCTCGTCAAACCACAGCCGTTTGACGGCATCCTCCACCAGCCGCGCATGCAGCCCCACCCTGAACGACCGGGTGTAGACGACCTCCCAGCCGTTGCGCGCGTGGACCTGCAACCGTGTATTGCGCGCGGCATCTTCGCAGATGCCGACCTTCGCCATGGCCGGATCGCACGTCCGCTGCAGCAGATACACGAGCCCCGGCGCGCTGTCCTTGAATCCAGTGACCTTGCAGGTACGGGAGTTACAGGCTCCCTGCCCGCGATAGAGGTTGCCCAGGGCCGGGTTCACCGGGCCGCGGCAGTTCAGGCAAGTGCCCGGCCACGGACTGCTGGTGTTCTTGAAGGCCTGCGGATCGCTTGGACGGAACCGGTAGGCGATCGCGCGCTCCCACGCCTGCTGCGGGGTCAGCGGAGTGTTCGGAGCGCAGTGCAGGCACGCACCCTGGCCCCGCATCACGTCGTGCAGGCGGGGCCGCACCCGCTGCTGGCAGCGCAGGCAGGTGCCCGGCCACGGCTCATCCACCCGGACGTAGGCGGTGGCGGGCTCCACACGGCCCATCTCCCGCATGACGGCAACAGCCTCATCGGAGTCGATGGCTCGCCGCGCGCAGTACTTGCACGCCATGGCGCCCCGCCGGACCGCCTTGACCAGCACCTTGATCGGTCTGCCCTCGCGCGGACAGCCCTCGTTGAGGCAAATGCATTCCATCCGGCTGCTGTTGTTCGTATACGGCTCCAGCGGCTTGATGTTGGCCAGGGCGATCGTCTTCGCCAGTTCCGCCTCATCCAGCCGGAATCTCTCGGCCAGCGCACGGTCCGCGCAGTTCCTGCAGCCGCGTGGCGCGTCACCGAGCCTTCGCGCCTTGGAGGCAATGCTGTCGTACGTCGGATCGATATCCGCACCGCAGCGCTCACACGTACTCGGCCAGGGCTCCTTGGCCTTGGTGAACGCGGTTTTCGGCCTGCACCCGTTACGCAGCATCAACTGGCGTGCCTCTTCCGGGTCTACCGGCCGTCCCGACACCAACGTCACCATCTCCAAGGGCACGTGTGAACCTGACGCTGCTGAGGGGCTGTGACTGCACGCGAGAAAGGGCGGCTTCAGAGACGGGTGGATGGCAGCAGCGCGGTGGCTCCGTGCTCGGCCAGGGCCTGACGGGCGGCTGTGATCATGACGTCCAGCCGTTGCTTCAGCTCAGCCAGCTCATCAGGAGCGGCCACCTCTTCGCCAGCAGCGGCGAATTCGCCCATGATGCCACTCTCCTCAACGGAAAAGACATGGGCATACAAGGTGCCGACCAGTTCCATGACACTTTCGGCCGCGGCGACGACCGGCTCGGGACCTTCGAGTGCGATCTGGGCGCGCACATGCTCCAGCCGCCGGCTGAGCTCCTCATCCTCCAGGACGACGAGCAACGGACCGTAGCTGTCTCCGTGCCCCCTGTTCCAGGCCTCGTACAGCTTGCTGCGCAGCTGGTGCACCGCGGCGATAAAGTCGCCGTACACACGCCGCCGCGGCTCCATCACCTGCAGCAGATGAGCCGACTGCAGCTGACCCGCCAAAAGAACGTGCTGGGCTTGCGTCTGCTCACGTTGGTTCTGGCGACTCCACCAGGCGCTCAACAGCGCCGGCACTCCCGCCAACACCCCGCCGGCCACCGCGCCCACCACACCGGCCCACTGCTCATTCATACCGATCATCATCACCCACCGCCTCCGCCCACCCCTGCCCGGGCTGCCGTGCGGTTTGCCGCGGAGGCCTGGACAGGGGGACAGATGCGGGCTCCACGGCATGCCAGCCCGGGTGACGATCTGCTCGGTGTGCACGCGCAGCACCCGCTGGGCGAGGCCGGCCGTGCCGTCCGTCCTGCGCGGCCGCGTCAGCCAGTGCGAGGCGGATCCAGAGCCCCATCCCGCACCAGCACCCAGCCGAGAAGGACGCAGGCGCACAACAGGCGGTCGGAAGTCGTGGCGGCCCGATACAGAATCGCCGGTAGATCGTTCTGCCCTGTGAGCGGATACGGCACGGGCGGGGAGCGGGTGGCTGACGTCACGGTGCCGAAGGGTCGCAGAACGAGGGGACGGTCATGTCGCAGATCTGGGTCCGCAGCCCGCGAGAGTGGCAGCAGGCGGCGTACGAGGACTTCACGAGCCGTCTGCCGGAGACCTATCTGGCTGCCGTGTGTCCCGGTGGCGGCAAGACCGAGTACGCCCTCGCGGTGGCGAAGTACCTGATCCAGCAGGGCCAGATCAACTTCGTGATCGTGGTGTCGCCGACCGAGGCGCTGACCCGGCAGTGGGCCGACAAGGCAGCCCAGTTCGGAATCGCCCTCAACCCGGACATGCAGGGAAGCAAACCGCTGAGCCAGTCCCGTGAATTCATCGGCGGATCGGTGACCTTCGGACTGCTGGCCAGCAAGAAGGAGACGGCTGTCGCCTTTCAGCAAAGCCATGCAGATCCGCCGGACCCTGGTCATCCTCGATGAAGCGCACCACACCGGGGAGAACAAGGCCTGGGGGATCGCGGTGCAGACCGCGTTCGAACTGGCCCGCTACCGACTGCTGCTGACCGGCACCCCGACCCGCTCGGACATGGACCGCATCCCGTTCGCGCGCTACCACCAAGGCCCCGACGGGGTGCGCCGGATCGTGCGCGACTACGACTACGGCACCGGCCGCGGCGTGCGTGATCAGGTCATCCGCGGACTGGACTTCCGTTTCTACGACGCCAAGGTCAACGAACTCCCGTTCGGGGAGACGGTGCCGATGAGCGCCAGCATCTCCGAGGCCGTCTCCCGCAGCGACCACTCGAAGTTCATGGGCGTCGTCATGGACCCGGAAAGCGGATGGTTCTCCGATCTGCTGCCGGCCGTCCACAAGGAACTGATGGCCATCCGCCGCACGGTCCCCAACGCGGGCTGCCTGATCCTCGCCAACGACAAGGAGCACGTCCGTGCCTACGAACGCCTGATCAAGCAGACCACCGGTCATGATCCGGCCGTCGTCATCAGTGAGAACCCTGACGCGCGCAAGGTCCTCGAAGACTTCACCGACAGCGACGATCCCTACATCATTGCGATCCGGATGGTCTCCGAAGGCGTGGACATCCCCCGCCTGCGGGTTCTTGTCTGGCTGACCAGGACCCAGACGGAACTGTTCTTCGCCCAGGGCACCGCACGTGTCGTGCGGATTCCCGACCGGGCCGACTCGGGACCCGCCGTGGTCTTCATGCCCTCTCTCGACGCGCTGCGTGAACTCGCCCAGGGCATCGACAAGGACATCGTCCACGAGATCACTGAACTCGAACAGCAGGTTGCCGACTATGAAGCGGGCGGACTGAGCCTGCCCTCCCAGGCCGCCGGCGGCACCGGGCCAGACACGTCACCCGCTCACACCGTCAAGGACGCAGACGACGGGCAGGCCGCGGCAGCAACCGAGCAACTCGGCTTCTCCTCTTTCTCGGTCGAAGACGTCGAGCTGGAACGGACCTTCCTGGGTTCCGAGCTGCATACCGTGGAGGACCACCACTTTGCGCAGCGCATCATCGACGAGGACGGCATGGCCCAGACCGATGTCGCCGTCATCCGCAAGCTGATCTCGCGAAGCCGCATCCAGCCGCCCGTGCCCGCCCAGGTCCCACACGAACCCCTACAGCCGACCCCGGCCGCGGTGCAGATGCAGACGGCTGCGTTCCGGGTCCGCAAGAAGTATCAGGACGAGCTGAACTCCATCTGCAAATACATCGCACGCCGCTACTACGACGATGACTTCGCCAAGGTGCGCGCCCGCGTCAACCGAGAGACCGGTGCGAGCGCGGAGTTCGGCACCATCGCCCAGACCAAGGACGGCATTGCCTTCGCCACCGGCTGGGCCGCATCCCTGGACGCCGGAGGACCTCGATGAACCCAGCCGAGCCCGCAGCTCCCATGGACGATCTAAGAGCCCGGTCAGTCGTCATCGACGCCCTCAGCTCCAGTCTCGACCGGGGAAAGAACGGACTGGCCAGCGTTCCGGGCCTGCTCCGGCAGGTTCTGGAGGACGGCAAGTGGCGTCACTTTGTGACCCTGCGGGGAGAGGAAGTGCGCTACGACGATTTCCTGCAGTTCATCTGCACACCGCCCCTCAAAGGACTGGGGGCCACCGAGGAACTCGTCAGGCGCCTGGCCGCCGACGACACCACGACCCTCGCCCTGCTCGACGCCGAGCTGCAGCGGCGGCCGGGGCGCCCTGCGACGCCCGCCTCCGCCCGGGACGACGACCCGGAAAACGTTAACAATGTACACAGTTTGCCCCGCCCTGCGGGCAACAGCAGACAACGCGCCCTGCGCCAGCTCAAAGAACACCGACCGGACCTCCTCGACCGCGTGCAATCAGGTGACATCCCCTCCCTGCACGCCGCCATGGTGGAAGCAGGCCTTCGCGACAGAACACTGAGTGTGCCCGTGGCAGACCCAGAGAAGATTGCCCGCAGCCTCCGCAAGAACCTTGCTGCAGACGACCTTCGAACCCTCATCGCCCTGCTGTCCACCGAGCAGCGCTGACACCACCACCGCCGAAGACTTCGGGCCGGCCCCATCATGCGTCGTGGCCCCACTCAGCAACCACGACGCGGCCGTCGCGGCCGCCCTGGCAGTCGACGTGGCGAACACCGAAGCCCCGCTCAAGTTGCCCCGGCAACGCCGCCACCCTCTTTGACGACCTGCTGCGCGACGACCCCCGCGGTCTGGAGGCCTGAAGCCGTGCAGGGAGGCCCGCGTAGCCTGGACGAGGCACCGAGACCGGAGGTTGCAATGCCCGCTGAACTCCCCGGCCACGCCACGGGGCCGACCGACCGGCCCCGTACGGTTGGCTCGATCCGCCGCGAGCTGCCGCCTGAGCTACGCGACCGCTTCCAGACTGCCCTGGACGATGCGGACCCTGCGGATCTGTTCGGGCTGGTCGCGCGGTGGGCGGCGGTCGCGCAGACAGCCGCCGATGCGGGGGCGGATACGGCGGCTGGGGCCGTCCGGTCCGGGACCGCGGCCACGTACGAGATCGGCGACATTTTTCCCGCGCTGGCTGTGAGCGTGCGTCGGTAGGCTGCGGGCGGCCGCGCACCGCTTCCATCCACACCCTCGGGCCAACCACTCCTCAGGCCACCCGGCGAGACGTCATCCTCGTCCGCGTACCGAAGCACCGATTCCAGTGGGCGAGTCCCGCTTGCAGTCTCCAGAACTGCTCCTTCGGATACCTCATCTCATGCCCAACACAGGGGAGTTGGCTGTCAGGATCCCGTCTGCGCGCACTGTCTCTGTCTTCTATGGTGATCCCAAGGCAGCAGCGACACGGTCTGTGTCCGTTGCGGATTTAACGGCAGAAAGGAAACACGAGCCGGTCATGACACCTGCGAATCCTCCGATCAGTGGAACCCTCCCACCGCCTCCAGCGCGGCCGGAGGCGGGATACGGGCACTACGGTGCCGCTGGCGTATCCGGGGGAGTCGCGCTGGCCCGTCAGCTTGACGAGCGTGCGGGCATGAACGGCCTGCCGCCGGTCAGCGATCCGAGGGGCCTGGCCGTCCGTCTGCGCTACCTGGCGAGGGACGAGCAGGGACTTGCCTGGTTACGGCTGGCTCAGGTCACCGTGACCGAGCGGACCATCGCCCGGTGGAGGACGGCACGGCAACGTCCCCTGCCGGCCAATCTGAAAAAGATCGACCAGGCGTTCTGGGCCTGCCGCCGCCACAACCTTGTCGGCTACTACAAGCAGCGCCTGTGGGACGACGGCCGTGGCACCCGGATTGAGATCCATCCGGTCGATCAGCAGCATGTCGCCCCCAACCACCGCCGTGAGCTGAACATACGCACGATCAATGTCCGCACCGACTGGCGACGGGTCGTGGACGCCTGGAACTCGGGCGACCAGCAGGCCCTGGACGATGCCTGGAACTCCATCGCCGACAGCCTCGGCTCCGACCACGGCGCGTACCGTCAGGTCTCCTACATCGGCTTCGGTATCTGAGCGTGCCCCAGCTCGAACCCACCGCACGCGGCCATGGCCCCTTCACACGCGACTGCCCACACTCCACAGATGTGCCAGCGCCTCCTCGGTCTCACCCAGCCGCCAAGGCAGACAGGTGACGGCCTCCAGCGCGGCAGCAGGAGGCACCTGCGAGTGGGGACCCGACGCGCCCAGACGGCGACGACGCCCCCGGACCGGCCCCGGCCGCCGATGGATCAGCAAGCCGCCTTCACCCCAGAGGACCAGGCACTTCCCAGCTCCACCACGCCAGGCAGACCATCACTTCACTACGACAACAGCAGACAAGGCGGAAGACCGATCGTGGAACCTGTGACGCTCCCGACGAGCGGGATCCTCCCTCCGCCGCCCGCGCAGCCGGGGGAGGGGTTCGGGCGCTACGGCGCTACCGGCATATCCGGCGGGGCCGCGCTGGCGCGTCACCTCGACGAACGGGCAGCCAACGGGAGTCTGGCACCCATCAGCGATCCCAGAGGCCTGGCCGTCCGTCTGCGCTACCTGGCGAGGGACGAGCAGGGACTTGCCTGGTTACGGCTGGCCCAGGTCACCGTGACCGAGCGGACCATCGCCCGGTGGAGGACAGCACGCCAGCGCCCTCTGCCGGCCAACCTGGAAAAGATCGACCGGGCCTTCTGGGCCTGCCGCCGCCACAATCTCGTCGGCTACTACAAGCAGCGCCTGTGGAACGACGGCCGCGGCACCCGTATCGAGGTGCATCCGGTCGACCAGCAGCATGTCGCTCCCCACCGGCGTCGCGAGCTGAACATTCGCAGGATCACGGTCCGCACCGACTGGCGGCGGGTCGTGGAGGCCTGGAACTCGTGCGACCAGAAAGCCCTGGACGACGCGTGGGGCGCCATCGCGGACAGCCTCGGCTCCGACCATGGCGCCTACCACCACGTCTCCCACATCGGCTTCCGCATCTGAGCACGGAGCAGCCCCCCCGCACGCGGACGTGCGCTCCTCACGCGCGGCTGGTCACACTCCACAGATGCCCTGGCGTCTCCGGGATCTCGCCCAACCGCCAGGGCAAGCAGGTGAGAGCCTCCAGCGCGACGGCACCGGCCGCCTGCGGGTGGGGGCCCGAGATGCCAAGGCGGCGATAGCGGCCCCGCACCGGCTTCGGACCGGACAGACGTGCCCGTCCCGAGTGCAGGGCCGTCCACTGCAGCACCGGCTCCATCGGGACACTGCCGCGCAGCTCCCACGAAGCGAACAGAGCCTGCACCCCCCCGCAGCCAGTCAGTGTCCTGCGCGCGCGACCAGCTGCCCCGCAGCCGTCGGCGCTCCCGTGCAGCGAGAACACCGGCCAGCTGGACGACCTCCGGGTAGGCCACCAATGCCGCCACCCGCCGGTCGCTGCCCTCCTGGAGGCCGAGCCGCTGGTGGCGCTCCGCCCACGCGCGAGGAACCTGGGCGCCCTGATTCCACCAGAAGACGGCGATGTGGAAAGCGTCCGCGAACGCGATGCGCCCGCCGGCCCCCAGCCGCCGCTCGAGCCGCACGCGCTCCCCATGAGCTGCCAGAACCTCCGGAACAGCAGTGAGCGGGATGCAGGTCACCCCGTCCTCCCGCAGATTGTCCGTCCACCGCCGGTGCCGGGCGCACACCCTCCAGCCGGCCGCCGAGACCGCATACGCATCCCGGCGTGCCCGCTTGGCCAGCGCGCACAGATCACACACGCGTACCAAGCAGTCATCGACGGGCTCCCAGGGGTTGGGCACGTCCCAGCGGGGCGGCGCACCGTCCGGATCGGGCAGCGGATGCGCGCGCAGCGTGGGCAGCACGTGTGCCAGGACCTCGGTGGGGCAACCCGCCAAGGCGGCCAGCCTGCCGCGCGCGGCCACGTTCAGGTGCACTTCGCTGAACTCCGGCTCGGGAACGAGCGCATCACCCGCACCGAGCATCGACAGCAGTTCTCGCGGATCGAGCCCGTTGGTCTCCGCCAGCCGGTGCACGAACGAGTTCGTGGATTCCTCCGCGATGAACCGCAGCCGCCGCGGCAGCGGCTGCAACGGGCTCTCGCCGCCTGCGCCCGGCAAAGACTCCAGCGAACGCCCAGTCAATGTGCTGCCCTCTCTTTCCTCCGCCTGATTTTCTGCACGGGTCCCCAACTCCATCCATTCTGGCTGGAATTGGGGAGCGCTCCCCAATGATCCACTACGGTTGCCGTGTTCCGGATCCGCCTCTGCTAGGAGAAGCCCCCGGCCGTGTCGCTCGCACTGCGCCCGCATCAGCAAGAAGCCCTGGCAGCTATCACCGGTGCCTTCGAGCGGGGAGAACGCCGCGTGACCGCCGTGTCCGCATGCGGCACCGGCAAGACCCTCACCGCCGTGGCGACCGCCCGCCATACGGCCCCCACCGGCAGGGTCTTGGTGGCCGTGCCCACCCTGGAACTGCTGACCCAGACCATTGGGCGCTGGCGCGAAGGCGGACGTGCCGGCCTCCTGGTGGGTCTGTCCTCATTGAGCCAGACCCGCAGCGGCCTGCCCCGGCGCACGGCCCGCATGGTCAAGCGGCCCGCGGACCTGGCCGGCGTCATCGCCGAACAGGACGGCCCCACCACGGTCTTCGTGACCTACGCGTCCCTGCCGGGACTGCAGCAAGCCCACCACGGCGGCCAGTTGCCAGCCTGGGACCTCATCGTCGTGGACGAGGCCCACCGTACGTGCATGAGCACCCAGGAAGGCTGGGGAGCCATCCACGACGACCGTGCCATCCCTGCCCGGCTGCGTCTCTACATGACCGCCACGCCCCGCATCTTCACCGCCGGAGGGTGGGACGGCGCCCCCACCGCCACCATGGACCGCCGCGACATCTTCGGGCCCGTCGTCTACCGCCTCGGCATGGCCGAGGCGATCGAACGCGGGCTCCTGGCCGACTACCAGGTAGTGATGCCCGTGGTCGGTGACAAGCACCTGCATGCCATCCTTACCCGCAAGCCCCACCTTGATCCGCAGCACGGCGGCCTGCGGGCAGCCGCTCTGCAGGTGGCCGTCCTGCATGCCATTACCGACCACGACCTGCAGCGCGTTCTCGTCTTCCACAACCGCATCGAGGCAGCCGAAGCGTTCTCCAAAGACCTGCCCCACACCGCCGTCCAGCTCAAGCGGCCGGACCTACAGGCGTTTTGGGTCGACGGGACGCAACGTGCCGACGAGCGCCGCAGCCTGCTGTCCGCCTTCCAGAACGCCGACGGATGCACCGTGCTCAGCAACGTCCGGGTCCTGGCTGAAGGCATCGACATCCCCGCCATCGACTCCGTGGTCTTCGCCGCACCCCGCAACAGCGTCGTCGACGCCATCCAGGCCATCGGCCGCGCCCTGCGCCTGGTACCCGGCCGCGGCAAGAAGGCCACCCTCGTGCTGCCCGTCTACCTACCCGACGGACAGGCCACCGAACAGGCCCTGCACGACTCGCAGTTCGAAGGCATCTACACCATCCTCCAGGCCCTCAGGGCTCACGACGACCACTTCCTCGACCACCTCGCCGTCCCCCGCCGCAGTCACCGCCTGGCCGGTGGCGGTCCGCGCCGCACCATCCACTACAACCGCGCCGAACGCGCCCTGCAGGTCGCCCTCGCCCTCGGCCTTGAAATCACGTTGCCCGCCACCGGCTCCTGGCGTGACGGCCTGGCCTCAGCCACTCGCTACCACCACGAGCACCAGCACCTCGACGTCCCCCACGCCTTTCACGACGACATGGGCTTCGCCCTGGGGGAGTGGATCAGCAATCAGCGGCTGCGGCACCTGGCCGGCCGCCTGCCCAGCAAGCATGCCGACGCCCTGGATGCTCTCGGCATGCTGTGGAGCACCCCCGCCCACACCTTCAGCCGCATCCTCGACCACGCCCGCGCCTACGCCACCGCCTACGGGCACCTGGCCGCACCCACCGACGCCACACAAGGCGGCCACCCCATTGGGGCTTGGCTCGCCGAATGCCGCAGGAAGGACAACGCCGACACGCTCCCCAAGGACCAGGCCGCACAGTTCACCGCCCTCGACCCCTGGTGGAACCCAAGCTGGCCGCTCACCTGGCGACGCGCCTACGCCCACGCCAAAACACACAAGGACGCAGGCGGCAGCCCGGACCTCCCCGGCTCGTTCACCACCCCGGACGGATTCAAGCTGGGGCAGTGGCTCAGCCGCCAGCGCAACAACTTCGACACGCTCCACATCGAACAAGCCCAACTCCTGATCGACATCGGCATCACCCCGCACGTCGACAGCATCCACCCCGAAGCATTCCGCACCGAACGAGGCCGCGAGTTCCGCCGCGGCCTGGTCGCCGCCTCCTGCTACCTCGCCCGCGAAGGCCACCTCGACGTCCCCCGCCAGCACACCGAAACCGACTGGATAGGAACCTTCCGACTCGGCTCCTGGATCGACCACATCCGCCGCACCCCCAACGAACTCACCGACGAAGAGCGCGCCGCACTCGGCATCCTCCGGATGGCCTGGGACCCGCCCAAGGCCACAGAGCGTTGACGAGTTCCCTGGCTTGAAGTCCTGGGATTCTGGCCTGGGTTGTCCGGCCCTTCGAGGGCTCCCGCGGCACCGCGCTCGGGCACGTGTACTCGTCCAGACCTGACTGAACAAGCCCCGAAGATCAAGAGAGACGACAGGAAGCCCTGGGCCACGACGGGTGACACAGCCGACGCGGACGGCTCACCCGGTTCTGGCGAACTCTTCGGCGCATCCCCAGCACCTGAGATAGAACGGTGCGTACGCGTAGCAAGTGACACGGGGGCACCATGGTTCGCATAGCAGTCCGTAAGGTCCGTTACAGAAAGGGACGCTCTAACAGGGAGCTGCGCCTGGCCCTGTGGGAGGTCTGGGGCTCGAAGTGCTACTGGTGTTCCAAGCCGGTGGAGTTCGGCTTCGTCCAGATCGACCACATCATCCCCCAAGACGTCAGCGAACCCCGACTGCGTGAACTCAAGCGCGCACATGGCCTGCCACACGATTTTGATATCCACGACCCCCAGAACCTCGCGCCCATCTGCGCTCCGTGCAACGGAGCGGAGAACAAGAGCAACGACACCTACGACGCCCCCATCGTGGTCACCCGTCTGAAGACCGCAAAGAAGCACCGTGCCAAGGTCATCGCTCACGTGCAGAGACTGGGTCGGTCCGGCAAAGTAGCCGCACATCTACTCGAAGCCGTCACGGCAGATCTCGGCGACGCGGGCCTACGCCAGGAGTTCCTGGACCACGCTCCCGCCGTCGTTCAGATCCTGGCAGTGATGGATCCGCGACTCATCGACTACCAATCCTTCCGCGAAGTGGAAGTGACGCTCAACGAGGACACGGGAAGGTACCAGCGCATTGACGTAACCCTGGACCGCCGGGGGCGCTCCGCGGTAACGCTGCTGGAAGAGGTCTGCGGGACAGAACTGGCCGAGGTGCTCCAAGCCCCGGTTGTGCAGCTCATCGACGAGATCCACGACCGGGTGACCGCCGGATTCGAGGGCGCCGAATCGAGCGACCCGATCACCGCGGGGCCGCCCACCTACGACTTCATCACGCTTGACGTCGACTCCCTCGACTTCAGCCGCTTGGATGGCGAGATCGAGTTCAACTTCAACGGCACCTTCGAGGGCAGCCTCTCGGCGTCCTTGGTCCGTCGCAGTTCCGACGGAGACGGGATGGACGAACTGCAAGGCGACGCCGTGGTCAGCGGCACCTTCACTGTCTTGGCCGTCTGGGACCCCGCGGCCGAACCTGCCGATGTATCTGAAGGCGACTGCACCATTGCCGGCTGGGAGCAGGACCTCCACATCTCGTAGCACGCTGGCAACCAGAGAACAGGCTCCACCGGCACCGTGCTGTCACAGTGAGCTCTCTCAGTGTGGCCGACGATTGGGTGACGACGCCGGCATCCGCAACGGACAAGGATCCTGTGCGGACCGAGTCTGCTCGCACTCGCGAAGGTCTTCCTACTGCACCGAAGCGACCCCCGGCCGAACTGCTTACGAGTCCGTCAACGTGGCAAGAGCCGTGACCGCAGGCGGCGTTGGAAGATGCAGTGCCGCCTGCAGCCCGCGACGGATGCCCGAACGGTAGACCTCTCCTGTCGTGGTGACACCGTCGGCCAGGCGTCTGTACACCTCCTGTGGAGGCCCCTCGCGCGACTGCAGGACGGCGGCGGTGTCGTCGGCACGCCATTGCCGCAGCTGGCGGATGGACTCCCTCGAGGAGAACCAGCATCCCGAACGCACCTGCTCCACGAGCATGGCGGGCAGGGACAAGGAGAGGGTTTCGGGGTTTGTGCTGACGGGGGCGGCAGGGACGAGCCCCATGGGTATCTCCTCCCACTCCACGCCGGTCCACCAGGAGTGGTGCCAGCCTCTGGCTTGCAGTTCCTGGCGTAGCCCGAAGGCAATCAGACGGTCCCTCTTGTCCAGGAGGCTGCCGCGGCTGCGCAAGACGTCCAGCTCTTGGCGCTGTTCGGCCCGCAGGGTGTCCCGCTGCGCGGGTGTCAGCCCTTTCAACTGCAGAGCCGATGGTGTGCCTTCATCTCCTGCGTCCAGGCCTGGTGCCGTTCCAGGCCACTCGTCAGGGCCAGGCGGGTGCCCAGCGGCACTCGGACGGTCACCTTCGTCTCGCCGGCGTCCTCGTCCTCCCCGACGTCGTCATACTCCACGGCTGTTCTTCCCCCTCTGCCCGGTGAACGGTGACCAGTCCCCGCCCCGGGATCACGTGCCAGCCGGGCGGTGATGAACACGGTCAGATGGTGCGGCTGCGGCCGATGGTCAAAGACTCCAGCAGGTCCTCGGTGATGCGCTCCTTCTTGGTCCAGATCGCTTTCTGGGCGCCCTGGCTCACGAGCTGGGACAGGGCCCGCAGATAGCCCTTGCTGCGACGGTGCAGGTATTCGTGCAGGCTGGTCAGGTCGTCCGGCCGATGCTCGCGCAGGCACAGATTCTCGTCGAACTTGCGGACGATCTTCGTGAACAGCTTGTGGCCCTCCTCGTCGTAGCCGATCCGGCTGGTGCGCAGGCCCGCGTAATCGCCCCAGATCTCCTCGTTGTCAGCCAGGACGGCTTCCCGGTCACGGGTGAGGGGATCGACGATGGAACGGGCCGCGCGCCCAGCGAAGACGAAGGTGGCGCCGGTGCTTTCACTGATTTCTTCCAGGTAGGCGAACGACTCCTCGGCATCTGCGCCGGCCCGTAGCTGCTCTATGCCGTCGACGAGGACGAGCAGGGTGGAGCTGTTACGCATCACATGACAGATGGAGCGGGTGGGGTCGGTGCCGCCGTCGTGTTTGAGACCGAGGAAGGAGGCGAAGGCCGCCGGCCAGTTCCGCCGGCCGCCCCGGGCTAGGGGAGGCACCCGCAGTGCGATCACCGGGATGCGGTTCTCGTCCGGCTCGTACAGGCGGGCGATCTTGTTCTCGTAGTGACGGCCGATGTACTGCAGGATCTCGGTCTTGCCGGTGCCCCGCGGGCCCTCGATGATGACGCCGGTCTTGCCGTGCGTGCGTTCACGGTTGGACAGCAGGTGATCGTGGACGACAACGAGAGCCCGGCCGATGGCAGGGGTGACGACGGTCGGCATCAGGGCGTGATACCGCAGCCGCAAGTCGTTGTCGGCGACGATCGTGCCGGCCGGCGGACTGTCCGCCAGGTCCGGCCGGGTGCGGTCCAGCGCGGCGAAGGTGCGCCAGTTCGTCAGGGTGTTGAGCCACAGCGGCCGGGGCGTGGTGAACACCGGTGTGGGAGCGGGGGAGTCGACCAGCAGGCGGATGTCATCGTCCGTAATGTCCGGCGGCTGCATCATCACATGTCCTCCTGCGGGGGGTCGGTTTCGGAAGGCAGATCCAGCAGCATGCGCGCAGCGTCATCCAAGCCGTCCTCCAGGCCGTCCAGGCCCGCCCAGAGCGGCACCTCTTCGGTGTCCCCGCCGCCCGGGCTGGCACCACCTGCGGCGGGTGCAGGGTCGGCGCCTTCCGGGAGGGAGGGGGCATCGGGGGCGTACAGGCTTGTCTGGTCGAGCTCGAGCACGGTGAGCGGCCCGAGCGCGTCCAGGTCGAGCGCGGCCGCACCGGCGAAGGGATCGAAGTCGCTTTCCGCCTGGGGCACCCACCCCGTTTCCAGTCCGGGCAGGGGCCCGTAGCCGTCGGGCACGTTCACCGCACCGGGTTCGTCAGGGCCGCGGCCGGCCCGCTCCAGCAGCTCGGCCAGCACCTGGGCGATGTTCTCGTCGTCGGTATGGCGGCCGCCGCGCGCCACGTGCTCGGCACTGGCGCTCTCCCACAGGTGCTGCGTCCACGGCGCGCCGATCAGGTGCTGGTGCTTGAAGACCGCAGTGATCCACTTACCGCTGCGGTGATCCCGCAGCCAGACCTGCTCCGGGGTGTAGGGGTTGTAGCGCAGTTCCCACCCGTCCCGCTTCTTGCCTTTCAGCCCCGACGGCTTGTTGCGAACCTCCTCGAGATCCCCCTTGTAGTTGTCGTAGGTGCGGTTCTTGAAGCGGATTCCCTCATCACGTACACCGACCCAGGCGGTGGGCAGCAGCTGCAGATAGTCCTCGAAGCCCAGCGGGATCGGCACGTAGCCGGCCGTCTGCACGCCCGCGGCATACATCTGGTTGGGTGTCAGCGGCGGCAGGTTCGGCTCGTAGGGGCTGCGCAGCTCCTCGTGAGGCCGTGCCTGCCAGCCGACCGCGATCCATTCCTGCAGCAGATCGTCGAGTTGCTGCAGGGTCCACAGCCGGTCGGGATGGAGCTCCTTGCCGCGGCGGCTGAAGTCGCGCCCGGTGTAGGAGTTGACACGCTGGCTGAACAGCGACTTGATCGACGCGAAGGTCCGCTCGACGATCGCCTTGTCCGTCGGGGTGCGCTTGCGGGCCGGGCGCACGGAGATGCCGAGGTAGGAACAGGCGTCGAAGAAGGTCTGCCCGGTGAAGACCGTGCCGTGGTCGATCACGATGGTCTCCGGCATGATCACCGGGCGGGCCGCGGCGTGCTCCATCCGTGCATCGACCTCCAGCAGTTCCTCGTATGGCAGATCCGAACGGGCAGCGGAGGCCTTCGCATCGAAGCCGGGCCGCATCGGGGCGGGCACCATGCACAGCGCCAGCAGCAGGGAGGCGTCCACCGCCTTGGTGGCCCTGCCCTTACTGGTGCCGGTGCTCAGCAGTGCCCTCGTCTGCTGCCGGGTCTTGCGCCGGCCCGGGGTCTTGGGCCGCAGCACGGCGGCGATGATGCTGCGCGTGAAAACGTCGATGGCCGCCGTCAGTTCCACCTGCGTGGGCCGCCCGTCATCGCCCAGCACCTTCACGTCCAGCGCCGTGGAGTCGATCTGCACCAGCTCGCCCGGGGCGGTGGCGGTGGTCACTCCGAACGGCGGCGCGGGACGGTTGAACTGGTCCTTGCGGCGCCGGGTGGGATCGCGCAGCTGCAGCGCGTCGAGGCCCAGCCGCTTCAGCAGCGCATACAGGGTCGGGTCGGTCGGTACTTTCACTCCAGCACCCAGGCGTGTCCGCGCGACGCGCCGCAGGTTCGTGAACAGGGTGCGCGCGTCGGTGGCGGCCTGCTCCTTGGCCTGGCGTTCGTGCAGGGCCAGCAGCAGGTCCACGACCCGTGGATCGGTGCGCCCGTGCAGCGTGCTCTTGCGGGTGCACCGCTTGTCGACCAGCCCCCAGATGCCTTCCCGTTTGAAGGCCAAGCGCTTGCGCTGGACCGTCTGCCACGACACCGGCCAGTCCAGCACGGCACTCAGTTCGGCCGCTTTGCGCTGGTAGCGCTCCACCAGCGTGAACCGGTCCGGATCGTAGCCCTCGCGCGGTCTGCCGCCCTCGGGCGCACCGGGCAACAGGCCCGTCTCGACCTCGATGACGTGCCGCCCCCAGATCCGCGCATCCCGGGCGCAGGCGGCACTGACACCCTCCAGCATGGACCAGTTCGGGAACGGACCGGCCGCCAGCGCCAGGCCCCTCTCGTCGAGCACGGCGAAGTCCTCGGCCACGGCCAGAAACTGAATCGCCGCCGCAATCGAAGAGCCGGCGCTGCCCGGGACGGGGGCCAGATGCACCGTCGTGCCTGACAGGGCCGACACGGTGTACTGCTCGCCCATCCACCGCACCCGGTCCCCGGGCGCCACAATGCCGCGCGGCGCCAGCCCCGACACCCGCGGCCGCGCGCTGACTACCTCGCTCACGCCGCTTCCCTGTGCACCGGGCGGTGCATCGCCGACGGCATCCGGCCCGACGCACTGATCACACTGTCCGGCCCCATAGCCCGGTTCCACTCCATGGCCAGTTCCCGCCGCCACAGCAGGTGATACAGGCGCGGCAGCGTCGACAGCCGCGGCAATCCCGTCGCCCGCACCCCTTCTTCCAGCGTCCGCGGCGTACGGAACGCGGCCGTCAACGCCTGCTCGACGTCCCGGTCGCCGAAGCGCGGATGCCGGTAGCGGGAAACCCACCGCAGATTCGCCAACGCCATCGGCTCCGGAATCCGCGGCATACCCAGCTCCCACCCCGCCTCCTGGCAGGCCTGGCGCAGCACCTGCTGCTGGCGCTGCCACCGCGGGCTCGGTCCGCTCGCCGGAGGACAGGCCACGACCAGCGTCGCACCCTGAGCGGTACGGACGAAGAAGTCCGGAACCACACTGCGTTCCCGGCCCCGCGCACGCCACTTGATCCTCGCCGGCCACGCGGTGAACTCCGTGACCGACGGATCGAAGTCCAGCAGCATGGCCACCGCCAGCACGTTCATCGACCGGCAGCCCACGTGCTTGCCCGTCGTCGCCGCCCACCACCAAGTGGCGATACTGCGCTGCGACGGATGCCGAACCGGCTTCCACACCTCGCCCCGGCGGGTCAGCGGCACCACGCCCGCCCGGGTCGCAGGAACCGTGATGCTCCTGCTGTCGTCCTCGATCCGGTGGACGACCTCCAACGCGACAGCCACCGTCATCCGCTTTCTTTCCGGGCCTCGTATCTGACTGGGCCACCCCGGCCGGAATACGTAACCGCCCACAGCAGCAAGGCAGTTGACTCTACTGCAGGGCGGCCGCCGCATGATCCTTAATCCGCCATTCAGGCTGCAGGGCCGCCGGCCGCAACCGCCTCATGCAGGTTCAACGGGCATGGCGATCCGGCAGCAGGCAGAGCATCTACCACTCAATGATCCCTACAGATGGCATCTCTTGGCACTGGATGAGACCGTTTGTCCGGCATGCTCTCGGTATCGAGCCGCCCCAGCACGGCCGACCCGCTATGACGCGAATCCGACGGGCATGGCCGGGGAGCCTGACAGATTCGGCAGGTGCCCGCAGACCACGGTGACGAAGCCGAACTCTTTGCGCGTGTGGATGCCCTCCTCGCCGACCTCTCGGCTAAGCGCATACCCCTGCCCCCGCCCCTCGAACGGGCACGGCTGCGCACGGCCGCCGGACTGTCCACAGCGCAGCTAGCTGATGTCCTCGGCTGTCTCACCGAGGACATCGAAGCCTGGGAAACCGGAGCCCAGGAGCCGCTCGCCGCTCGCCGCGCCGCCTACGCCCGCCTCCTGCAGGGACTCAAGACCCTGCAGCAGCCAGAACACCAGGGCCCGCCGCCCCGGCAAGTGCCCACTCCCACCACTTCCTTGAGAGCCGGCAAGAAGGCAGAGCAGCCATCGCTCTTTCCCACCACCACGCCCGTGACATCCACACCCCGCAGCCAGGCCGCACCCGTGCAGACCGTCCAGCCCACCGGTCCGCTGGCCGTGATCGACCACGCCTCCGCCCTGACTGCCCACTTCACCAACGGCTCCCAACTACCGCTGGATGCCGACGACCTTGCTTCCCTGCTGCAGTGGACACTCCGCAGCGGTCTGCGCCGGGACAAGCTGTCCCCGCAAGGCCTCGACAGCGACTGCGACCCCCTCATCGTGCTGACACCCGCGGCCAGTGCAGCCCTCAACCTCCCCGCCGCACTCGACGACCGCGCCCGCCTGCGCCTGCCCGACTCCCACCCCGTCATCACCCACCTCCAACAGGCAGGCTTCAGCCTCACCCGCCGAGGCTTCGGCCCCTGGCCCCGCGTCTTTCGCCCCATCACGAACAACAAACGTGCTTCCGTGCAACTGGCCATCACCGCCTGGGGAGCACTGTCTCAGGACGGCTGGAACCTTCCACCACTGTCGCCGACCGACCTCGCCCGCATTCTGGGCCTTTACTCCGACCGTCTGCTGACACCCCGTGGCTCCACCGCCGTGTGCGGCGAGGAACTCATGACCGCCCTGCGGCCGCCAACCAGAGCACACCGCGACCCCGACAACGGGCGCTGGTCCTCAGCGCCCAACCCCCGCGGCCTGCACACGGCTCTGGAACCTGCCCCGCCCGAGGCCCCTGACGCCCACCCGCTCGCCCGGGGCCGCCTTCCCGAGCAAGCCATGGACGAGGAAGCCTGGGACTGGACCCGCCCGCCCAGCGACCAGGAGACGACCGAATTCCCCCACGTCGTCGGGCTCGACACCAACCTCTCCTTCGCCGCAGCCGCCTCCGGCCTGCCGGTCGGCCTGAACGCCCCGCCCCGCCACGTCCTCGCGCCCACTTTCGACAAGAAAATCCCCGGCGCGTGGTTCTGCGATCTCTCCCACGCCACCCTGGACCCCCGCCTGCCCTCACCCTTCACCGCCACGGGACAGGCCCCGACCGGACCAGCGTGGTACACCACGCCCACCCTGGACTACGCCCGGGAACTCGAGATCGAGGTCCGCCCGATGGAGGCCTACCTCCGCGACGACCACGGCCCCTACCTCACTTCCTGGTACGACCGAATCCGCGACGCCTACCTCGCCACCATGGCCGAGCTCGGCGTGCACCAGAAAATCCCCCAGGCCGACTACCTCGCCGCGATGAAGAAGCTCGCCACGGCCGACCCCGCCCTCCTCGGCCTCCTCGCGGCCATCAAAGCCACCGCCAAGGGAGGACTGGGCAAACTCCGCGAAGGGCCACGAGACATCACCGCCCCCTACACGCGCTGGTCCGCCCTGAATAAGCCCACCTGGCGCCCCGATATCCGTGCCGCCGTCGTCTCCCGCGCGCGCGTCACCCTGCACCGCAAAATGCGCAAGATGGGCGAGGAAACAGGCCGCTACCCGCTCGCAGTCCTCTCCGACTGCGCCCTCTACCCAGCTCACGAGCCCAACGCCCTCAACGTCGTCCCCACCGGACCGGACCAGCAAGGCGTGTCCGGCTTCATCCGCCTGGGCGTCAACCCTGGCTTTGCCAAGGAAGAAGGCGTCCAGACCATGGCCTGGTATCAGCATCAGCAAACCCAGGGCCTCAACCCGGCCCGCTACATCAAAAACCCCACCGCCTGACCCCGCCACGGCGATCCCCGGCAGGCCAACGACACCTCGGCCGAACTAAGCGCTGTCCCGTAAATGATCTTTGACGTGCTGGATGAGCTGCCGTTTCTCCGTCACCCGGCCAGGGTGAGGTTGTGCAGGCGGGCGATGCCGAGCATGGCGTGGTGGACGCCGTCGCCCTTGAGGCGGCAGTCGCGGAGGATCTTCCAGGTCTTCATGCGGGCGAAAGCGTGCTCGACGCGGGCGCGGACTTTGCGGTGGGAGGTGTTGTGTTCCTCTTTCCAGTCAGGGAGTTCGGCCTGGCCGGGTTCGCGGCGGTGCGGGATGACCAGGCCGGTGCCGCGGTAGCCGCCGTCCGCGATGACCGTTGTTTTGCCGACGGCGTCCTTCGCGCCGGACAGTTCCCACGCCTTGCAGTCGTTGCGGTTGCCGGGCAACGGGCGGCCGACGGCGACGACGAGCCGGGTGTCGGCGTCGATGACGACCTGGTGGTTGGTCGAGTAGCGGTAGTTCTTCGACTGCTCGGCGACCTGGTGATCGCGGGTGGGGACCAGGGTGCCGTCCACGATCAGCACGGCGTCCTTGCGGAACCGCCTGCGTTGCTGGAGGGCGAGCGCAGGTCCGAGGTGGTCGATGATGCGGTCGGCTGCCGACTTCGACACCCCGAACAGCGGGGCCAGTTGGCGCAGCGTCAGGTTGGTCCGCCAGTAGGCGGCGACCAGCAGCACACGGTCCTCCAGCGGCAGGCTCCACGGCCGGCCCTTGCGCACCGGGTCCGCACCCTCGCGCCGCAGCGCGGTGATCAGCTTCCCGAACTGTCGCGGGCTCAGCCCGGTGAACGGGGCTATCCAGGACGGCTCCGACGCCGTGATCACACCAGCCACAGCGAGATCATTTCAGTTGCCGTCACCCTTCCCTCAGGCCGATCCTGTGGGCTCGGTCAACGAGGAGGACACGTGGGGCTCGTTCTGTTCCCAGGAGACGACGACACCAGCAGCCCGGACGTGTCCTGGTCCTACACCGGCTTTGGAGTGTTCCGGCGGTGGCTGGCGCAGGCCGAGGGGTTCGAACTAAACGAGATGGACGGCTTCGGTGGACAGCGCTCCTGGAAAGACGTCTCCACCACCCTGGCACCACTCCTCAATCATCCCGACGACGACGGCCCGGACCTCACGCCGGGCCAGTGCGCGGCGATCCTGCCCCGCCTGCTGGAGATCGCCGACCAACCTCAAGAGGGAAGCATCGAACCGCTCCTCCAACGGCACCTCGACGACGCCCGCCAGTTCGTAATCGTCCTGCAGTTCTGCCTCGAGAAGGACGTCGACCTCCTCTTCGGCTGACGTCGGTCGGCCCCACCGGCTCACTGTGACCAGCAGTTACGGGACAACTCTTAGCCGCCCCCTGGAACAAGCAGTTCCCGCAACACAAAACCAAACCCGCACAGAACCCCCGTCAAGAAGAGGAACAGCGAGACGGACCACAAGAGCGCAACGGATGCCTTCAGACATCCCGTGACGGCACGCGGGATGCCAACTCTGCAGCGAAGTGCCGAGCCTGCGCACCCCAGTCGTGATCTGCCGCGCCGAAGTGGTGCAGCACATCCAGCAACTCGTGCGCCTCCGACAGCGTGAACAAGGCCAGACGCGGCTCGGTCAGCTCCGGCATGGCGCAGTCCGCGCCGAGGAGATCGTCGTCCATGCACGGCCAACGCGGGGCGGCCAACCACGGTTACGGCCCCGCCCCTTCACGTCTTGCCCGGTCAGCCCCAGGACGTGCTGGTCATCGGTGAGCCCAGCCGCCACGGCAGGCACGAAGCTTCCGCCAGCGGCCCGTGCACAGGAATCGCTTCATGCGGCTCCAGCGGCGACAACGGCACACTGCGCGGCGCTGCCCGTTCTTCCTGCTGCGCCAGCCGGGCCACCACCGGCACCGTATTGCGGTGCGACACCAGCCACGCCTCCAGTCCGCGATGCCCACCGTCGGCCATCTCCCCGACCATGCCGAGCCGCTCACCCACCCACGCCGTCCACCGCCCCGTCGACCAGCCCGCCGGACCACCGGCGAAACTGCGCCCCACCGCGCGCTGCCGCTCACGCACCGCCATCGCCTCCGCCACAACGACCGCCTCGGGATACACCACCAGCGGCACCGCCCACAGCGCCGACCGATCCACCCCCAACGCCTCCTGCCGCGCCCGCCACACCCCCCGCCAGGCCATCTGACGGCACTGCCACCAATACACCGCCACCTGCTGTGCATCCGCCATCAGCGCACGCGCATACGGCCCCGTGCGTCGCTCCAGCCGCAGCCGCCGCACATGCGCATCCACCACCTCCGGCAACCGCTCCAAACCAATCTGGACGTCTCCCTGCGCCGTGGCCATCCACCGCCCGTGACGGACACAGACCGCCCACTGCTCTGCGGGAACGCGCCATACCCGCCGCTCACTACGTCCCACCGCACACAACTCGCAAGTCTGCATCGGAAGTTCATTCTCAGGCCAAGGCTCGATCTGCACCTGCCGGCGTGCCCGCGCGGAAATCCGGCTGTGATCCAGCGACACCAGAGCGTGGGCCAGCTGCGCCAATGACTTCCCGCTGACCTCGGCCAGGCGCTGGCGTGCCACCGGCCCCAGACGCACTTCCTCCGTCTGGGGGTCCGCCGCCTTGATCGTCCTTGGAGCGCCGATGTGCTGGGCCAAATCCTCAAAGCGCATGCCGTTGCGTTCCGCCAGCCGCCACAGATACGACGCCACCGTCTCGCCCCGTACCATCACCGCAGACCGCGGTAACCGCGCGAGTGGACCCTCGAATTCCATGCGGCGATCGTTGCAACACCCACTGCCGGCACCACACAAACAAGCCACCCAAGAAAGCCGCTCCGCCTTTGAACCTGAGCGCGAACACCATCCGAGAAGCCCTCGACCGGGCCGACTCCCGGCACTGGACCCGCACCCCGCCCCACTCGATTCCAGCCCGGCTGACCTACCTCCTCAAGCAGAACCGCCACGACACGGCCGCCCTGGCACACCGGCTCCAGACGACTCCCGCAGACCTCGATGCCTTACGCACCGCCGCGCGGATATCGCAGGACCATCCGCTCCACCAGGCCGTGGAACGCGAAGTCATCAGGCTCTGGCAGCCCCGTGTGCGCCGTCGGGCACACGACACCATCCTCGCCAACGACGGCCAGATGATGCTCAACTTTCGCGCATGGCTGGGCTTCACCGCAGCCGTCGGAACAAGTGACGATCCCCGCCTACGTTTTCTGACCCTGACGCTGAACACCCCGTACCCGGAACGCCTGTTCACCGCCCATCACAACGGCACTCCGGAAGCGGGACTGCGCGACATACTCAGCGACGCTCTCGGTGCCTGCTACTTCCACCGCGGCCGGCCTGCTCACCTGCAGGAAAAGGTGAGCCTTGATCGCATCGACTACCTTGAGTTCTACTACTGAGCCCCGCCCGGCTCCCGCCATCTGACCATGCGCAGTGTCTTCAACACGACCGACCTCGTGCCCCACGCCGCCGCCCTCGTCGTCCTGATGCCCGCGACGGGAGCGCCCTTCCGAACGAACGAGCCCCGCCCCTTGTGCGCACCCGGACACCAGCCCGGCCGTCCGCCCCGCCCTGCTCCGAGCACCGCCGGTCACGAGGCCCGCCCCGAAAGCCAACCACAAGGACGGCGGGCCAGGGCCTCTGGACCGCGCGGCCCCGGTCTGACGCACCACGTACATGGCTGAAGAAGCCTTGGTTTGAAAAGCTGCGCAGGGTCCCGCGAGCCGGTCAGCGTGCAGGCACGACGGGCCGGCCAAGAGGCCCTGACGCCCGACACAAGGGCACGTTGAACCGCTTCAGCCTCGAAGGCCTGCCCGCTGGGCACGAACGCAGCTCCGCGCTTAGCTCGTCTTCGGCATCCCAACCCGCCATAGTCGTCATCCTGTTCATGCTTCACTGGACAGCCGAGCTGCCACGAGGGGGAGAAGAGCGATGAGCGCGGAGCAGGTTCTGCTCATGGGCGTTGCGCGATTCGCCTCCGCAATGGCGACGCAGGGTGAGCCGGAACCAGGGCACACAGTCTGGGGGGAGCTCGCGTTTGTCCCCGAGCTGATGTCCCGCCTCAGTCTGGCGTACAAGAGCATCGGGTACGACGTACTGGGGATTGGCGACCCCGACCGCAAAGAGGTGCTTATCCAGAGCGACGATGCCATCATGTCCGCCTCCACGCGGATCGTGCACGTCATCTCGCACGGCAGCGTGGCAGAGGATCTGAACCGCTCGCGGGCAGCTGCCAACATCGAGCACATCCACATGGTCCCGGCGTGCGGGCAGGTCGGCAATGCCACCAACGTGAGCCACTGGGTCAGCACAGCTCACCAACAGCCCGAGCCCACCCTGTTCATCGTCGACTTGTGCCGTGCCGGACGAGCTGCCCGCCTGTCGGAACTCACCTACGTTCCCGACGAGGCCCGTAACGCGTGGGTGATCGCAGCAACCAGCCCCGACCTTCCAGCCTACGACGGCCGTTTCAGCGAGGCGGTCGCCGAAGTAATCCAACGCATCGCGCTCCACGGCCTCGACACCTCGCCGTCGCTTCGCTTCGTACGCTGGGACCGTGTCACGCGTGCCATCCAGCAAAGGCTGGAAGAACTCGGCAGCACGCAGCGTCTGCACACCACGCCGGTGGACGTCTCCCAAGAGCTGCCCGAGCTTCCCTTCTTCCCCAACCCGCGCTGGCGCCACGATGCGCGTCTGGAGAAACTCCACGCTGTGGAGGCGCCGGTGCGCGCCTTCGTCGCGGATCTTGGCGCCGAGCACTTCATAGTGTCGACGGTCAAACAATTCCCCACGCTCTGCATGATCGGCGTCAGCCAATTCGGCTCTGTCGCTGATCTTGTGATGCCGGTGGATGCTCAAGTCCGGACTGGTGCCAGGATGGGCTTGTGCCGGACGCCGTAATGAGGGGGCGACATGGGCGGGCTGCCACGGTGGCTTGAGCTGTGGTTCGCAGAGAACGAGGCCGGGTGTCGAGCGCGTGGAACCAAAATGGTGCTGTGGCTGAGGCCCGCCGATGGGCCCCCTGACCGTCCGGGCCGTAAGCCGACTGCTGACGTGAGGGTGACCGCCGAAACGGGCAGCCGGTGGGGCAACGCCGCCGTGTATGCCGAGGGCTGGGGCCGTCTCATGGGGATTGATGACTTGACCGAAGCAGTTTGGCAGGCAGACATTCACCCGGAGTCACAGGGCGAGGTTGCTGTGATCATCGGGCACCTGCTGGCTTGGGTCGAATCGACAGCTGAGGTACCGAGCTGGGCCAAAAGCTGAAAGAGATCGGGGCTGCTGGGCACTCTTTGTTCTCAAAGGATCAACGTGTGTCGACGGTCGGGGGTCGGGTAATTCGGCTCTGTCGCTGGCCTTGTGAGAAGCTGTGTCAGAACCGGTGATCTGTGACGTTCCGTGACTGGTGGACCGGTGGGTGGAGCCGGGCGCCAGGGGTCGCAATAGGGGCTGGAATTGGCCATGCTGGCCCGGCTGCCCTCTCCGGATGCTCCAGGTGTTGGAGTACGGCCTTGGCTCCCCAGTCGTGCGCGGACCAGTGTCCCAGGCTGTCAGGTCACTTCGCTCGTTGATACCGCGTTGGTCGGCGGCGTCCCATTCGTCGTGCTGCGGGTTCGGTCAAGTGACTTCCCCGCAAGCAGTGGACGCTTGGGGCCGTTTTCACGATGGCGCGGCGCGATGTTGAATACGGTCACGCCGGTGACGATGAGCGCGAGGGCGGCGCTCACGCCTGGGGTGATGGGCTCGTCGAAGAGGGGGATGGCGAGGAGAGCTGTCAGGACGGGGCTGGTCGCGCCGGCTGTTGCGGTGAGGGTGCTGCCGAGTGCGCGCACCGCGTAGGCGTAGCACAGGGTCGAGAGCAGTCCTGTCCCGATGCCCTGGAGGCTGGTGAAGAGCAGAACGTCGGAAATGCCGGCGGTGCCGGTGATCAGGTGTGAGGGCATAGCGGCGGAGGCGGCGAGCAGGGCGGCTGTGATGGTGGCGGGTGTACAGACGGCGAGCACGACGCCGGTCAGACCGAGCCTCGTCTGGCGCAGGCCGATCGTGTAGACGGCCCAGGCGCATCCGGCGGTGAGGAGAATGCCGATTCCCGCGGTCGTCGCGGTGGACGTCGTCTGCATTGCAGTCGCTGCGATACCCGTGGTGATTGCGGCCAGGGCGATCAGACCTCGGGGAGAGATCCGTTCCCGCCACCGGAGATACAGGATCACCGCGACGAACAGCGGGACCGTGCCGGGGATGAGGAGACCGATGAGCGCGGCGGAGGTCAGGCGTCCGCCGAGTGCGGAGAGAAGAAAGTGCGGCAGACCACCGATACCGAGCATGAGCAGGACACCGATCCGTTCGCCACGCAGCGCGCGAACGGTGCGCGGAAGCCACGGCGCCAGGATGACGACGGGTGTCGCGAAGCGGAGGAACGCCACGTCGATCGAGGTGAGGCTCGACGAGCCGATCCCCCTGACCGTCAGGGCGAACGAGGACCACAAGACAACCGCGGCAACGAGAGCGGCCACACCCATCAACCTTGTACGCATCTGATTGGCCATAGCCATCTCCTTCCATCCCTGCTCTACGGTGAGCAATCTTAGGAAGGTTTCCGTAGCAGGCGATTGCGAATCCTGCCGCGATATCGGTCTCCTATGGCAGAATCTGCCACATGGTGACCTTGGATGACATCGACCGGCACATCCTCCTCGAACTCCAGCGAGACGGCAGACTCACCAATCAGGAGCTTGCGGATCGCGTGGGCCTCTCCCCGTCACCGTGCCTGCGGCGCGTGCGGCTCTTGCAGGAGAGCGGCGTGATCAATGGCTATGCGGCGATGCTCTCTCAGGACGCGCTCGGGCTGTCCATCACCGCCTTCGTACGGATGACGCTCCTCGCACACACCTCGGAGGTCGTCGACGCCGTCGAGGAGAAGATCCGCTCGATTCCCGAGGTGGTCGAGGCGTACCTGCTCGCCGGCGATGACGATTACCTCGTCAAGATCGTCATCGACTCCTTCGCCGCGTACGAAGACCTCGTACGGCGAGAGCTGCGGACCCTCCCGTCACTGTCTTCGATCAAGACGACATTCGCCTTCGCCGTCACCAAACCGCCATCGCCACTCCCGATCCCCTGAGCCGCGCACCCTCGGCAGCCGTGACCACGTGACCGCCGGCCCGTGGCCCCAGGCATCCTTCGCACGCGCGTGGGGACGTTCATGTGTACGCCGACGCCAGGACACCGGTGTCCAGCTCGAACTACTCACCGGCCAGCTCACTACAGCACTGAGATCAGCCTTCTGGCATTGCCGCTCACATTCGCACACTAGGACAAGGCAGTGGGCGCCAGCCGGATCGTCTGTGGCTGCATCCGCCGGATGCGTATGGGTTTGGGCTTGCCGGCTGCCTTCACCGGTTCGACGGGGTGCGGCGTGGTGCGCGGTGGGCGGGGAGGGCGGCAGAGACGGCGGATCATGAGGGTGATGAAGGTCCAGGTGATGTGGGCTTCACTGTGGGAGACGAGCCTCTCGTAGTCGCGCACGTTCCTCCTGGCTCTCATGATCCACGAGATCGCCCGCTCTACTCTCCACCGCTTGGCGAGGACGGCGAAGCCGTCCTGGTCCTTGCGGCGGGGCACCGTCTTGAGGGTGATACCGAGGAAGGAGTGGGACCAGTCGACGAGGGTTCCTCCGTAGGCAGAGTCCGCCCAGGCGACGGCGAGTTCGGGATGGGTCAGGCGCAGGCGAAAAAGCTGGTCGCGGGCGGGGATACTGTCGTGCGGCGAGGCCTTGGTGACCATGACAGCCAGAGCCATCCCACGCATATCGACGGCCAGGTGCCGCTTCCGGCCGTTGATCAGCTTCCCGCCGTCGAAGCCACGGGTGTCCTGGCCCACCGTCTCCGCGCCCTTGACGGACTGGGAGTCCAGGATCACCGCGACAGAGCGGGGATTGAGGCCGTCGTGGACACGGACCATCTGGTGCAACTCGGCATGGATGCGGGCCAGGTCCCCGCTCGCCCGCCACCTTTGAAAAAAGCCGTAGACCGTGCGCCAAGGGATCCCGAAATCGACGGGAACGGCCCTCCACTTGCACCCATTGTCGTTGACGTACCGGATGGCATCGACCACGTTGCGGCGCGGATGCTTCTCCGGGCGCCCGCCCGTGGGCAACTCGCAGGCAGGGACAGGCAGCAGCGGTTCGAGGATGGCCCATTCGGCGTCCGTGGTGTCACTGGGGTACCGCCGCCTGCGCACGGCCGGCGGCCGGGTCTCGTCCGTGCAGGTCATCAGCGTTCCATGCGGGTGAGGACTTCGAGGGTGGCCTTGACTCCGCCGAGCTGGTCCAGAACCAGGCGGATCCATTCGTCGTCCGGGGACTTCTTGGCGTGCGGGGCAATGATCCCGGTGATGAAGTTGGTGACCCGGTGCAGTTCCGCCTGGAAGATCGCCCGCTCGTAGGAGATCCAGACCTCGCTCTCCTCCGACATCTGAAAGCCGTCCCGTCTGCTGTAGGTCACCGGCGGAAGTCCTTCCTTGACCGCGACCTTCCGCAGGAACCTCAAGCCCGCCCAGACCTGCGACGGCGTACGCTTGGTCGCCCGGCACAACTGCGGAAGCGTCAGCCCAGCAGGCCGCGCCTCCTGCAGAGCCTTGCGTACCGCCTGGCCGTGGACGTGGGCGGGCAGACCCGCCCCCATGGCTACTGGCCCCGCAGCAACTGGGCGAGCTGTTCGTCAAGGTCGACCTGACCGGTCGCGGCCGCGGTCTCGATCCAGTCGGCCGTCGCGCGGATCTTCTCCAAGTGGTTTTCCAACACCTTCGTCTGGGCGTCGGTGAACTCGTGCCCGCGCAGCTTCGGGACCAGCCGCGCGGCCCCGGCGATGAACCCCTGGCAGACAGCGATCAGGTCGCTGAACTCCATCGACCTCCGCCAGCTGTGGACGATGCGGGCCGGGTCGTCGAACCGCTCGCCCTCTTCGGCGAAGGCTTCCTCGTACTCCTCGTCGAACTCGTCGTCCAGGCCGGCCTGCTCGAACTGGGCCTCGTTCACGTTCTCCCGGGCCTCGGCATCGCGCATGGCCTTGAACGCCACCTCCGGCCGGCGCAGGAAGTCGGTGGCCACCTGCGCCGCCACCGCCTCGTCATCGCGCGCCAGTTCACGGATCGCCTCGACCTTTTCCTGGGCGGTGACCGGGACCAGGACTTCCTCGGTCTTCCAGCCCACTAACTTCTTGGCCACCTCCGCACTCCACCGGCGCCGGCCGGTGCGCTCACTCAGCGGCGGGTTCCGGATCAGCTCGAACCGGTCCGGTACGGAGGCCAGGATCCGGTGTACCTCCCAGGAGACCCCCGTCTGCCGGTGCTCGAAGGGCCACTGCGCGGCCACCCACCGGTGCGTGCGGACCGTATAGAAGGACAGCCCGATCTCCTCGGCGAACAGCCGCAGTGACTCCTCCACACCCTGGTCACCCTCGTCGAGCGGCAGATGACCACCGTGCCCACGAAGCGGCTCCAGCTCCAAAGCCGCGTCCCCGAGCCCGAACTGGCAGCGGGTGTCCTCCTCCACCATGTCCAGAGACTCGGCCACCAGCTCGTCGTAACGGCTCCGCGTGACCTTCCCGACCATCTCCACCATTCGGGCCATGGCGCACCACCCGGCGCGGGCCGAAGCGTCGGCGTCCTGCGTCGGCTGCGGAACCCCGGCCCGGCGTTGCGCCCAGAGTCCACCTCGCACCCCCAACATCACCAGCGCCCGAGCCAACATGGCCAATTCCGGCCCCTATTGCGACCCCTGGCGCCCGGCTCCACCCACCGGTCCACCAGTCACGGAACGTCACAGATCACCGGTTCTGACACAGCTTCTGACCGCAGGCGGGTCAGGGCGTGAGGAGTACGCGCTTACGGAGGAAGTCGAGGTTGGCTCGTCCAAATCCTTGCCTCTTGAGTAGCTTCGTCCTTGTGACCTGTCCTTCGACCTGGCCGGAGCTCCAGGGGGTGGAGAGCCCGGCGGTGACGGCGTCGATGTCGCGGCTCAGTCCGTTGATCAGGGAGTGCAGGGCGGGCAGGTCGTCGGCGAGGACGCGCTCCATCCAGGCGGGCAGTTGGTCGCCCTGCAGTTCGCGCATCATGGTGGCGAAGTCGCGGACGTGGTGGGTGGCGGCGTCGAGTTCGGGGCAGCTGGCCCTGATTTCCTTGAGGTCGGCGGCATCATCGGCGGTCAGGTTTCCGGGGTCGGTCATGATCCAGCGGACGATGCGGCGGGGCCGTGGAGCCAGTCGGCGCGCGGGTGGCGCAGCGGTGGCGGCCTTGAACGGGCGCAGGTAGCGCTGGACGGTCTGGATGCTTCCGGCGAAGCCCAGGGCGGCAATCTCCTGGTGGAGCTGGGCACTGTTGTGACAGCCCTCGTTCCACCGCTGGTGGAGGTAGGGCGTGTATTTGTCCAGGATGGTGGACCGGTTCGTCGCTTTGGCCAGCAGTTCGTCGATGCTGGTGGCGCGGGCGAAGCGGCGCACGGTGGACCGGTCCAGCTGCAGTGTCCGGCAGATGTTCTCCAGAGTGCTTCCGGCGCCCAGGAGTTGGTGCACCGCTGTGTAGCGTTCCCTGGTCCGGGTCACCAGGCGGCGCTCTCGTCCGCAGACGTCGAGCATCCCAGCAGGCGATGCCGGCGGCGGTGGCGTCTGCCAGATGTCGTCGCTCGTTGGTGGGGCGGCCGGTACGGTGTTCTCGAACGCGGTCCGGACGCAGGCGTGGTGGGCGGAGACGGTCTTTTCGACGGCTTCGCCGAGGTTGTGCCATAGGTGCCAGGCGTCGGCGACTTGCTGGGCTTGCGGGGCACCGCTACGTGCGCCCTCGGCATAGGCCCCGGCTCGGTCCCGGCAAATGATCTCCACTTCCGGATGGTCCTTCAGCCATGCGGCCAGCGGTTCGGCATCCCGGCCGGGCAGCACGTCCACCGGGCGCCGCCTCTCCAAGTCCACCAGGATCGTCGCGTACGAGTCGCCCTTCCGTAGCGCGAAATCGTCGACACCGAGCACGCGGATCTCCCCGACGGGTTCTTCCGGCGCGGCGCGGACCAGACGTAACAGGGTGTCCTTGGCGACGCGCAGGCCCAGCACCCCGGCCAGACGGGCTCCCGCACGGCCGGCCAGCGCGAGAGCGATCGAGGTCAACTGCTCACGCACGAGTGGCGTGTAGCGGGTATGCGGGCTCGTCAGCCCCGCGATCTGCTCGGCGAACGTCACCGCCCCGCACGCGGGGTTCGGGCACTTGAACCGACGCACCAGCAGCTCGATCACCACACTGGCGCCACCGACCGCGGCATCCACGAGCCGTCGCATGTACCGGCCGTGCACCCGGCCCGACGCACTACCGCAGTGAGGGCAGTCCGCACCCGCCGAGCGGGCCCGCGCATGCATGGTGACCACACCCCGGCCGCAGCCCGCTCGACCAACTCCACCACGACACCGGCCAGATGAGGGAACAACACCTCGAAACTCCGCGAAGAGCACGCAACCCATGATCACAACCACCGCTGACACCGCCTGCGTCACAAGATCGGCGCCAGAGCCGAATCGGCTGACCGTCGACAGCCCTGCAGCACCTTCATGGCGTACGACCGTAGGCGCTGTTCCTCCGCGCCGGTGAAGCCGTGGCCCAGCGCCCACCCGCACAACTGATCGACGTCCCACTGGTAGCCGGCGGCGTGGAGTTTCAGCAGTGCGTGCACGGCGAACGCCTTGTCGTAGGCGCTGGCGAGGCCGTTGGCGTGATTCACACGCCCAGCCACCTCGCCCATGGCCGCCTCGACCACCGGGTCCAGCAGCGCTTCGTCCGCTTTCGCATGGACGGAACCGTCGATCACGTTCACAGCGCGGCGAGCGCACAGCCATGCGTCAGCGAGGGGATCGTCGCCCCATGGCAGGACACAGATCACGGTTACCCGGCCGTGGAGACCATCGGCGAGATCACCCACGATCTCCCGGGTCGGCCACGGCGCCAGTACCGGGCCGCCGTACCACCCCATCAGGTCGCCCCGCTTGGCGACGATGGCGCTGTGCACCCGCCGGGCCATCGGGTGGTGCTGGTAGTCCTGCTTCCGGGGGACCAGGAAGTCCGTTATGCCGCAGGCAGCGCCACGCGCGCCCAGACGGATTTTCCCTGGGCCTGTGGGGCTGTGGTCCAGCCCCAGGTGTTGGCGAGGGCGTTCACGATGGGCAGTCCGCGGTGGCGTTCGGCCAGGGGCTGAGGAGCGGTGAGCCTGGGGCTGAGTTGGCTGGGGTCACGTACGACGCACAGCAGGGTGCGCGGACGCAGAGTGAAAGCGAGCCATACCCCCGCTTGTTCACCATCGGCCGTGGCTGCATCGGGCTGGCCGTGGCGGACGGCGTTGGCGACGAGTTCGGAGGCGATCTGGACTGCGTCATCGCAGATGCTGTGCAGGTTCCAGCGGCGCACGGTCTGCCGGGTGAACTGCCGCGCAATGTAGCAGCAGTGGTGGGAGGCGACGGGAATGCGGCGGGCGGTGAAGGGCGTGCTGCCCAGGCCCGAACGGACGGCGAGGTTGGGCGTGGAGGCCAGCGGTTCGCCGAGGAACAGCAGTTGCCGTCTTCGGCTGTTGCGTGAGGCAGATGTGGACTGTGGCTGGAATGTGCCCTCGTGTGGTGGAGTCATCGTCCGTCCCCCGGAACTGGAGCCGTGCTTGATGGCACGACGTGCCGTCGTACCCGTCACTATTCCGGCCCGCTCCTCGTTCCTGCAAGCGCGGCTCTGCAATTGCACAGCCCGGATATTCGTACAGACAGTCGGCCCGGCTGTCGGCCGCGACGGAAGTGCGCCGGCTGGCGTCGGGTACGACTCGGACGGGCATGGTGAGATATGCAGCGAGCGGAAAACGGCGTCAGTGCAGGTGCGATCGAAGGGGCGCGCTGGCGTAAGAGCCGTCGCAGCGGAGGGAACGGCAACTGCGTGGAAGTAGCCCGTCTTTCCGGCGGCCAGGTGGCGATGCGCAATTCCCGGTTCCCCGACGGTCCTGCCCTCGTCTATACGCGCGAGGAGATCGAAGCCTTCCTCGGTGGAGTCAAGGACGGCGAGTTCGACTTCACCCTCTCGTGACCGACAGTAGAGATATGGCCACTCACTGACAGAGTCGGACTCCGGCTGCCATACTCAGGCCCCTCAACAGTCCCGTAGGAGTGCCCGTATGGCAGCCGACCGACAGGCGCCGTCGATCCTCGGATTCCCGCACCGCCCGGAGTGGGGGCCGGCAGCACATCGCAAGGCCCTCGCCGGGCACCTGCGCCGCTGCCGAGACCACGCCGGGATCGCGCCCCGACAGGCCGCCCGGTGCATCCACACCTCCGCAGCGACGATCAGCCGCATGGAAAACGGCCGGACCGCCTTCAAACTCGCTGAGGTCGAACGGCTCCTGGACACCTACCGGGTGAGCGATCCGCTCGAGCACGCCAGAATCGCCGACCTGGTCCAGGAAGCGGCCAAACCGGAGGTGTGGCAGCCCTATGCCAATGCGGCACCCCCGGACCTGCGCCCGTTGCTGGCCATGGAACCGGCCGCCCGCCGCATCATCTCCTACGAACCCCAACTGGTGCCCGGCTGGCTGCAGACCGAGGAGTACGCCGAGACGGTGATCCGGGCCGCCCATCCCACAAAGCCGGCCAGGGAAATCGCCGAACGTGCGGCCCTGCGGCTCCAGCGCATCGAAATGCTGCGCCGCGCCGAGTCACCGCCGGTCCTGCTGGCCGTGATGGACTCTGAGGTGTTCCGCCGCCCGGTCGGCACACCAGGGGTGATGTACCGGCAGATCAAGCATCTGCTCGCACTTGTGGAGGAACTGCCCTACCAGCTCCATCTCCAGATCGCACCCCTGAGCGTGGGCGCCGCCGGGGCCATCGGGCACCCAGTCGTGCACCTGCGGTTCTTCACCCCGGAATACCTGCCCGACCTGGTCTACCTCGAGCAGTACGAAACAGCCGTCTACCGGGAGAAGCCCTCGGAGTCCGAGCGCTACCAGGCCATCCTGAACAACCTGTGCGGCGTGGCCAACCCAGCCGAGCAGACACCGGCGCTGCTGGAGCAGGCACTGGCTTTCTGGCGCTGACACCCCACGCGCAGCGGACCGGCCCCGAGTCCGCCGGGCTCAGCGCCTGACGAAGCCCACCCCGCCGTACTCCTCCCACTCCCAGCTCAGCTGGGCGGGCACGTCGTCCGGCCGGGAGCGCCATGTGGAGACCTCCACCAGACCCGGTTTGACCAGATCCAGAGGCGCGCAGAAGTCGGCCACGTCCTTCTTCTCCCGCACCCGGCCCCAGTGGCCCTGGGTCTGCTCGTCCATGAAACGGCTGACAAAGTCACGGACCTGGGCCGATTCGCTGACCAGCTGGCAGACCACCATCATGCTGCCGGCCGGCAGCCGGTCGGCGACCCGGGCGATGAGCTCCGCCGGCCCGTCGCGGTCCGGGATGCAGTGCAGCACCGACACGAACAGCGCCGCCACCGGCTGGGTGGGGTCGATGAGCCGGCGCACCGGTGCGCTGGAGAAGATCTCCTCGGTCTCCCGCATGTCCGCCTGGAGCACCGCGGTGTTCTCGTTGCTGGCCAGCAGCACGCCGCCGATCGTGCGGACGATGGGATCGCTGTCGATGTAGACCACCCGGCTGGCAGGGTCCACGCGCTGGGCGATCTCGTGGACGTTGTCCTGCGTGGGCAGCCCCGACCCGTGGTCGATGAACTGCCGGATGCCGTACTCCGCCGCGAGGACCTGCACCACGCGGCGCAGGAACTCCCGGTTGTTCAGGGCCAGTTCCCGCATGCTGGGCACGTGCTGGAGCAGCTCTTCGCAGGCCGCGCGGTCCGCAGGGTAGTTGTCCTGCCCTCCCAGGAGGCTGTCGTACATGCGGGCCACGCTCGGAATCGTGACATCCACCCCGTACGGCAAGCTCACGCGTATTCCCCTCCTGCCCCCACACGCCCTCCGGGCGTGCTCCCTTAACGACGGAGTGTAGGGATAGATCGCGGGGGCACGCTCGGCAACGGCCGGAAACTCACTCCTGCGGGGAGCGTGGCGGCAGAGTGGGAAGGTCGCCCGGGCGTACCCCCAGCACCTCGGCGATGCGCTCGGGGCTCAGCTGCATCTGCTCGTGCAGAAAGTGCGCATCATGCTGCAGGGTCTGGACAACCTGGCCGGCCGGGACGGCGGTTGGGCCGCGCCCCAGGGCGCGGTCGACGTGGTCGTGCAGAATGCGCCAGGCCACGGCGGCAGGGCCGGCGCCGCCCAGGATCGCCGTCCAGGACACCGCCAGCTCGGTGAATGCCGCGACGACGGCCGTCTCGGCCGCGGCGTTGCGGCCTATGCGCAGCGCCGCGTACTGCAGGTACGGCTCGTAGTGACGTTCACGGAAGGCTGTATAGGCCGTCAGCGCGGTGCGCCGGGCCCGGTCCTGTGACGGGTGAAGGCGGGCGTGCGGCCCTGCGCTGACCGCTGCCGTCTCCGGGCAGCGGTCGACAGGGCGGGGCCCGTTCACGGCTCCTCTTCCGGCACGATGATGTGCGCTCTGCCTTCCGGCAGTCGGGGGTCGTCGCACATCAGAAACGTGTAGTGCACTGCTTCCCACAACGGCTTGAAATCGAGCGGGCGGCCCCCCAGCGCGCACACGAGGGAGGACAGCACCTCCCATTCCGGCACGTCGATGCCCGCCAGGACGCGGCGAGCCTGCAGCGCACTCACCTTTTTCGCACTGAGGCGCTCAATGCGTTCCGCAGGTGGGGACTTGGCCGCCAGGTAGAGCCCGCGTACCGCGGCGTGCAACTGGGCGATGGCGGCAGCAACGGGCTGGCGCCCGTGCGCCGTCATGCCGTGGGCCGCTTCGAACAGCACGCGCAGTTCGGCCGGGTCAGCGTCGAAGAGGGTCGCCAGTGAGCACGTCAGGTCCCAGGTGGGCAGCCGGTCTCCTGACAGCACGCGGGAGATGAACGACGGCGAGAGCATCGTGAAGTCGGCCACTTCCCGGATGGCCAGACCGCTGGCCACCTGCAGTTGCGTCAGGGCCGACGCCAGCTGGCTCGCAGGGGAGACCCCTTCGCCGCCAGCCTCGCCGGCCGTGTCCTCGGGCCCCTCGGCGGGCCGGGCAGTCTGCACACCACGCCAGCGGGCAGGCGCGGCGCGTTTTTCGTTCGCGTGGAGATCCATCATCCGGGCCACCCGCTCGGCTCCCCACCGCGCCCGCGCTGTCTCCGGAGCTACGTGCGCGGCCTTGGCTACCGACTCCCATTTCTCACCCCGGTGGCGGGCGTCCTGCACCGCAGCCGCGGTATAGATATCCAGCTCCCGGCGGATTGCTTCGGCTCTCTCCAAAAGCGTGCCGAGCTCCTCCTGGCGCATCTCGCTGTCCAGCAACTGCTGTGCCAGCCTGCGGACCTCGGCCGCCACCGCTGAACCGACAGGCCCCTGCAAGGCGACGACCGGGGCCTTACGCGCCTGCCGGTTGCGCTGGGCTCGCCGACGGCAGGCGGTGCTGCAATAGCGGCGGCGCCGCCCGGCCCCGGTGTTCTGCACCATCGGGCCCTCACAAACCGGACACCGCTCCGGCTGCGACGGATCAGTAGGCACCTTCGAAATCCCTCTCCTGTATCCCGCGCGGGCGGGCCGCACCCGCCGACGCCCCTGAACACCGGGCTTCGGGTGGCCGGCGGCGGCTTTCGCGAGCCGGCCACTCGGACGGGGCGATCAGTCCCGTCGCGCCCAGAGGAATTCGACCCGCGAGGTGCGCGCCGCCCCCGCCGCAACCGCGGCGAACGCCACGCATGCGGCAGCGGGCCATTGCCCAGCGGACGGCAGCACAAAGGACAGAGCCAGCACCACGACGGGGCCCAAGCCAACCGTGACAGCCAGGGCACGCAAGCGTGCGTAATGCCGGTCGGCATTGCTACCGTCCAGACGCGTCCCGGACACCACGGTGCCCTGGACGACATTGGGGTCAGTCATCGTTCTCCCTTTGCAGAATTGACGGCTGGTCAAAATGCGGAGGGGTCCTGGTCTGTTGGTGCCATCCTTTGGGCCAGGGCCCCCATCTCGCCGCGACCTTAGCGTGCTCATGGATCGCACGGCCAATAGAGTGAGGCCGTAACGGAACATCCAGCCGTATCGATGTGCGAAACAACCCTGAAGAGCAAGGATCTGCTCGAATAGGCCTGCCCGAAACCAAAAGACAGCCATATGCGATCGAAATTGATCGCTTCTGCCTGCAAGGTTTCTGATACACCGTCTGCCGGCGCGTGAAAAATCAGATAGGGAATGCACCGGCGCGCCCGCGGGCGCGCGCCCGCCCCGTTGGCACCGTCCCACCGCCCGCCCAGGGCCGGGGGGTGGAGATCTGTTCGATGCGCCGTGCGGGCCGGCCGCAGCAAGGCCGGCCCGCACGCAGAGGCCGCCCGCTCCGGCGGCCCCACGCCCTGACGTCTCTGCCCGCCGCCGCAGTAACGGCCTCTGCTGCCGGGGTGACGGACGCCGGCTGACTGCTCTGGAGAGGCGGGGATCGCGCCCTCGGAGCAGGCAGGGCGACGCCGCCGCCACGGTGCGGCCGCCGGCCTGCAGGGCCTGCGGGCTATGACGAGCGCTGCTGGAGCGACCAGGCCGGGCCGGCGGTCGGGTGCGTGTCCTGCGGTGCCTCCGTCAGTGGTTTGACACCCTTTCACTCGCCGAGTAGGTTACATGCCGAATCAGATATCAGATGAGGGTTGGAGGTCGGGGAGGTTGCTGCTGACGACCGGGCAGGCAGCCGAAGAACTCGGCTGCGCCATCACCACCTTCAGACGTCTCGTGCGGGCCGGGCTGCTCCCCGGGCTCTCCCGCCGCGGAGTGCGAGTCATGATTCCCCTCAGCGCGATCCAGGCCCTCAGCGCTCGCCGCACCGCTCCGCTGCGGCAACTGGACACCGGGGAGATCGCCGTCCTGCGCGTGGACACTGCCCAGCCCTGCGACGATCCCGACCGTGACTGGATCGGCTTCGCAGCCAGCCTCACTCCCGATGCCCTCACCAAGGCGCTGCGGGGCTGGTGGCGGTGTGACGCGGCGAGCGTCGCAGCCGGGGGAGTGCTCCCGGTCACCTTGTCGGGCTACGTGGTAGCCGTGCTGACCGGGCTCGAACGGTGGGAGAGGAATACCGAGGGCCGCCACGCCTTCCCCGATGCGCGCCTGGCCGGATACGTCACCGACCTTGTCGCCCCGCATACAGTGATCACCTCTGGCCTGGACGGCGACCGTCGGCTCGCCGGACTTCTCCTGGGTACCCGGCTCGCCTCTCAATCAGGCGGGGCCATCGCCTACGTCACCACGCACACCGCCGACTGAAGCCGGCCGGACAAGGAAGCCCCCGATGGACGCCCAGAGCTACAGCGCCGCGCTCGCCGAGCTGCGGACCGTGCGGGATGCGATCAAAAAGGCCCGGGCGGAACTGACGAGGCTGGAGAGCGACCGGGACAGGCGGGTCGTCCAGTTGGCTGCCTACGAGAAGGCGAAGGCGGAGCGGATCGCCCCGGCATCCGGGCTGAGCGTCGCCGACGTCGTCACCCTGGCCCCCGCGCTGGCCCCCGACCGCCTGGCCGCGCACAGTGACACCGCGCCGCGACGCCCGGCTCCCGAGGAGATCACAAAGCAGGCCACCGATGCGACCGACCCCACGCCGGTCCCGCAGCCGGAAACCGCGGCGCCCGCGAAGAGCACCGAATCCCTCCGCCCCGCCGTCTCACCAGCCCCGGCCCCGGCTCCGCCAGCGGAACCCCAGGCGCCACACAACCTGCCCGCCATCGCCGAAGGCGCCGCAGGTGATGCCTGGTTCACCCACACCCCCGGCCTGGTCTCCACCCGGCCGAACTTCACCCAGCAGGCCCGCTCCACCGTCTTCCTCGACACCAGCACCGGCATCCTGGTCCACCGTCACCAGACCCACCACCTCGACCTCGGCGCCGCCTCGGCCGCGGACATCCTCACCGCCGTCTTCCAAACCATCCCCGAGGGCGTGGAGCGGATCTACGTCACCGCAGGCGACCCCTGGCACCGCGACACCGACCGCTACCCCTACCTGCGCGACGCCGTCGCCGCCTGGCTGAACGCTCCCATCCCGGGCTGGCGCACGGACACCGGCCGCGGCCGCGACCGCATGGCCGGGCACTTCGTCCACGCCCGCAACCCCGTCGGCCGCTACCAGCGCACCAACAGCGACCACCATGTAGAGATCCGCTCGGTGGGGGAGTGGTTCGACCTCGACGGCGACGACCCGGCCACCGTCCGCGACGCGTTCGTGCTGCTGTGGCAAGCCCTGCGCCGCCACTGGGACGACGCCGTCCTCATGGGCTCCCCGTCCCAGACCGGCCGCGACCTGTGGACCCGCACCATTCCCACCCGCGGCCAGCACGCCGAGGGCTTCCCCGTGCTGTCGGAGGAACTGCGCGGCCTGCTGCACGCCACCGCAGGACAGGGCCGCAACGAACTCATCACCCCGCCCCGCGTGCCCCAGCAGCTGCCCCAACTCGTCGAATTCGACCGCACCTTCGCCTACGCCAAGCACACCTGGAAATCCCCCGTCGGCACCCCCCGCCGCATCACCGCCCGCGCCTTCGCCGCCTGGTCCCAGAAGGAACAGATGCGCGCCCTGTACGGATGCGGGCACTGGCACATCCGCGTGAGCGTCCCCGACACCTGGAACCACGTCGGCCTCCTGCCCGCCCCCGCCCCCGGTGACCGCGCCTGGCACTACCCGGCCACCCCCGGCACCACCTTCACCACCTGGGCCGGCGGCCCCGAAGTCCACACCGCCCTGACCAACCCCATCCAGCCGTGGAAGGTCGAAATCCTCGACGGCCTCCTATGGGACGACGGCAAACCACTGGACGACTGGGCCAAGAAACTCAAAGAAACCTGGACCAACCTCTCCGCCCAATCCCACTTCCACGGCAACGCCCAACAGGCCCGCGCCGCCCACCTCGCCTCCCGCGCGGTGCGCTCCATCCTGCTCTACGGCATCGGCTCCTTCGCCCAGCGCCCCCGCCTGGTCACCGGCACCACCCCCCGCAACCTGGAGCGCGACGTCCCGCCGGACGCCGAAATCATCGGCTTCGACGACACACAGATCACCTGGCAGAAGCCCACCGGCTTCGCCCGCGACCCCAACGCCCACCCCGAATGGGCCGCCGCGATCTGGTCTGCAGCGCGCGCCGCCCTGCTCACCCAACGCCACCGAGACGACGACACTCACGCCGGAGCCCTGCACACCCCGCCCGGCACCGTGATCGCCTTCCGCACCGACGCCCTCTACCTCACCCAGCCCCAGAACTGGCCCCACCACCACCAGCCCGGCGACTACCTCCTCAAAGGCCACCTCACCGGCCCGCTCACCGCCCCCACGACCGAAGAGGAACTCCTCACCCTGAGGGATGCCGGACGCGCCGCCCTCACCGCTGAGCGGGAGGCCTGATGCCGCGCCGCTCCCGCCGCCAGCCTCCACCCCGCCGCGAACTGAACGAAGCCGCCCGCCTCGCCGACCGGCTCCAACAGGCCGGCTACACCAAACGCGACATCGCCCGCATCCTCGGCCGTGACCCTTCGCTGGTCTCGCAGTTCTACACCAAGAACAAGGGAGCAGCCTTCGTCCCTGCCCTCCAGCAGGTCCTGGCCGCTGTCGAGACCGGCGGCATCACCGACCTGCCCGAACTCGCCTCCATCGCCGCCCGCCACACCCGACGGCGCACCACTGCCTCCGGCACCCGCGCCCGGGTGCGCACCAAGGCTGTCCTGATTACCCCCACCGGATCCGGCACCGGCCGGGTCGGCGCCCAGGCCATCGCCTCCGGCTCCGCCCGCCTACGCCCCCTGATCGCCGAGGCCGGCCACCTGGGCCTGCGCCTGGCCTTCACCGTGCGCCTGGCCAAAACCGGCTACGTCCACCCCTCGGGCAGCCGTACCGACTCACCCGGCATCCGCCGCGACGTCATCCAGCGCGCCGACCACACCGAGGAACGCTCCTACGGCTCCGCCCAGACCGGCGGCTTCGACGCAGCCGACTTCGCCCGCCGCGTCGACGCCGCCGGCGGCGACGTGACCGCGGCCGTGCACCAATGGCTCGTGGAGAGCGGACGCATCCAGCCGGACGCCCAGATTCTGCACCTCGAAATCCGCACCTGGCGCCCCCGCTGACCAAGACCGAGTCGGCCAGGCTCCGTTCAGCTGTGCTCCTCAGGAGGAGAGTCGACTGCTCACCACAGCTCGGGATCCGTCTCGGCCATGTCCTGCGCAAGATCGTCCATCATCCTGCCGATGCCGGCCTCCTCGGAGCAATCGGACAAGCTGGCGCGCTGGTGCCGACTGGCGTCCCAGTACTCACGGAAGATGCCGTTTCGTAGGAGCAGCCGAGCTTTCCCGAAAAGCTCCTCCCGACTCAGCGTTCCGGTTCGATAGGCCAGCAGCAGCTGCAGGTAGAGAGCGTCACTGAAGAGATACTGCCGGAGCCGAGAGGCAGACACGTGCACGTCGTAGGTGTCGAGGGTCGCCGCGAGCTCGGGATCATCGATGGCCTTCATCAAGAGCTCCAGGCGCATGCGGTACGACGCTGTGATGCCGCCGTCACGGTGAAGAGGCTCTGCGATACGCCGCTCGGACTCGCGGGTTCTCCTGGCTCGCGACGCCTCCGCAGCACGTGACCGGGACGCCTGGATGCGATCGACGGCGGCTGCTGCCTCTTCCTGCACCAGGCTGTGGACCTTTCGCAGCCGTGCGGCCAGGGCGCCGGTGAGCCGCTGGCGGCGACGCGGCGAACCCAGCAGGGGTGCGTGTTGCCGGACGAAGGCCTCAACATCTTCGGCGGCCGGGGCACGGTGAAGTCCCACCCGGGTGATGTCTTGCTCTGCCGCCTGCAAGGATTCGGACGCAGCGTCCTCGAACACGCTGGCAAGCATCTGCCGGATGACTTGCTCCGTGGGTGCCTTGTCAGTCATGCCGCCGTCGCCACCAAGATGTTGAGGGACGCGCACCACAGGCCCAGCACCTGTGTACGAGTGCCAGCCCATGAGCGAGCATACGGGCGATATCCTCGGCACGCCGTTCTGCTTCTGCGGGTTTGAGGGCCTCGAGCTCTTGTGCGTGATCGGCAACATGCCGCACGGTGCGAGTCCAGTGGTCCTTTGCCAGCCGGATGTTGCCGCGATGAGGGTTGTTGATGAAGTCGTTCACGAACTCCCGCGCAGCTCCGCCCTCTGCATGCAATTCGTCCAGGGACCTCACGTACCGTCCCCGGACGGGGGCCCCGGCCCCCCGGACTGCGCCCGCATCTGGCGCAGCAGCTCCCCAAGGGCAGTCGAACGGCGTCGCTCTATCTGCCGCATAATGATGTAGCCCGCCGCCGCCCCCGTCAGCCCGGGAACCAGCAACCAGCCTGTCAGTGACAGCGCGTACCCCAACCAGGGCCGAGGGCAGTTGGCCGGTGCTGCCACGCCCACCAGGACCTCATACGCTGCTGGTCAGCCCAATAGCAGGCCGCCCAGGACGTAAAGGGCGCAGAGAGCCGCCAACCAAACCGATGCGCGCGTCACCAGCCAGTGGTGCGTCCTGTTCAGGAATGCCACCGATCTGATCAGGTCGCGCAATTCTTCCCTCATGGTGTCGTCCGGCACACTGGGCGGAGACGAAGACATCACCCCACGGTAGCGATACAACGGCTCTACGTCTGCGTGGCATCGAGGAACGTCCAGTCGCGGCAGGCGTCTGCAGCGCGCATGGTGCGCAGGGCAGCACATCTTCGCCGAGTGCCGGACTGAAGGGAATTTCCGCCACAGCCCCGGTATGACGCCAGCAGCGTCACATGTGCCCCGACAGACTTCCCCTGGGCTTGGACGTCCGTGGTCCAAGCCCAGGTGTTCCTAAGGGCATCACGATTCGCACAGCGATGAGAACGCCAAGTCAACTGCAGCGGTGTGGAGCTTCTCATCGGGCATTATTCGGCTTTCTCGGACGGGGCCTTGTCCTGCGGTGTCGTGGAGGTCTGCTCGGCCGTCTCGCGGGCGGTGTAGAAGACGGAGGCGCCCTGCTTGGTGCGCTGGGCGTGGTTCTTGGCTACGAGGCCTTCGAGGGTGGTGCGCACGACGGTGGCCTTGATGCCACGCTCGGGGTGGGCCTGGCCGAGCGACGTGGCGATCTCCGCTGCGGATCGCGGTTCGGTGAGGCCGGTGAGGTGGCGGCGGACGAGTTCCACCAGTGTGGGCTGGTGCGCCTTACCAGCCTTCTCGGCGACCGGCTTGTCCGTCGCCTTCTTTGCGGGCGTGCCCGTGGTCTTCTTGGCCGTGGCGCGGCCCCGCGTGGTGGCGCTCTCGGCGCCTGGCTGCTTCTTTGTGGCGCGTCGGGCAGTGGCCTTCTTCCTGGGGGCGGGTACTGCGGAGCTGTCGGGCGTGGCCGCGGGCTCAGCCGGTGCTGGCTGAATACCGAGAGCCTGCTGCATGTTCACCAGCACCGTGTGGTCATGCTGCAGGGAGGTCAACTGCTGCTGCAATTCGGCGAGTTCCGCGCCGATGCGTTCCTGCTCTTTGCTGTTGCGCTCGATGTCGTTGGTCAGCTGCGCGGCGTACTGCGATGTCAGCTCAGTGGTGACAGTGGAGGTCTCGGACATGGGCGCCTATTCCTATCTTCTGACTTTGTAGGCAAGTGCAGGATCTGAACGAGCATAGAGAGCCAAGTCACATGCCCCTGGAACTGGTGTTGAAAGGACGCCAGAGGCAATGCTGCGAGAGGCCCGGTGCAGCGATGGTACGGGCGAGCGGAGTCTGCTGTCGCTTTGAGTGATGTCTTTGGTTCAAGCGGGGTTCCAGGGCTGCGGCGCCTGGCGCCGTCCCGGACTGACCACCAGGCGGGTCTGTGCCTGCTGTTGGGGCAGTTTCCAGAAGACTTCGTCTGATTCCCGGTTGTGGTGCCAGGCGTTTAGGGCACGGGCGCTCACGAGTTGGTCGAGCAGGTCCGCGGTCTGCTGGGGGGAGTGTCCACACAGGCGGGCCAGGATGTCCATGTCGACGCCGTGTTGCTCATGAGCGGAGGTGTGAGCGGCCAGCACGAGTGCGGTCAGTCGCACCGCCGGCGGCGCGGTGGCCAGCAAAGCCGATGGCGCAGGGTGCAGGGCCCAGTGGGCGGCGTGGCAGCGTGTACGGCGGCCGGGTGCGTGGTCCAGTGTGACATCACGCAGTTGCACCTCCACCGGCGCCGACTTGAGGTCGGGCAGGTGGAGCCAGCGGGCTCGGGCCAACTCCTGCCACAGCTCCGTGCGCCCGTACATCCGCATGCCCCGCAGCAGACCGCGAGGCACCCGCAGGCGCCCACTGGCGTCAGCGCGCAACGCGCATTGCAGGGCGAGCAGCCGGGCGCCGGGAGAGGTGAACCGGGGGAGTGCGGCGGCCAGGTAGGTGAGCATCTCCCGTACGCGCAGCCGATCATCGGATGCCGACGGCTGCTGCCTGATAGGTGCGGGGGCCGACGAGCAGCCGGAAGGCGCTGGCCGGCGAGGTCCAAGGACCGTGTCCGGCACGATGGCGGTGTGGCTGGTCGCTGCTGCGCAGGCGGCGCAGGCATCGGCCAGCCGCCAGGTGCGACCGCTGTGATCGCGGGTGAGAGCGAGCAGGACGGGGCCGGCGCAGCCGCGGTGACGCGGATGCCACGTGCACCCTCCCTCCCGGCACTGGCAGATCCGCAGATGCCCTGGCAGCACGTCGGTGCTGGCATGGCAGGCCAGATGTGCCAGGGCGGCAGAGCGCGCGGACGCGGCCTGGAGGGGAGGAGTGTGCGCGGTGCAGCGAGTGCAGGCAAGGCTCGGTCCGCCCGCCCGTGAACGCAGTTCCACCGTCCAGATACGCCGCAGCGCGACGTGTCCACCGGCAAGCCTCATCGGCTGGTTGCCCTCCTGTCGTTGAGTGCGGCCATGACCGGTGCACTCCTTCGCAGGCACCTGGGACGGAGGCACGGTCGTGCGGATCCTCGAACCGTAAACGGCACCCTCTCGCACAAACGGAAAGTGCAGAAATTCGCACTGACAGGGCGGGGAGTCGGACCGTCGGATGGTGGGGTGCCGATCTTGCAGCCCGATCCCGACCTCATCGCCCTGCGAGTAACGCTGGCGCGTTTGAGGAACGACCGCGGCTGGACCTTCGACGAACTGGCCGAACGCAGCGGCCTGGCCCGGCGTACCGTCATCGACCTCGAACACGGCCGCGGCGCCGGCAATGTCACGACCTGGCACGCCCTGGCGCACGCCTTCGACGTCCCCATCGGGGAACTGCTCGGCGCCCTCTGCGGCAACCACACCCCGCCAGGTGCGCAGGACGCCTGAGGCTGCGGCTGTTCCCACCGATTACGGCACCGCAAAATCACCCGAACGGTGAGCCGCTATAGAACACATGGCCACTAGCCAGCTCACGTGTTCGGCGTCATGAGGCCAGTGGGGGGACAGACAGCCGACACGTGGCCCGAGCATCAGTGCCACCTGGCACGGTCGCCGCCATGTACCCCAAGCACACGCCCGCCGGCCGTCACTGGGACGGCAGCCCACGACCCCTGCACCCACGCCGTCGCCTCCAAGTGGCCGCACACAGCCCCACCCGCCTGCTGCGCCACGGCCCAAGCCGCATCTGCCGCAGATGCGGCCACCGCCTCGACCTCTACCCGCGCCCCAACCAGCCACCCATCGCCCTCCACCCCACCGAACTCACTGTCCAGAGCGTCCCAGTGACCTGCCGCTGGCACCTGAGCAGCGGCATCGCCTACCCCCACGACGACGGCAGCGACTGGTGCCGAATCCCTCACGCCGCGCTCTGCCCAGCCCTCACCCCCAGCTGCCAGACCAGCCCCCACATCAACGCGCTGCGCCGCCAACTCGCCGTCTGCACCCGCCGCCTGATCGACACCGGCCGCCTCACCCCCGCCCCCGGCACGCAGCCCGCCGCCACCGGCCACCCGGCCCGCCCGGTCGTGAACATGCTGCTGGGCCGCTACCTCGCCGAAGGCCCCCTCGAATGCATCCGCTGCGTCGCCCAGATCCGCCACCGCCAGCGATGCCCCCACCCCGTCCTGCACCCCGACAGTCCGGCCGGAACCTGGAGACTGCTGCCCACCGGAACAGTCCGCCGCCCAATCCGCCTCACCGACACCCTGATGGCCGTCTACGACCTCAGCTTCCTGCCTCACACCGAACAGCGCCGCTGGCGCATCCAGCGCTGCCCCGCCCACGCCGTCCTCACCGCAGCCGCCGACCTCGCCGTGACCACCTGGCAGATCTTCGACCCGCTCCGGCACGCAACCCACGTCCACACCCGCCTGCCGCACCCCACGGCCAGCCGACGCCGGTAGGGATGACCATGCCGCACCACGCCCTGGAAATCACCCTCACCCAACCCCTCTCCCCGGCAGCCCTGCACCATGCCGCCCGCGTCCTCCCGCTCGCCGCCAACCACGACGCCACCCGCCTCATCGCCCTCGTGCCCGCCAAGACCCCCCGTCGCGCCCTCCGCCGACTGCGCCACCGGCTCGGCACACGGCTGCCATCGACGTGATCACCACGCACTACCCGGACGTCGACCACAAGGTGCTGTTCAACGTCGCCTTCCCGCCCTCGGCGCACGCCGCCCTCGCAGCCGATGCCCGCCGCGCCCAGCAGACCCCCGAGCGCTTCCTGGAACTGGCCCTGCACCGGGCCCTGGCCGAGCATGCCGACCAGGAAACCGACCGTGTCGACCGGGCGGTGCGCCAACTGCTGGCCCACACCACCCCCGCCTACCTGCTGTCCGCTGTCGGGCACGCACTCACCCGGCTCCCCGAGAGGCCCACACCATGAACCCGACGGACGAACAAAGTGCGGCAGCCGACGCTTTCCACGCCGGCAATCACCTTGCTCTGCAAGCCGGCGCCGGCACGGGGAAGACCACCACGCTCGCGCTCCTCGCCCGCGGCACCCCACGTCGCGGCCGCTACCTCGCCTACAACCGCGCCATCGCCCAAGACGCCACCGCCCGCTTCCCCAGCAGCGTCCAGTGCAAGACCGCCCACGCCCTGGCCTACGCCGCCGTCGGCCACCGCTACACCCGCCGCCTGAACGCCCCACGCCGCCCCGCCTGGCAGACCGGACAAGCCCTCGGCATCACCAAAGCCGTCCGCGTCGGCGACCGCGAGGTGACGCAACGAGCTCTCTCCAACGCCACCCTGCGCACCGTGGCCCGCTTCTGCCACACCGCCGACGAGGCGGTCACCCGCCACCACGTGCCCTACCTGCGCGGCCTGGAAGACGCCGACCTCCACGCCCAACTCGCCGCCCACATCGTGCCCTTCGCCCGCAAGGCCTGGGCGGACCTGCAGCACCCCGACGACGGCGCCGTCCGCTTCGACCACGACCACTACCTGAAGATCTGGTCCCTCACCCAGCCGCGCATCGACGCCGACTTCCTGCTCCTGGACGAGGCTCAGGACACCAACCCCGTCGTCGAACAGATCTTCCTCGCCCAACGCGAACACGCCCAGCTGGTCATGGTCGGCGACTCCGCCCAGGCCATCTACCACTGGCGCGGCGCCAAAGACATCATGACCGGCTTTGACGGCACCCAGCTGGCCCTGTCGCAGTCCTTCCGCTTCGGCCCCGACCTTGCGGCAGAAGCCAACCGATGGCTGCACCTGGCCGACGCCCCCATCCGCCTCACCGGAACCCCCGCCGTGCCCACCGAACTCGGCCTCGTCACCCACCCGGACGCCGTACTGTGCCGCACCAACGTCGGCGCCATGGCCCAGGTCATGACCCTCATGGCCGCCGGACAGCAGGTCGCTCTGACCGGTGGAGGAGACAGCCTGCACGCTCTGGCCCTGGCCGCCCGCGACCTGAAAGAAGGCCGCCGCACTCGCCACCCCGAACTGATGCTCTTCCCCTGCTGGGGCGACCTGCAGGACTACGCCGCCAACGACCCCGCCGGACGCGACCTGCAGCCCCTGGTCAACCTCGTCGACGCCCACGGCACCGACGCCATCCTCACCGCCGTCGCCCAACTCGTCCCCGAATCGCAGGCCCAGGTCACCATCTCCACCGTCCACAAGGCCAAAGGACGCGAATGGCAGCGCGTGCTGATCGCGAATGACTTCGCCCGCCAGAAAGACAACAGCGCAAACGAGCAGACAGGCACCACCACGCCGCCCGACCCCATCGACGACGCCGAAGCCCGCCTCGCCTACGTCGCCGTCACCCGTACCCGCCAACGCCTCGACCTGGGCGGCCTGTCCTGGATCCATGACCACCCCCACGGCACCATGCCACAGCAACAGACACCTCTGGCGTGCCGGCAAGCATGAGACGCGCAACCCGCCCCTCTGCGACCCGACACCGCAGCCCTTTCTGGAACACGATCCGTCTTCAGGACCGGGCGTTTACCGGGCTGAGCCCGCGATGCTTCGCAAGCGGGTGAGGGCGCTGCGCCGCGAGGAGCGGACGCGGTCCAGCGGGGCCGACGGTGCAGCCTGCCGTTGGACGACCGGGACCTGCCGGTCGCGTCCCCGCAGCTCGGCGGCGGGGACGCGACGTGAGCGGAGCCTGACGAAGCTCGTGCCACAACGGGCCGATCTCCGCAACGCTCTCGACACCATCACGCACGATTGCCAGTCGGTGCACCGCGGCCGATGGCCCAGTTGCGCCGGGCCGTCATGCGGATTCGGTTCGCTGCGGTTCAACTTCGTCGCACAGGGCCATACTGGCAAGGTCGGTTCGGGCGTATTGCCGGGTCTGGAGCGCTGTGCGCTGTTGCGCGAGAGGGACGCCATGTCTGAGGCGTTGTACGGCCTTCTGGGCGGTTTGGGTGGAGCGGTGATCGCTGGTGCCGTGGCCTACCTAGGGCCCATACACGTGAAGAACCGGGAGCTTCTGCAGGCGCGGGAGGAGCGAGACTTCACTCGCAGCATGAAGCTCCTGGACAAACAGATCAGTCTTGAGGAGTCCAGGACGGCCCAAGATGACGAGAGGCGCACGAACGTCGTGGAGCGAGTCGTGCTCATCCGCCGGTGCGCGGCCGACTGGTACGACCACTTGGACCAGGCGATTGCGGATGTGGCGGACGGAGCAACCCTTGATCTAGCCGACTTCGTGCTCGCCAAGAACGTGTTTCGGGACGCCTTGAAGACCGCCTGCTATGACGCTCTGACCGTTGGCATCCGGGTCGTTTCCGATATCGGGAGCGTGCCCCTCGCTGCATCAACAATGCTGCCCGATTGGGGGGAATCTTCTCCCGCCTCAGACGATTCTTCCCCCGTAGCCTCGCCGACGCCTTCGGCCTCACCGTCTGGCGCTCCTCCCGCTGTTCCCGCCCCGTCGCACGAAGCTCCGCCAGCCCAAGGGTGGCGAAGTCTCGTGCTACCTGACCGGCAGCTGAACGCCGCCCGGGACGCGGCCATGGAATCCGGAAGGGGGCAGCGCGCCATCGTGAACGTACTGGACGAGGCGTCGAGGCTGGTGCAGCGACTGATCAAGACAGATCCCCACAGCCCGCAGTTCCGCACAGCCCTCGGGAACGCGCAGCGCAGTCTTCTGGAGGTTCGGAGATGCCGAGTTGAGCTGTCTCGACTGCTGATGCAAGAGGTGGAGAGCCTGGGGGCCTTGACGGTGATCGACACCCGCGGCACGCGCTGAGCCCCTGGCCTTTGCCTAGTCGCACCCGGATTAGGGCCTGCACGCTGCAAGGCTCTTCTGAGCTCAGTACAGTGCGAACGGTGCCAACTGGAGCGCTCATTCGCACCGTTGTGAATGAGCGCTATAGCGCCCGGGTCTGTCTGCAGTCTTTGGAGATAGGGCAGGGGCCGGTGCCAGTGCTCTCCGGCATAGTGCCGCGCATGATCAACGATTTGGACTGCATCGACTGGTCCTCTATGGGCACGCTTACGGGTCGGCCGAGATACATCGAGTTGTTCGGCGCGCCGTTGGAAAAGATGGTGCTGTTGGTGACCAGGATCCCGTACTTTTTGCTCCGCTCCGTGTTGGGCGCCAGCATCGTGCCGCCGGGCCAGGTCGTCATCTCGATGTTGGCCTGGTCGAACACCGCGGTGGCGTTTCCGAGGTGAAGTCGATCGGGCCCTGGATGAAGACGTTGCGGAAGTACTGCCGGGTCTGGTCGGTGGCGACAGGCGACTTGGCGAGCACGGTGTCCTGACGGTCGATGATCCGTCGTGTCCGGTTGCTGCGCGCGCTACGGTGCCTCCTTGCCGGTGTTCTCGTGCAGCGTGCTGCCGAGCGCGGGGTGAGGCTCGCGGTGACCGGCCGGGACACCGTTGAGACGCACCAGGGCACGGGCCGCGAGTGCCGTACACAGCGTCCGCATCCCGCGTACCGAGGTCGGCGAGTGGCCGGTGACCTGCTCGATCCGCTGCAGCCGGTAGTCGATGGTGCTGCGGTGGATGATGAGTTCGGAGGCAGCCCGGGCCCGGTTGCCGTCCGCCGCTATCAGCGCCTCCAGCGTTTCCAGGAGCTCCGGCCGGGTGATGACCGGCTCGATCAGCTCCGTGAGGCACTGGGACACCGCCGGGCTGCTCGCCACGGCACACTCCACGGCCACGTCACCGAGTTGGTAGAGACCGGGTCGGCGCTTCAGCGCCCACACCACCGCCAGGACGTCCTCGATCTCGCGTAGGCCGCTGAAAAGCTCCTCGTACGGCCGCCAGGCCATCGAGATCCACACACCGTCGCCGAGATCCTCCCGGACCTGATGGGCCAGCCGCAGGGCCTGTGTTCGATCCGGAGCGGGCACCAGCAGCGCAGCGCGGCCCCCGCCGCTCAGCCGCAGCCGGGCGGCCGGGCCGAAGCGCCGTATGAGTGAGCCGGCCAGCGGGGAGTCGGCGCAGCCCCGCGCCCAGATCCCGAGAACAGCCCAGGCCGGCGCCAGCGGCGCGGCCTCATGCCACGGCCTGCCCGCTGTACGTGCGGTGACCGGCGCGGGCTGGTGGAGGATCTGCATGGTCATGTCGTTCCTAACCTCGGCGGACGTCGGATGAACATCGGCTGGTCGGTTGCGGGCGTGCTGCCGGGCTTTCCGGAGGCTGCCCGCCCGCGTCATCCGTGGGGGGGAAGTGACCCGGGCCCACAGCGGACCCTCGCCGGGGTGAGGTTGTTGCACAATCCCAGGTCAAGGGCTGAAACAACCCGGCATCGTGGGCGCAGTCCGGCCCTGCGGCCCCGGGCGTCGCGCCGGCCTGCGGCTGACGCGGAGCCATACGGGCGGAAGTCGGTGGGGTGGCTCGGCCGGGGTGCGGCCGGCGGTGCGAGCAGCTGTGCGCGGCCTGCGGTACTTCGTGGCGCGTCGTCTTGGCCGGTGTGACGCACTCCGCGGGAAGCGCCCCTGGTGCTCGCCGTGGCCTCCCGGCCCCCGGCAGCAGGCTCGGCAACTCGGCACCACCCTCAGCGGGTGACGTGCTGCCGTGGCTGCCGCGAGCGCTGCCCACGACCGCCGGATCCGGTGAGCACGCAAAGGCACGCCTCCGTCATCCGTGGGCGTGCCTTTGCCGCTTCAATTCTCCTGGGCCCGGCGGCGTTTCCGGCCAGGATTCCGGACAGTCACCTGTCCGATGGACTCAGTGGCCGGCTCAGCTGATCCACCAGTTGGTGAGCCCGTCGATGCGCGGCGCTGTGTGCCTGAAAGTGGGACGGTTCGGCCGCGTCCCGCCATAGCTGCAGAGGGCGGTGTTGTACCAGTCCACCTGCACGTCGTCTCCCTGGAAGACCCAGAATTTGTCGCGCGCATTGGTGTCCAACCAGGCCGTCCGGTTGCGGCGGTCGATGCCGAAGCAGTGGGCGTAACCGGTGGCCTTGTCCGTGACGCGGATGCCATTGGTGTTGGGGTATGTCTTGATCTTGAGGTTGTGCCAGGGGTTCGGGGACTGCCCGCGGCACCACGTCGCCCATTCCCGCCTGTTCATCATCTGAGACCGGAAAGCACTCACCGCCGACTGGATCTTCGCGCCGTTGTAGTACACCGTGTGCGGCACCACGAACTCCGCGTCTGGGATTCTCAGGTCCACGTGGTGCCAGGGGTGAAATACGTCGTTCCAGCGGTACTGCATGTGAAGGATGGCCTCTCCCTGAAGTTTCACGAACCCCGGGGTGACGTTCAGCCACGCCTTGTCGCCCCTGTCGACGTTCACGGTGTGCGTTTCGCCGAGCTGCCACTTGTCGGGCGTGGAGGCTCCGAACGTGATGTCGCCCAGCAAGGCGACGCTCGTGCCGAAGGCCTTGCTCAGGAAGTTCGGGTGGTGCTCCTTTTCGGCGCCCAGGTCGGGCAGGAACCCGAAGGACTCGAACTCGGTTCCATGGCCGGCGGTGAAGGTGGCGTTGAGGCTGCGGGAGCCGCTGGTACAGCCGAAGCTGGGAGCCGTGGTGCTCACCTCCTTCTGGTCGAAGTAGTCGGAGTACCGCGGCTTCACCCAAGTGATCTTGTCGATCTCCCACAGCATGATCTGGTCGTCGGGGCCGCGGTCAGAGGTGCATTTCGCGTCAGCGCTGGTCAGGCAGCGCCGGACAATCATCGACTGGTCCATGTACTTCTGGTCTGGGTCCGTCGGTCTCCACGGGTTCCCGATCGGATGGTCATATTCAGACTCGCTGTTGATGCAATACGCGAAGTCGTTGTGTATCAGCCCGGCGCACCCCCAGGTGTCGGCATGTGCCTGGGGCGCCTGGACCAGCCCAAGGCCGAGGGTCGTCGACAGGGCGGCGGCAGCGCTGAGAAGCGAGACGGCATGCCGCCGCGCCCTTGCGAATCTTCTCACAGGTGAGCCTCCGTGTTTCCTTGGAATTGGTCGACTCTGGTGGAGTTGACTCTTTCTTGCAGGGATTGTGCGACCGCCCTTCGCCCGGAGGAACGCTACGGGGCGGTTATCCGAAGAACTCTGAATTCAACGTCGGGGATTGTTTCCCGTATGTGGCTCCGCGGTTACCGATGTCTGCCGCGGCAGCATGCGGACTTAAAGCGCGGAAGGGTACTGCTGCGCCTGACGCCGGGTCGGAGCCAGGCGCGCTCAGTCGCTGTGCGTCGGGCACAAGGCGCGGTAGCCGGCCTCGGGGATGTGGTGTGCCACTGGGCGGGCGACAGCGTGGTTCCCGTGCGGGCGCAGATCTGGTCGGCCGCGTAGGCTGGGTCGACGCGTTAGCGCTGGACCGGGGCGTGCCGGCCGGTGGCCTCGAGGGTGGCGCCGTTGGGGGTGAAGGCGAGGGAGGCGATGGCCTCGCCTGGGGTGGTGAGGCCGCTGCCGAGGGGCTGCTGACTGGCGGTGTCCCAGAGCTGGAGCGTCCCGCCGTCGTCGGCGACGGCGAGGGTGCCGCCGTCCGGGCTGAAGGCCAGGGCGTTGACCAGTCGTGGGGGCCCGGCATCTGGGCGGAGGCCAAGGGGCTGGGCAGGACGCCGATCCGGTGACCGAAGGTGCCGTCCCACAGGGCGACACGCCCTGACGCGTCACCGACCGCGGCCCGGGATCCGTCGGCGCTGAAGGCGACCGCGTCGATCTCCTCGCCCAGGCTCAGTTGCTGCGCCGTGACCGGCCCGGAGGGCATGCGGGCAAGGCGGTCGCCGCCGACCAGCAGACGGGCGTCCGTTCCGAATCCACCGTCAAGTCCAACGTCAGCCACATCCTCGCCAGGACCGGCGCGCGACCGCGTCCTTGGTGATCTTCGTCTACGACGACATGGGACTGGTGAGCTGGCATGAGCCCGGTCCCTGCCCTCCCGTCCGCGCTCAACCGTTGCCGGGGCACACGTTGCGGTAGGGGGCGTCGGGAATGTAAGTGCGCCACCGGGCCGGGGACAGCGTCGTGTCCGTGCGGGCGCAGATCAGCCCGGCCGCGTCGGAGGGATTGACGGGGTAGTGCTGGACGGGAGCGTGGGGGCTGGTGGCGTAGAGGGCAGCGCCGTCCGGGGTGAAGGCCAGAGAGCTGATGCCTTCGCCGGAGGTGGACAGGATGTTGCCGAGCGGTTGCTGACTGGCGGTGTCCCAGAGTTGGAGCCTGCCGTAGTCGCCGGCGACGGCGAGGGTGCCGCCGTCCGGGCTGAAGGCCAAGGCGCTGACGGCTTCCGGGGGCCCGTTCGCCGAGGGGACAGGGAAGGTGCTGGGCAGGACGCCGAGCCGGTGGCTGAGGCTGCCGTCCCACAGGGCGACGCGTCCCGATGCGTCGCCGACCGCCACCCGGGAGCCGTCCGCGCTGAAGGCCACTGCCTCGATCTCCTCCCCTTGGCTGAGTGCCCGCACCGTGCGCGGCCCGGAGGGCAGGCGGGCGAGGCGGTTACCGACGACGAGCAGCCGGCCGTCCGGCCGGAGAGCCAGGGCGGTGGCCTCCACGTCGCCCAACGTTGTGGTCCTGCGGCGGATCGCGGTGTCCCAGACCTCGCCCTGCTCAGCGTCGGCTTGGCCCTGGACGGTCACCAGTGTCCGCCCGCCTGGGCCGAGAGTGAGCTTCTGCACCCCCGCGGCGGGCGAGGACGGCGCCAGGTCGAGCTTGGTGTGTATGCGGCCGGGTGCGACGTCCCAGAGCGTCAGCGACTGCCCGGAGGCGACCCGGCCGGGGGAGGAGACGCCGTAGGCGAGTTGCCTGCCGTCCGGGCTGAAGGCCATCAGCGGCAGGGCGTACCCGGCCGACACAGGTCCGCCGCCGTCCTGGGCGGTGGGGAGCGGCGCGGTGGGCAGCGTGCGGACCAGGTGGCCGTTGCCCGGGTCCAGCAGCCGGAAGACGTAGCCGCCGTGGGACTCTTCCGCGGTGGCGAGCGTACGGCCGTCCGGGCTCAGCAGGGCGTCACTCAGCGGGCTGGTCCGCCAGGCGGAGGTGACCGCAGTCCCCATGCTGAGAGTGTGCACCGTGCCCCCTTCGAGGTACCGCAGCACGGGCCGGTCGGGATCCCAGGCGAGGCCGCCGTACAGCCGTTGGCCGTTCAGAGAGTGACCGAAGACGGGTGACTCCGGGAGGGAGAGCCGCCACACCGTGACCATGCCGGAACCGGAGATGGCCAGAAAGGTTCCGTTCTTGCTGAAGGCCGTGAAGGTGACGCCCGGATAGGCGATGTCGGTGACCTGCCGCCCCGAAGCGGTGTCCCATACACGCACGCCGGTATCGGAGACCGCCGCGAGCCGGTGGCCACCGGCGTCCAACTCGAGCCCTGAGGTCTTGTCGGCGCAGTGGTTCTTGCCGGCGCTCGTCCAGTCCCCCGTCAGGTCGCGGTGCCGGACGGTGTCCCAGACACGGATGGGGCCGTTGACGGGGCAGACTGCCACCAGCCGGCCGTCTGCCGTGGTGGACACGTTCGTGGCGCCGGCCGTCCGGGCCTGGAACAGCAACTGGCCGTCCGACACGGCGCGCAGCTGCACCTGCGGCTGATCGGTCTCGCTCAGCAGGTAGCTCCGCGGGTCGGCGCCGAAGGTGGCGATCTGCTGCCCGGGCAGTGAAGGGGCGGATTCGATCCAGCGGTCCGAGGACACATCCCACAACCGCTCGCCCCAGCCTCCGTCGAGCGCCAGCACCCTGCTGTCCGGGCTGGCCGCCCTGGCCTGCCAGGTCCCCACGGGGAGCCGTCCGGTGGCGAGCGCCCGGTGGGTGACGGTGCTCCAGGTGCGCCACGTCCGGCCGCTGACGCTCAGCAGGACACGGCCGGACCTGACAAGGAAGCGAGTGGCTTCGCTGTCCGGCACAGGATCGGTGAAGGCGTCCTGCTCAGGCTCGGTCAGGGCACCCAGCAGCGCCGCACGTGTCTCCGGCAGGGCAGCGACCCGCCAGGCTGCCAGGCTCAGCAGCATGGCTGTCCGTGGGTCCGTGCTCCGCATGGTGGTGGCCACCTCGGCGACCCGCCGGGCGGCGGCCTCCTGGTTGTCCCGCACCTCGATACCGTGCTGCTGCCAGGCGACCAGGCCGATCGCGAGCGCGAGGGCGAGCAGCGCGGAGATCGTGGCGGCCAGGCGTTGGGTCCGCCGCCTGGTACGGGCAGCGGCGTACCGTTCGGCGTCGCGTGCGTCGAGCGACGCGGTCAGGAACGCACGCTCATTGCTGGTGAGGTCCTCGTGCGGGTCGCACGCCAGCCGCTCACCGGGGGCGAAGAATTCCGCGGCGCTGTCCAGGCGCACACCCCGGTACAGGGCTCCGGGATCGCGGCCGAGCTCCAGCCAGGCGCGGGCGGCCTCGCTCAGCCGGCGGTGTTCGCTCAGCCTGACGCGGTCCTCCTCGATCCAGCGGCTCAGCCGCGGCCAGTGGCTGATGAGGGCCTCGTGACCGAGCTCCACGGTGCAGCCGTCGAGCGCGAGCAGCCGGGCGGCGGCCAGCCGCTCGACGACCAACGGGAGTTCGGGGTCGGACCACTCCTCCAGCTCCGCGCGGGCGACCGAGCGGCGGGTGTCGGGAATACCCTCGCCGGGGGCGATCAACGACAGGAGCAGCCGCCGCGCGGTGGCCGCCTGAGCGGACGTCAGCGCGCCGAACGACCGTTCCGCGGTGGCGGCGATTGCGCCGTGGACGCCGCCCGCAATCTGGTACGCCGCAAGCGTGAGGATGCGGCCGCGCCGGCGCCGCCAGGTCTCCAGCAACGCGTGCGAGAGCATGGGGAGTCCGCCGGGCTGGTCGACGACCTCCTCGACGATGCGGGAGGTCAGCTCCCGTTCGACCACCAGTCCGGCCGTCGTGGCCGGTCCGATGACCGCCTCCCGCAGCTCGGTCGGGCTCATCGGCCCGACCAGAAGGCCACAGTGCCGCAACGCGTCGGCGAGTTCCGGGTGCTCGGCGCACCGCCCGTAGAAGTCGGCGCGCATGGCGATCACCGTACGCAGCCGGGAGTCCGGGTCCTTGGCCGTGAGCAGCAGGTCGATGAAGCGGGTGCGCTCGGCCCGGTCCCGGCAGAGGGTGAAGACCTCCTCGAACTGGTCGACGATCAGCCAGCTGTCCGGTTCACCGTCCTGCGGCGCCAGCAGGTGGGCGTACGTGGCCGCCGGGCGCTCGCCCGGAGTGAGGATCCGCACCGCCGCCGGACGCCCCAGGCGCTGCGCGGCCTGCTGGGCGGCCGGGATCAGCCCCGCGCGCAGCAGGGAGGACTTGCCGCTGCCGGAGGCTCCGAAGACGGCCGCGAACCGGTGCTCCCGCACCAGGTCCAGCAACTCGGCCACCAGGCGGTCGCGCCCGAAGAACAACTCCCGGTCGCCCGGCTCGAAGCGCGCCAGCCCACGGTAGGGAGACGTCGCGTCGCCGACGGCGGCGTACGCGGCATCGCGGGCCGTCGCCTCCTCCCCGGCGGCGGTCTGCCAGCGCAGTTCCCACTCGTCCGGGTCCGCGTCGCACGCCCGCGCGTAGGCGCGTACCACCGCCGCCACCGGCAACCGCTCGCCACCGGCCGCCCGCGACAAGGTCGCCAGCGATACGCCCGTGCGCTGGGACATCACGCGGTAGGAGGGGCTGCCGGCCTTCTGACGCAGCAGACGCAGTTCGTGGGCGAACCGTTGCACAGGGCCGGCATCGGGGTCCACCGCCCGCTCCGGACGACCCAATCGGACTCCCTCAGGCGTGCAAGGACGACAATTGACCCGCACTATGTCGGATCCGACCGGCAGCGTACAACCCCGGGCCGGTGGTCGCGGCCACCGGCCCGGGCTGCACCGCGCTTGACGGAGCGGTTGCGTCAGGCGTGCTCGTAGACCGACAGGTGCTGGCTCCGTAGTGGACGGTGTCGGGGATGTAGGTGCCACCGTTGGGGGTGGCGACGAACTGGTCGTCGTCGTTGCTGCTCGGCTTGTCGAGGAAGCTCAGGCCGTCGCAGTAGGCGACAAAGCGCTGATTGAGCGTGTGGTCCTCCTTCAGGCAGGTGCCGTCACTGGTCATCAACGTTGCCGTAGAGGAACCAGATCTGGGCACGATTCTGGTCGTTACAGCTCTCCGGTGGGGTTTCGTTCTCGACGCCGGAGCCGTTGCCGACAATTCTGGTTCTCCTCGGAAGAGGCGGCGGAAGGCATGCGGCCCCGCGAGGGCGGGGCCAGCGGCTCAGTCCTTCACTGCGCCTGCCGTCACGCCTGCGGCGACATAACGCTGGGCGAGGACCAGCAGGACTGCTGCGGGGACGGACGCGACGACGGCAGTGGCCATGATCGCGTTCCACTCCTGGTTGTTGTTGCCGATGTACTTGTAGATGCCGAGGGTGATCGGCCTCAGATCGCCGCCGCCGTCCAGGGTGTTGGCGAAGACGAAGTCGGACCAGGCCCACAGGAAGGTGAACAGCGAGACGGTGACCAGGGCGTTGCGGCTGACCGGCAGTACGACCGACCAGAAGGTGCGGAAGGTGCCGGCGCCGTCGATCCGGGAGGCGGCGATGAGCTCGCCGGGGATGCCGGACATGAACGCGGTGAAGATCATGACGCCGAACGGCACGGCGATGGTGGAGTCCGCGATGATCAGTCCCCACCAGGAGTTGAGCAGACCGAGGTCGAGGAAGATGCCGTAGAAGCCCATCGCCATGACGATCCCGGGGATCATCTGGGCGATGAGGAGACCCAGGCCCAGTGCGCCGCCGCCGAGCGGACGGAGTTTCGCCAGAGAGTAGCCGGCCGGGGCGGCGAGGACCAGGGTAAGGGCCACCGTGCCCAGGCCGATCAGCAGGCTGGTGCCGAGGTAGGGGAACTGGTCGTCCAGGACGGCCTGGTAGCCCTCGAAGGTGGGGTGCAGCGGGAACAGGTCGGGCGGGTTCTTGCGCATGTCGTGCTGCGGGGTGAGGGACACGTTGAGCATCCAGTACACCGGGAACAGCATGAGCGCGGTGAGCAGGAGGCCGATCACGGTGTAACGGCGTTTGCCGGTACGGGAGTTCATGCTTCCTGCCTCCTTTGGGTGCGGATGTACAGCAGCCCGAAGACGAGGGCGATGAGGATGAGGATGTTGCCGACGGCGGCACCGGGGCCGAACTTGGGCAGCAGGGTGCCGAACCCGAGTTGGTAGGACCAGGTCGCCAGGGTGGACGAGGAGTCGCCGGGGCCGCCCTTGGTCATGATCCAGATCAGGTCGAACACCTTGAGGGTGTAGACGAGCCCGAGCAGCAGCGTGATCGCGGACACCGGCCGCAGCAGCGGGAAGGTGATGCGCCGGAACTGCTGCCAGGCACTCGCCCCGTCCAGGGACGCGGCCTCGTACAGCTCGCCGGGGATGTTCTGCAACCCGCTATAGAGGATGACCAGGTTGAAGGGGATGCCGATCCAGATGTTGGCGATGATGACCGAGGTCAGCGCCCAGTCGGGGGAGGTGAGCCAGTCGACTGGGGACACGCCCGCCATATGGAGGGCGTAGTTGATGACGCCGGACTCGCTGTTGAGCATCCATGACCAGGTCGACGCCGACACGATCAGCGGGAGCAGCCAGGGGATCAGGAAGAGGGCCCGGAGCGTGCCGGCCAGCCGGAAGTGCCGGTTGAAGAAGACGGCGAGGGCGAGCCCGGCCGCGTACTGGAACACGATCGACACGAAGGTGAAGATCATGGTGTGGCGCATCGCCGGGCCGAAGGTGGGATCGTCGAGGACGGTCCTGAAGTTGTCCAGTCCGGAGAACGGCGCGTCGCCCGCCACGAACGAGCGGACCGTGTAGTCACGCAGGCTCAGGTCGAGGTTGCGGTAGAGGGGATAGACGTAGAACGCGGCGAGGTAGAGGGCCAGCGGGGCGAGGAAGGCCAGCGCGGTGAGCCGGCTCCTGCGGCGCTGTCGGCGTCGGAACGCCGAGGGGCCCGTCCGGTCCTCGGTGCCGGTCGCCGCGAACTTGACCGGTGACCGCGGTGAGCGGTGGTCGACGCGGGCGGTGGTCATGCGAACTCCTGGGTGCGGGTGGCCTGCCCGGGGCCGTGGTGGTGTCCGGGCGGTTGCGGGTGCCGTGCGGTGTTCAGAGGAAGGGCCCCGGGGCGGGCCACGAGGGCGTCGAGCGTCAGTTGCCCTTGCCGGCGGCCGTCTGCGCGGCGTCGAGAGCGTCCTTGGGGCTCTTGCTGCCGGACAGGGCGGCCTGGACGGCGGTCCACATCGGCTGCGAGATGGTCGGGTACTTGGTGCCCAGACCGCCGCTGGTGCGACCGCGTGCCGCGGCCACCGCCGTGACCCACGGCTCGAGCTTGGGGTTCGACTTGACCTGCTCGGCCTGCACCGCCGCGGTGGGAGCGACGTACGTCAGGGTGTTGTCCGTGGCCAGCAGGTTGGCGGAGCTGGTGAGGCAGGTGACGATCTTCTTGGTGACGTCGTAGCGTCCGCTGTCCTTCTGGACCGGGACGGTGACGAACTCCCCGCCGGTCGGCACGGGCGCCGAGCCGCCGGTCTGGCCGGGGATGCTGATGACGCCGTAGTCGAAGCCGGCCTTGTCGGCGTTGCCGAGCTGCCAGGTTCCGTTCTCGCCGAAGGCGTAGTCGCCGGTGGCGAACTCCTGCCAGCTGGTGGTCTGGGTGTTCTGCAGGACGTCCTTGGGAGCCAGTCCGTCGTCCACCCAGCCCTTCCACAGGGACAGCGCGGCCACACCCTTGTCCGAGTTGAGCTCGGTGAGGTCACCGCCGGCGCCCCAGAACCAGGGCAGGAACTGGAAGCTGCCTTCTTCCGTGTTGATCGCGGAGAAGGTGATGCCCTTCTTGCCGGCCGCCTTGACCTTCTTCAGGGCGGCCGTGAGGGAGTTCCAGTCCTTGACCGAGGCCGGGTCGACGCCCGCGGCGGTGAGGACCTTCTTGTTGTAGTAGAGCGCGAGGGTGTTGGCGCCGATCGGAACACCGTAGGAGGAGCCGTCGATCTCGCCCGCGCCGAGGATGTTCTTCTGGATCGGCTTGGTGTCAAGGCCGAGATCGCTGGTCTTGTTGAGGATGCCCGCCTCCACCAGCGTGGAGACGACCGGGTTGTCCACGAGCATCACGTCGGGGGCGTTGCCCTGCTGGGCGGCGAGCAGGGCCTTGTTGCCGAGGTCGGTGGTGTCCATGGCGGTGCGCTTGACCTTGACCCCGGCGTCGGTACCGCACTTGCTGACGAGCTTTCCCCACGCCGACGAGCCGTCGAACTGCGGGTACGGGTCCCAGAAGGTGTACGTCCCGCCAGCGCCGCCGGTCCCGGAGGCGGAGGAGTCGGAACCGCCGCCGCAGGCGGCTACGGAGGTGAGCGCGCCGACGGTGGCGACGGCGGCGAGCAGAGTACGTCGGGACTTTCTCACGGGTGACCTCATTGTCTTGGGACTGGCGCGGGGAACAGGAGGGAGGGACGGAGCGTGAGGGGCATATGGGAAAGGGCGAAGCTGTGGGGGCTCAGGAGGTGGGCAGCCAGACGCGCATGCTGCCGTCCTGCCGGTTGGCCCACGCGTAGTAGGGGATGGCGGTGAGCTCGACGGCCTCGCCGTCGGTGGGGGTCTGATCGGGGTCGGCGGCCCGGTACGGCCACCAGCCCGCGTCCGGGATGTCGAGGCGCCGCCCGGCCGCGACGACCGTGGTGACGCCGCCGAGCAGGTCTGGGCGGTGCTTGACGGCGAGCGGGCGCGTGGTGTCCAGGACGATGTCGTCCAGGCCGCCGCCGGGGTGGTCGACCTGCTCCAGGCAGTACACGAGCGGCCCGCGTTCGATCGCCACACAGCCGCGTACGGCGTCCACGCGTGGGTCCGCCGCCGTCAGCCGCGGCTCCAGGCCGAGTTCCAGGACGATCTTGTCTCCGGGCGCCCAGGTCCGCTCCAGCCGCAGCCAGCCGTCGTCCACGCCGGCGTCGTACCTCTCCTGCCCGCACCGCACCCGATAGTCGCGGCACCACTCGGGGATGCGCAGGGACAGCGTCCAGGGGCGGTCGGTAGGGGTCTCGTCGATGGTGAGGGCGATGGTGCCCTGCCAGGGGTAGTCGGTTTCGGCGCGCACGGAGATGCCGTCGGCGGTGTAGCTGCCGGTGACGTACTGATGGATCTGCAGGCCGCCGCCGTCGGCCGAGGCGAGGTAATGCTCCAGACTCGCCAGCAGCCGCATCACGTTCGGTGGGCAGCAGGCGCACTTGAACCAGCGGGTGCGCCGGGCCGATTGGTCGCCCCCGGGGTCGGTGTGGCCGTCACGGACCTGCAGCGGATTGACGTACAGCCAGCGCTCGCCGTCCAGAGAGACGCCCGCGAGGAAGCCGTTGAACAGCGTGCGTTCGATCAGGTCGGAGTAGCGGGCCTCGCCGGTCAGCAGGGCCATGCGCCAGCTCCACTGGATGGAGGCGATGGCGGCGCAGGTCTCGCAGTAAGCACGTTCGTTGGGCAGTTCGTAGGGGTCGCCGAAGTCCTCCCAGTCGTGATGGGCGCCGAGCCCGCCGGTGAGGTGGGTCTTCGTGGTGGTCATCGCCGTCCACAGCCGCTCGGCGGCGGACCGGAGTTCGGCGTCCCCGGTCTCGGTGGCGAGGTCGGTCGCCGCTGCCAGCAGGTACACCTGGCGTACCGCGTGCCCTTCGACGTTGGTTGCCTCGCGCAGCGGCACCCGGTCCTGGCAGTAGGCCTCCCCGCCCAGCAGGCCGTGGCCGAAGCGGTCCACGAAGTAGCTAGCGAGGTCGAGGTAGCGGCGCTCGCCTGTCTCCCGGTACAGCTCGACCAGGGCGGTCTCCACCTCGGGGTGCCCGTCGATGCCGTCGATGGGCTTGCCGCTGCCGGGAGCGCCGAAGACGGTGTCGATGTGGTCGGCGAACTTCACGGCCACGTCGAGGAGTTCACGGCGTCCGGTGGCCCGGTGGTGGGCGACCGCCGCCTGGATGAGATGACCCGCGCAGTACAGCTCATGGCCCCAGCGCAGGTCTTTGTACCGCTCGCCGCCCTTGGTCAGCTGGAACCAGGTGTTGAGATAGCCGTCCGGCTGTTGTGCCCCGGCCACGAGGGCGACGATGCGGTCGACGTCCGCGGCCAGCGCCTCGTCGCCTTCGTGGCCGAGCTGCCAGGCGGCGGCCTCCAGCCACTTGTACACGTCCGTGTCGACGAAGGGGTAGGCGCCCTGGAACTCGCCCTCCACCGTGCCGGCCGCCAGTCTGAGATTGTGCAGATTCCCGGCGGACTCCAGCAGACCAGGGCCCTGGGGAATGGAGACGCGGGCGTTCACCTCACGGCGCGTGTCCCAGAATCCGCCGTGCACCTCGACGGAGGCAGGGGCGAGCGCCGCCTTGGCCCCGGGCCCGAGGCGGACCGGCCCCGAGAGGGAGACTCCCAGTCCGGTCGTGGCCGGGGATGGGGAGGAGGGCGCGGCGGAACGGGGGCGAGGCATGACTCTCCGGAAAGTAGGCGGGGGACGGACCGGGAGTCAGCGCTCCGTTGGGTGCCACGGCGTCGACGTCGGACAGGCGGTGTTCCGTCTCCCGGACCCGAATGAGCAAACGTTTTTCTTGGCGGAAACGTAGAAAGTGAAGGGAGTGTGCGTCAAGAGGTGTGCGCAAGTATTTTGGAAACCCGTGCTGGGCTGGTCAGCCCAGGTGAACGATGTCAGGATGTACGTCACCTACATCATCTAGGAAAAGGATTGCGCGTGACCGCCGTGCCAGAGTCTCTGTCTCCAGGGCGCGCCAGGCTCGCAGATGTCGCCAGGCTGGCCGGTGTCAGCGTCGGGACGGCCTCGAAGGCGTTGAACGGCAGGGGCAGGATGCGCCCCGAGACCCGGCAGCGGGTGCTGGACGCCGTGGAGCAGCTCGGGTTCCGCCCCAACCAGCATGCGCAGAGCCTGCACACCGGCCGCAGCTGGACGGTGGGCCTGATGACGACGGACGGTATCGGCCGCTTCAGCACGCCGGTCCTGCTGGGCGCCGAGGACGCGCTGGGCGCCGGGAAAATCTCGGTGCTGCTGTGCGACACCCGGGGCGACGCCATCCGTGAGCAGCACCATCTGCGCAACCTCATGGACCGGCGCGTGGACGGCATCATCGTCACCGGCCGACGCACCGATCCCCGTCCGCCCCTGAAGGGCGTCGAGCCGATACCGACCGTCTACGCCCTGTCGCCGTCCACCGACCCGGACGACATCTCCGTCGTGTCCGACGACCGCAGCGGAGCCCGGCTGGCCGTCGAGCATCTGCTGGCCACCGGCCGCACCCGGATCGCCCACGTCACCGGACCCGAGCACCACGCAGCCGCCCGCGACCGCGCCCGCCACACTGGCGAGCTGCTGGAAGGCTCCTCGCTGGAGCTGGCCACCGGCCGGGTCCACTACGGTGAGTGGAGCGAGGCCTGGGGACGGCGCGCGGCCGAAGCGGTGCTGCGGACCGCACCGGACACGGACGCCTTCTTCTGCGGCAACGACCAGATCGCCAGGGGCGTCGCCGACGCTCTGCGCGAGAACGGTGTGGACGTTCCGGGACGCGTGGCGATCGTGGGTTACGACAACTGGGACGTCATGGCTCTGGCCAGCCGCCCGCCCCTCACCACGATCGACACAGACCTCACCGAGATCGGCCGGCAGGCCGCCCTGCGGCTGCTGGACGCCATCGCCGACGAGCCGGAGGCCGGCAGGCACGTCGTCCCCTGCCGTCTCGTGGTCCGCGAATCGACCTGAGCGGCTCCTGGCCCGCACAGGGAATGACGACACCGCCCGGCCGGTCCGGGGACCGATCAGCCACCGGACCGGAGCGGCCGCACGGATCTCGGCCTGCTGGTCGCCAACTTCCCGGGCGCCGTCTTCCGCGAAGTCCTCGGGCGGCCACGACGCGAAAGGTCACGGATCCGGCCGACCCCGCCAGGCCGGCCGGATCCGTCACGAGGCCGCGGACATGGCCGGTCAGAGTCCGGCGGTCACGCCCGGTTCCGGGTTGCCGTAGTAGGCGTCGGGGCCGTGTTTGCGGGTGTAGTGGCGAGCGAGGAGGTGCGGGGGCGGTGGACTGGTCGGAGCGAGAGCGAGGGTGTGCAGGGCGATGTCTGCGACCGCCTCGCAGATGATGGCGTGTTCCAGGGACTTGCGGGCGCTGGCCCCCCAGGTGAAGGGGCCATGGCCGGCGACCAGCGCCGCGGGAACCTCTACTGCCTTCCGGTCATTACGGAGCATGTCCACGATGACGCGGCCGGTGTTGTACTCGTAGTCCGTCGCGCACTGTGCCGGGGTGAGGTCGGGGGTGCAGGAGATCGGGCCGTTGAAGGTGTCGGCGTGGGTGGTGCCCAGGACCGGTATGTCACGGCGGGCCTGGGCGAAGGCGACGGCGTGGGTGGAGTGGGTGTGGGTGACACCGCCGATGGACGGGAACGCCAGGTAGAGGCAGCGGTGGGTCTCGGTGTCCGTGGAGGGGCGCAGGTCGCCGTCGACGACCTCGCCGTCGAACAGGCGCACCGTCACCAGGTGTTCGATGGTGAGGTCCTCGTAGGGAACTCCGGAGGGCTTGATGACGAACAGCCCTGCTTCCCGGTCGATCCCACTGACATTGCCCCAGGTCAGCGTCGCCAGACCGACCTGAGGAATGGCCAGGTTCGCGTCGAGGACCTCCTGTCGCAGGCCGTCGCGAACTCGTACGGTCATCGCTTGTCTCCTCCCATTCGGTTCATGGCCGTCACAGGGCCTGGGCGAGGCGGTGGTAGGCGGCGTTCCAGCGGATTTCCTTGGCGAACTGGCCGGTGGTGGTGGTTTCGTCGATGGTGAGGAGTTCGACGCCGGTCATGGACGCGTAGTCGGTCAGGGTCTCGAGGTCGACGGCGGAGCTGAGCACGGTGTGGTGCGGGGCGCCGGCCAGCAGCCAGTTCTCGGCCGACTCGGCGAGCGAAGGCCGCGGTTTCCATACCGCTCGGGCGACGGGGAGACGGTGCAGGGGCTCGCTGGGGGCGATGACGTCGACGGCGTTGGCGGTGAGCCGGAAGCGGTCGCCGAGGTCAGACAGGCCGACCACCACGGCGGGGCCTTCGGCCGCGTTGAATACCAGGCGGACGGGGTCTTCACGGCCGCCGATGGAGGGGCAGACCTCCAGCATGTGCGCGCCGAGAACGCGGGGGGTGCCGGGGCCGAGGTGGTAGGTGTAGTCCTCCATGAAGCTGGTCCCACCGGGCAACCCGGCGCCCATCACCTTCACAGTGCGCAGCAGGGCCGAGGTCTTCCAGTCGCCTTCGCCACCGAAGCCGTAGCCGTCCGCCATGAGCCGCTGGACGGCGAGGCCGGGGAGCTGGCGCAGGCCGCCGAGGTCCTCAAAGTTGGTGGTGAAGGCGGTGAAGCCGCCCTCGGTGAGGAAGGTGCGCAGGCCCAGTTCGATGCGGGCGGCATACAGCAGGGAGTCGTGGCGGATGCCGCCGGGGCGCAGGGCGGGCACGACGTCGTACGACTCGGCGACCGCCTTCGGCACCCGTGCCAGTCAAGGGCGATCAATCCGTGCTCCCCGATGGCCTGTTGGGCCGCGAGGGCCGTCAGGTGCTCGTGAGCGTCGCGCCCGAGCGCGGCTGCTTCTTGTGCGTACGAGGCCGGGAAGCCGGTGCGTACGAACCAGCCGAAGATGTCGCCGACACCGCTCTGCCCGGCCTCGTAGCCCCACAGGTCGGGCAGGATGCCGCCGTCGACGACTCCGCACATGCCGGGCACGGTGCCCTGCTGGTCGGAGCTCATGACGTGGCACGTGGAGGTGCCCATGATGGCGACCATCTGACCGGGCTCGACCGCGACCGCCGCCGGGGCCGTGACATGGGCGTCGACATTGCCCACGCAGACCGCGATGCCCTCCGGCAAGCCCGTCCAGGCCGCCGCCTCGGCCGTCAGCCGGCCGGCGACTTCACCGAGTTGGCCGATCGGATGCTCCAGCTTGTCGGTGACGAAGGAGGCGAAGCCTGGGTTGAGCGCCGCGAGGTAGTCGGCGGACGGGTATGCGCCGTCCTGGAACTGGCCCTTGTAACCGGCCGTGCACGCGTTGCGGACATACGTCCCGCACAGTTGCCACACGATCCAGTCCGCCGCCTCGGCCCACCGCTCGGTGCGGTCGTAGATCTCCGGGTCCTCCTCCAGGACTTGCAGCGCCTTGGCGAATTCCCACTCCGAGGAGATCTTGCCCCCGTACCGCTCCAGCCACGGCTCCTTGCGCTCGGCGGCCAGCGCGGTGATCCGGTCCGCCTGGGCCTGGGCCGCATGGTGGCGCCATAGTTTGACGTAGGCGTGTGGACGGTCTGCGTACTCGGGCAGTTCACACAGGGGCGTGCCGTCGGCGAGCACGGGCAGGACAGTGCAGGCCGTGAAATCCGTGCCGATACCGATCACCTGCTCGGGGTGAACTCCGGCCGCCGCCAACGCCTCGGGTACGGCGTGACGCAGTACGTCGATGTAGTCCGAGGGCACCTGCAGGGCCCATTCCGGGGGCAGCCGGGCACCATCAGGCAGCTCCCGGTCGAGGACGGCGTGGGAGTAGGCGTGTTCCGCGGACGCGAGTTCCGCGCCGTCCCGGGCCCGGACCACAACGGCCCGCCCGGACAGCGTGCCGAAGTCCACCCCGACGACACAGGGGGCGAGGTCTGTCGATTCATCGTGCTCTGCGTGCACCGGCCGTCCTTAGCGCTCTTGAAAGGGCTGGTGGTGAGTGAGACCCACTCCAGTTCGAGATACCGATCACCGTTCGGAATGTTGGGCGCACGTCAACGTGATCAGCGCGCGTGAGACATCCTGGCGACATCAATGAGAAAATGATTGCTCACTTCGCTGCGCCATCTTGACGCCTCCGCGCCGCCGCGTAAACCCCTGTCCGGCTCTCTGCGTGCGGGACCGGTGTGACCTGCCCCAAATCGGGCTGAAGGCGGTCAGTTGCTAGATGGATACAGGGGTGACGTCTGTCGCGGCTGCAGGCCGCGAGGGTGAGCGGCGGAGGTCGCCGAGGGCTGCCTGGCTCCAGGAGGTACTGATTGCGCCCCCGTGAGAAAACTGTTTTCTCACTTGTTGCGCAAAACCGACCGGCGATGAGCCGGAACGGAACCCCTTCGCAGTCCCGTCCTGTCGCGCACCCTGACCTGCAACAATCGGCGCATGCAGTCAGCGCGGGCGGCGACCCTCACCGAAGTGGCACGTCGGGCCGGTGTGTCACTGACCACCGCGTCCAAAGCCATCAACGGTCGGGCGCGGGTGTCCGCCGAGACCCGAGGGCGTGTACTCAAGGCCGCGCGGGAACTGGCCTACACGCCCAACGGCATAGCGCGCAGCCTGATCACCGGACGCAGCGGCACCGTGGGGCTGGTGGTGGTGGACAGCCTGGCGCAGCGATTCGCCCTGCCCATCCTGCTCGGGGCCGAGGAGGCGCTGGGCGAGATCGATCTCAGCATGATCATTGGCGATGCGCGGGGGGACGAGACGCGACTGCAGCAGATCGTCGACCGTTTCCGGGAACGCAAGGTCGACGGCGTGCTTGTGGTCGGGGACAACAACGCGCCCGCGCCGGGTCTGGGCCGACTCGGCCCCCCGGTCGTCTACGTGTACGGCGAGACCGGCGCGGGCGACGACGTGGTGCACGTGCCCAATGACCTGGCGGGAGCCCGCGCCGCGGTGGAACACGTCCTCGAGCTGGGCCGTCGCCGGCCGGCGGTGATCACGGGCCCGCAGTCGGGGCGAGCTGTTATGGAGCGAGGGAAAGGCGTTGCCGCGGCTCTGCGGCGAAGCGGGATCGAGCTGGTGCACGGCGTATTGCACGCACCGTGGTCGCAGCGGGCCGGCCGGGCCGCTGCGGAGCAGTTGCTGGCGCAGGCTCCTGATGTCGACGCGATCGTCTGCGGCTCCGACCAACTGGCCATGGGTGTCGCGGAGGCGGTGCGTGCCTCGGGCCGGAGCGTACCGGACGACATCGCGATCACCGGTTTCGACAACTGGCCGGTGTTCGCCCTGGAGACCGATCCGCCGTTGACGACGGTGGACATGAACCTGCTGACACTTGGCGCCGCGGCCGTGCGCGACCTCTTCGGCATGATCGATGGCGAGCCGGTGGGCGGTGGTGTGCGGCTCCACGCCTGCACACTGGTGGTCAGGGGATCGACCGCGAGCGGCTGACCTGCCGGAAACCCCCGGCGCCCTTGCTTCGAGCGCGCAGCGAACGGTGACGGCCCGCGAGCGTCTGCCATCCCATGTGGCGCAGATGGGGAAGCGTTACCTCAATGGGTTTTCCCTTCGCTCGCACTGTGTGAGCGTCCCCGTCTATTGACACGGCCCTCACCGTGCGGAAACATCACCGCAACTTCGATCCTTCAAAGGGTCGCTGATCTGGTACTTCTGAACCGCGGTCTCCGAGCCACCGCTCTGAAGGCCTCCGGCGCCCCCTGCGTTGCGACACCGGGAACAGGCCGGGCAGCAGTGGGGAAGCGTTTCCTCCTCTCCTCCTCTCCAGTAGTCATCCCCCTCCGTCAACTCCCCAGGAAGGGAAGGAACTCCGTGTTCCGGCGATCTCCTAGGGCACGTCGCTTCCGAGCGGCGCCCACACCCCCGTACGCGGCCTCGCACATACGCACAAGACGTGGTCGGCTGAAGCGCCAGACCGCGGCCACGACCGTGATGGCGTCCCTGGCGGCGCTGCTCGGTCTCGCGGCGGCGGCTCCGGCGCACGCCGCCGGCAACACCCTCACGGTCAACGTCGGCACGACCGTGCGCCCCGTGACTCACGTGGCCGCCGGCGGGCTCTACGGTGTCGACACCGGCAGTACCCCGCCCCTGAGCCAGCTGTACCCGCTGCACGTCAACAACTTCACCCAGCCCCCGCCGGGCACCCAGCAGTTGGGCAACGGGGCGACCTCGCCGTGCTGTGACGCGCTCCAGGTCGCAAGCAAGATCACCAGTGCCGGCGGCCAGCAGTACATCCGCCTGCCCGACATCTTCAGCACCTTCCCGTACAACTGGGTGAGCTGGCCCGACTGGGAGTCCAAGGTCCGCACGATGGTGCAGGCCCGTATGGACGCCACCGGTACCACGAACATCGCGGGCTACGAGATCTGGAACGAGCCCGACGCGAACTGGACGACCAGCACCGGCGGCAACGCGGGCACGTTCGACGACGCGTGGACGCGCACCTACAACGACATCCGGGCCATCGACACCCGCACACCGATCGTCGGCCCGGGCGCGAGCAGCTACAACCACGCCTGGATGCTCGACTTCATGACGAACGCCAAGAACACCAACACGCTGCCGTCGACGGCGGTGTGGCACGAGCTCGGGAACCTGGGCTACCAGAACATCCAGGCGCACGTCGACGACTTCCGCGTCATCGAGACCTCGCTGGGGCTGTCGCACCGGCCGATCTCGATCAACGAGTACGCCTCCCCGTCGCAGGTCGACCAGCCGAGCATCGGCGTGCACTACATGGCCTCGCTGGAGCGGGCCGGCATCCATGACGCCGAGCGTGCGTACTGGTACGAGGCCGGCACGATGGACGGCCTGCTCTACAACAACCAGCCGACGGCGTCCTACTGGGCGTACAAGTGGTACGGCGACCAGTCCGGCAACATCGTCCAAACAGTGCCCCAGTCCTGGCTCGACGGTGTTGCCTCCTACGACGCCAGCCGCAAGCAGGTCAACGTGGTCTTCGGCGGCGACAGCGGCGACAACACAATCAAGGTGAACGGCCTCGGCGTCCTCGGTTCGCAGGTCAGCGTGACGCTCTCGCGCACCGAGAACACCGGTCGCAAGACCAACGAAGCCGCCCCGGTCACGGTATCGACCGCGACCTACACCGTGGGCGCGGACGGCAGCATCAGCGTCCCGGTGACCGGCATGGACGCCGTCAAGGCATACCAGCTTCTCATCACGCCGACGACTGGTACGCCGACCTGGCAGCAGACCTACGAGGCGGAGAACGCCACGGTCGTCAACGCCAACAGGCTGAGCTCCACCAATGCCTCGAACGGCGGCTACGTCGGTCAGATCGACAACAAGACCGACATGCGTGACGACAGCTTCGTGGACTTCCTCGTCAACGTGCCCACCGCGCGCACGTACGCGATGAACATCAAGTACGCCAACGCGACGGGCGCCAACTCCACCCAGGGCCTCGCCTACAACGGCGGCGCCTGGTCCACCGTCACCTACCCGCCGACCAGTTCCGGATGGGGCAACCCGACCGGCGCGGTCTCCGTCAACGTCAACCTCAACGCCGGTTACAACATGATCCGTCTGGCCAAGGGATCGCCCCGCTTCTCCGGAGGCACCGGGTACGCAGAACTCGACAGCATCACGCTCTCCTGAGGAGCGCGGCGGCAAGGGCCGTTCCGTTCGCGGAGCGGCCCTTGCCGCTTGCAGAGGAATGCGACCGGTGACGGACATGGTCGCGATCGCCGGAGCGCGGGCGGACGCGGCCCGATCGTCGGCCGGTGCGCCCCCGCGCTCGGTTGGTGTGGCCGCGAAGTGATCGCGGTCGACTGATGGTTCCCGTCCTCCAGGCTGTGCTCCGTCTGCGGCATCGTGCAGGACAGGATGCCGCTAAGCGTCCGCGTGTGGACGTGCGGCTGCGGGACGGTCCATGACCGGGATGTGAACGCGGCGAAGAACATTCTGGCCGTCGGGCTGACGGGGTCTGTCTGTGGAGCTGGTGTGAGACCTCAACGGAGCACTCCGGGCGGGCACTCGGCCGTGAAGCAGAAATCCCCACGGCGCGAGCCGTAGGAATCCCCCTCCTTCAGGAGGGGGAGGAAGTCAATGGTGCACCCACCGCACCCACGGCCAGTGATTGGGATCCGAGCCCACCGTGACCACGCCGCCCAAAGTGCGGCACGTCTGCCGTCTCAGGTAAACCGGCGGCGGGCTTCGCGGGGGCTGGTGCCGAAGTGCTTGCGGAACACCTTCGAGAGGTAGGACGGGTCGTCGATGCCCCAGCGCACGGCGATCGTGGTCAGCGACGAATTGGTGTCGTACAGCAGGATGTCCTCGCGGATGCGCTCCAGCCTGCGGCGCAGGATGTACTGGCTACAGGTGGTGCCTGTCCCGGCGAACAGCCGGTGCAATTGCCGCAGCGAGACATGGTGAGCCGCAGCCACCCGTTCCGGCCCAAGGCGGATGTCGGAGAGGTTCTGCTCGATCCAGGCGAGGATCTGCGCCAGCCGAGCATCGCCGCTCCGACCGAAGTGGTTCTCGTCCGAGCGCGCCACAATCCGGCGCACCATCTGCGTGGCGTATTCGCCGGCATAGGCCAGGTCGTGTGCCGACAGGGGCGCGACGGCGGACGAGTTACCCGTTCGCATGAACGCCATCAGAGCGGCACTGAAGGGCGACGCCTCCACCTGTATCTGCTGGGCTAACCGCGCCAGAGAACTATCGGGCACCCGCAGTTCCTTGGCGGTGACGGCTATCAGCGTGTAATGGAAAGCCGCCGTATAGGAGAACAAGAACGGTTCCTGGGCGGGATACACGATGAGTGAGGACGGCGTGAGGGTCGTCGAGCCCGTGGAGCCGGCATAGGTGGCTTCGCCTTCCAGCAGCGCACCGACGATGTAGATTCCCCTCCCGTCGTGCGGCGCGATCCGCTTGGCCGTGCATGCGGCGTCGTTGGCCACGTCACAGCCGAGCAGCCGGCCCGTGCGCCAAGCCGAGAAGTCGCCGGTGAATTGCCCGCCCCGGCAGGACATGAGGACCTGGTCGTCGAACTGGACGGCCGGATCGGTGGACGGCAGATACCCGGAGACGATGCTGCCGTCCTGAAGGTGACGAACGGTAATGCCCATGTGCCTGGCCCTGTCACGGGGTGCTGCGGCGTGGTGTGCCGACCACCGCAGCACTCGGATATCCGTGGATTTCATGATCGAAACGGTGCCGGTGACCATGATGGTCTGGCGGGATAATAGCCTGGGTCGCACGGAATCGGATACAGCGAGATGGCACGGATGGCCAAGTTCGCGGCACGGGCGGAACAGTTCGGCGCGGGCGTCGTACCTACCGTGGGTCGTCCGCGGCGTCTCCTTCGGAAGGCCGAACGTGTCCGTGACCGACGATCAACCCCTGTGGACCTGGACGGCGACCCGTCTGCGGACCGCTCTCGCCTCCCGTGACATCTCGGCCCGTGAGGTGACACAGAGCTGCCTGGACCGGATCTCTGAGGTCAACCCCCGACTCAACGCGCTGGTCGAGATCCGCGCGGAGTCATCCCTGTCCGCCGCCGACCGGGCGGACGCGGCGATCCGGGCGGGCAGCGACGCCCCGCTGCTGGGCGTCCCCGTCGCAACCAAGATCAATACCGACCATCGTGGCTATGCGACCACCGATGGCATCGTCGCGCAGGTCGACAACATCGCGACCGATGACGCCCCGGTCGTGGCCGGTCTCCGCCGCGCCGGTGCCGTCTTCACCGGCAGGAGCAACTCGCCCGCGTTCGGGTTCCGCTGGTTCGCGAACAACGACCTCCATGGACGGACGCTCAACCCGTGGGACGCCGAGCGCACCCCGGGCGGGTCCAGCGGCGGCGCGGCGGCCGCGGTCGCCAGTGGGATGGTGCCGATCGGGCACGGAAACGACGTGGGCGGCTCCATCCGCTACCCCTCGTACGCGACCGGACTCGTCGGCCTGCGCCCGACGCCGGGCAGGGTCGCGTCCTTCACATCGGCGACCGGGACGCCCGGGCACACGCTGGCGATGCAAACCATGGCGGTCGAGGGCACCCTGGCGCGCTGCGTGGCCGACGCGCGGCTGGCGCTCGATGCCATCGAGGTGTGGGACCCGCGCGGCTTCTGGCAGATCCCCGGCGACCCAACGCCACCGATGTCGCCGAACGCCAAGCGGGTCGGCGTCGTCCGTGACCCCGGGGTTGTGCCACCGTCTCCGCAGGTCGACGCCGCACTCACCCTGGCGGCACGTGCTCTGGAGTCCGCCGGATTCGCGGTGGAGGAGGTCGAACTCCCGCTGCTTGCCGAGGCATACCGGCTGTGGTACCTCCTGGTTCTGCAGGAGTTCGCCACGCAGCTGCCGCAGGTCCGGAAGGTCGGTGACGCCGGGATGCTGGCCGCCGCCGAGTACATGCTCGCGAACTCGGCCGAATGGTGGGGCGTGACGCCGTCGCTGGAGCAGTTCATCGCCGGCTACGCCTGGCGGGGAACCCTGGGCCGAAAGTTACAGCTCTTCCTGGAACGGTACCCGACCCTGCTGTTGCCAGTGTCCGCCGAGCAGGCGATGGTGCAGGACCAGGACGTTGCCGACCAGGAGAGCATGCGGCACGTCATGGAGATCCAGTGGCCCATGATGGCGCTCCCCCTGCTCGGCGTGCCCGCGCTGGCCGTTCCGACCGGTGAGGCGGACGGTCTGCCGGTCGGCGTGCAGTTGGTCGGGAGGCGCTTCGACGACCGGCGGCTGCTGGACGTCGGCGAGGTGCTGGAGCACGCCATGGGGTCGTTGACCCCTATAGACCCGCGGTAGGGGAAGGGCGCCACAGCTGATGGCACGCATACGCATGCCGACGCTGCCGGCGTTCCCGCGGATGTGAGGCGACGCCGCCCGGATCATAGGGCTCGGAACCTGCCTGACGGCTGAGGAAGTACTTCACGAGTCTGTTCGGTCTCTGCCGTGCCTAGCAGCTGTGCCAAGGAGGGTCATGAAGGAGTTCATCAAACGGCGTGACGCGGTCGAGATCCGCGTCGCGTTCGGCGGAATATACGGGCTCGCTCTCGTATTCGGCTGTTTTCCGCCCGTCTATCTGTGGGCGAGTGGTTCCGCTGGCGTCATCGCGGGCCTTCCGGTCGCGATCTGGTACTGGATCCTCATCGCCGTCCTGGTCGGGCTTTCCCTCTGGGCTCTCTACTGGGTGGAGGACATCCGAGGAGAACTCGACGAAATTCGCCGGCCCAGCACTCTCGCTGATTCTTCGATCACGCCGTCGGCGATGCCGGTCAAGGAGGTGGACTGACATGCTCGTCATCCTTGCGATGCTCGGCGTTTTCTACGCCATCGTCGTCGCCATCCTCTACCTCACGAAGCAACCGTCCAAGCCCACGTTCGAGGAGTATTCGGTCGGCGGGCGTTCCTACGGCCCGTGGTACGTCGCGATGTCGTACGTCAACTCCTGGTACCCCGGGGCGACGTTCATCGCGTTCTTCGGACTGTCCGCGGGCTTCGGGGTTTTCGGGTTCTACGGCCTGGCGTACTCGATTCTCGGCGTGGCGGCCATGTACTTCATGGCGACGCGCGCCTGGCGCTGGGGGGCGCGGTATGACCTGCGCTCCCAGCCGGATCTCCTCGGCGTACGGTTCGGCTCGCGCGCTGTCAAGGTCGTCGCGAGCGTCATCGGGATCATCTCGGTCTTCCCCTGGGTCGTACTCGGGATGCAGTCCCTCGGCGAGGTCTTCCACGTCGCCACCGGTGGCGTCTTGTCGGTGACGACGTGCCTGGTGATTGGGCTCGCGGTGATCCTCGTCCGGCAGTACTGGACCGTGCAGATGGGTATGCGCGGGCTCATCCTGAGCGACGCGTTCCAAGGAATCGTCGCCTACGTGCTATCCGGCATCCTTTGTTTCGCGCTTCTGCTCGGGCTGGGCGACGGGCCCGTCAGCTTCGCTCAGTTGGCGCATGTGCCGGAGAGGATGCTGCGCGTTCCCGGCGACGGTGACCACTACGGGCCGATGTACCTGTTCAGCCTCATTCTCACCGGCATGATCGGGTCGTTGTGCTGGCCGATGAGCTTCCAGCGGATATACACCGCCGCCAGCGTGCGGGCGGTCAAGTCCGCCACCGTGCGCACGGTCTTGATCTCGGGTGGCTTTTACACGCTGCTGACCCTGCTCAGTATCTCCGCGTGGAACATGCCTGAGGTTGCGGCGAATCCGCAGGCCGGGTGGTTCACCATCATGCAGGCCTACGGTGGGACATGGCTGCTCGGTCTGGGTGTGACGATGGTCTTCGCCGCGTCCATGGGCCATATCGACGGAAGCGTGCAGGTATGCGGACTCCAGATCGCGAATGACCTCGTCAACTCGCCCCGACGCCCGCTCACGGACCGTCAACTGACCCGCGTCGCCAAGGGAAGCATGATCGTCTTCATGGCTCTTGCCGGCGTCGTTGCCTACCTGACCTTCAACTTCGACCGGCTCCAGCTCCTGGCCCAGGTGTCATACCAGGGCATCGTCCAGCTCGCCGTTCCTCTCTTCCTGGGAATCTTTTGGCGGGGTGGGAACAAGCACGGTGCGTTGTGGGGCATGCTCACCGGTGCACTGACGGCGCTCGTGCTCACGATCATCTTTCCGGACGACATCAAAGCCCTCGGCAGCATTACCAGCGGCATCGTGGCCCTTGGCGTCAATCTCGTCGTCTACCTCATCGTCTCCGCGGTCACGGGCAACAGCACGGAAGAACGCCAACGGGTCGACGAGCTGTTCGAGGTGGGTGCCCGGCCGGTGCGCTCGGCTGAGCCAATCATTCGTCTCGGCACCGAAACGGAGCCGGCATGAGCGACCTGCCGGCTCCGTCCGCTGGGCAGCTGCGCGAGCGTTACCGGCCCGGAGCCTGCGCCCTGGAAGACGTTCCGAAGACGACACACAGTCGGATTTTGACCAGGCGCTGACGGAATTCCGTAGCACGCCCATCGATCTGAACCTTTAGGTTGAGGACGCGGCCATGAGCAAGTGCCTCGGCTGTGGCGGAATCCGGAAAGTGCGGAGCTGCGACTGCACAGGGGCGCAACTCATAAACACGTTGCCTGCTGTACGCAGAGTTCACCTTCCCCCCCACCACACAACGCGGGGCATCGCCCGGGCCGGCGTCGAGGGCTCCTACCCGACACGTACGGACGAGGCGGCGCTCGCCGAGTGGCGGGTCGACCGCACCGGGCTGGCCGCTTACTGGCAGCAAAACGCCACCCCGACGGCAACCCCGCCCATGTTGAACCCACCGTGCCTAACCAGTGAGCAGGAGTGAGTCTTGGACCCGTACCTGGCCACTGCGGACACCCCGAACGGTTTTGGATGTCCTGGTGGCCCGCGTACTCGCTGCGTCCTCTTCCTCTTCAACCTCGTCGTCGCCGCCGTTGTGCCCTTCGTCGTCGACGGGGCGCAGGGAGTTATGACCGCCGTCGGGATGGGGGCCGGAGTCAGCCTGCTCCGGAGCTGAAAGCGGCTGAGAAACGCGAATTGGATCAGTTTTGCCCGTCCGCTGTACGTCAGATGCACGGCCTCTAACCAGCGGAAAGCGAATCTTGAGTCATCCCAGCAAGCACCGCCCCCACACTGGAGCAGCGATGACCCGCAAGACCCGTATACGCGCCGCCGTCGTCACCGCCACCGCCCTCGCCACCGCAGCCACGGTGTCCGTGGGAGTCAGCCAGGCCGGTCCGGAGCCGGCGCCGGGCAAGGCGCAGATCGCCGGCCTCTTCGACAACTGGAACGCCGCCCTGCAGACGGGCGACCCGGAGAAGGTCGCCGACCTGTACGCGAGCGACGCGGTCCTGCTGCCGACCCTCTCCAACCGGATCCGGACCGACCACGCCGGGATCGTCGACTACTTCGAGCACTTCCTGGAGAAGAAGCCGGTCGGCAAGAAGGTCGAGACGATCGTCGATGTGCTCGACCGCAACTCCGCGATCGACACGGGTATTTACGAGTTCACGCTCACCGACCCGAAGACCGGCGCGAAGAGTGTCACCGAGGCCCGTTACACCTACGAGTACGAGAAGCGCAGCGGTAAGTGGCTGATCGTCAACCACCACTCCTCGGTGATGCCCGAAGGGTGATCGACACGCACAGCCGCCGCCCGGCGCGTCCCGCAGGGCGGCCGTGCCGCCGTCGTCCATCACCAGCTGGCGTACAACGGCCAGGCCCGAGCCGGAGCGGCCGGTCAGGCCCTGGCCGCGCCAGAAGCGGTCGAAGGCGCGGGACTTCTCCGCGTCGGTCATGCCCGGACCCTCGTCCAGGACGGATAGCGTCACCTCGTCGGCCGACTGCTCGACGCTCACCGTGATCGTGGCGCCGTCCGGGGACACCTCCAGGGCGTTCGAGAGCACGTTGTCCAGCACCTGGTCCAGCGCAGACGGCCGGCCGTCTGTACCCCCTGAGCGCGATGTGGACTCCGCGCTCGTCGGCGGCCGGTCTCCAGACATCGAGGCGTTCCGTCACAATGTCCATCAGGGGAGCGGCTCGGCGTCCGTCACCTTGCCTCCGCCCGCGCCAGCACCAGCACTCCGTTCACCAGGCGGCTCATCCGGACCACCTCCGCCGTCGCCTGCTCCACGTTCTCCCGCACGAAGTCGTCGTCCACCCCGTCCGCGATGTTGTCCAGGGACAGGCGCAACGCCGTCAGCGGAGTGCGCAGCTGGTGGGAGGCGTCAGCGACGAAGATGTGCTGCGAGGCGACCAGCGTGTCCAGGCGTTCCGCGCCCTGGTTGAGGGAGCGGGCCAGGGTCTGGGTCTCCGGGGGCCGGTGACGGGGGAGCGGGCGGTGAGGTCGCCGTCGCTGAACCTGCTCGCCATGGAGTTGAGTTCGCGCAGCGGCCGGGTGATCCGGCGGGCGGCCACCTCGCCGATCGCCACGGCGCCGCCAGGACGAGCGCGGCCAGGTCGGCTCGGAAGCACCAGATCTGCCAGAACCGTTTGGTCATGTCCGAGGTCGAGTAGACGATCCGTACGGCCGCGTCCCCTCGGCGGGACGGTGACCGTCAGCTGCTTGCCCCAGATGAAGTCGGAACCCCAGTCGCTCGCCGTCTCGCCGTCCGTCATGGCCCGAGTCGACGGTGGGCCTCGGCAGGTCCGGGGTGCAGCTGCCGGTGGGGGTCACCTGGACCGCGCCGGGGGTCCGACGGTCGTACGGCTTCGCCACCTTGGTCAGGGCCCCGCACGAGATGCCGTCGGCGCCGCCGAGCAGCAGCGCCATCGTCTTGGCCTCGCGTACGACGGAGAGCCTCGTGTGGTCGCGCAGCTGCTTGGTGAGGGTGAGCCGCATCGGCGGCCGAATGTGTGAAGGACGTCGTGTCAGGGGCGGGCGCCTACGTCAAGGGCGTTCAGGTAGGCGCGTTCGTTGTCGTCTTCGAACACGGTGAACACCACGCGGTCGAATCGGCCGGGATGCGCTGCGATCCAGTCGGCGACGGTGTGCAGCGCGATCGGTGCGGCTTCCTCCTTGGGGTAACCGAAGACTCCGGTGCTGACAGCGCAGAAGGCGAGCGTGCGGATGGTCTCCACCTCGGCGGCGAGGTCCAGGCAGGCTCGGTAGGCGGAGGCGAGCGCCTGCGCGTCCTGCGCGTGCGGGGGGCCCTGGACGACGGGGCCGACGGTGTGCAGGACGTACCGGGCCGGCAGGTGGTAGCCCCGGGTGATCTTGGCTGTACCGGTCGGTTCGGGGGTTCCCTGCGCTGTGATGATCGTGTGGCAGTCGTCGCGCAGGCGGGGTCCGGCGGCGTTGTGCAGGGCGTTGTCGATACAGGGATGCAGAGGGCGGAAGCAGCCGAGCAGTTGGCTGTTGGCGGCGTTGACCACGGCGTCGGCGGCAAGGGTGATGATGTCTCCCCGCCATAGGACGGCCTCGGCCGGGGCCCGGAAGGTCGTGCCGTGGAACTCCTCGTGGATCGTGGGAAGTTCGCGTGCCGAGACGGCGGGCCGTAGGCGCCGTTCCGCGCCGAGGAGCGCGTCCAGCTCCCGGTCCGCTCCCTCCGGCAGCGGTCCGGGATCACGTACGGTCAGCAGGGCGCGCAGCACCCGACGGGCCGTGTCGGCGTCGGCGGGGGTGTCGGTATCGGCGAGGTGCTTCAGTGAGTCGGCTCGCAGCCCGAGCCGGGATACGGCCGGATCGGCGCTGAGCAGGCGCAGTGCCGAGCGCACATGGGCGTCCAGCCGAGCGGCCGGGGCGGGGGCCGCCGTCGGGCGGAAGGGCTCGTCGAGGGCGACGGCCGATCGGTAGGCGGCCAGGGGCAGCGCGGAGGACCGTGTCTTGGTCCCGGCGAAGGCATCGGACTCGGCGCGGATCGGAATCATCGAGGGCTCCGGTGGGGCGGGTGAACGAGGTGTGCCGATGGCCCGGCCCCGCACGTCGGCGCGCGGCCGGGCCATCGGCCGGTGGATCAGCCGTGGATCAGATCTCTTCGAGTGAGCCGACGTGCAGCTCGCCGATCCGGCCCTCAGGGGTGTCGTAGGTCCAGAAGGCGTGGACCGTGAGGGTGTTGAGGTTCATGGCGTGGGTGACGGTCATGCCGGACTTCTCCACCCAGCCGAGCAGGAAGACGCCGGGGGCGGCCTCGGCTGCGTGCAGTGTGACGTCCTCGCTCGCGCCGGCGGTGGGGCCGGCGACGGTCTCGTAGTGCAGCGTGGTGCCGTCGGGGCTGTAGGCGTTGTGGAAGACGACGCCGTTGTCGACGCTGAACCTGTACGTCTTTCCTGCGTAGGTGAGGTTGCTCATGCCTTTGAGCTCCGTCGATGTGTTCGGTGATCCGGGCGGTGTGCGGGCCGGTCAGAACAGGCCGTTGCCGTGCGGCAGTTCGGCCGGGATGGGGGCGATGACGTCCCAGTGCTCGACGATCTTGCCGTCCGCGACACGGAAGAGGTCGTAGTAGGCGACGGGCACGCCGAACTCGCCCTCGGACTGCGTCAGGACGAACTCGCCCTCGGCGATGACCCGGTGGACCTTCTTGTAGACGAGGTTCTTGCCCTGCTCGGCCCACGTGGCCGCGGCCGCTCCGAAGCCGTCGAGGCCGTCGGCGGCCTCCGTGTTGTGCTGGTGGTAGGTCTCGGTGGAGATGTAGTCGGTGAGCACCGAGTAGTCGGCGCCGACGAGTACCTTGTCCGCGAACTCGGCCACCAGGGCACGGTTGGCGTCGGTCTTGTCGGTCTCGGTGACCTCGGCGGGGCCGTCGGTCTGGGAGCGGCCGGAGAGGGTGTCCGTGATCTGAGGGGACAGGGCGTCCCAGTGCTCGGCCAGCTTGCCATCGGCGTCGACCCGGAAGATGTCGAACCCGACGAGCGGGTCCGGACCGAAGCCGTGGTAGGTGCCGTGCAGGACGACCAGGTCACCGTCGGCGATGACCCGGGCGCCTTCGTAGCGGAAGTCCTCGCCCAGGCCGGCGACCAGTCCGCGGAGGGCCTCGGGGCCGTCGGCGGCGAGCGCGCTGTGCTGCGTGTAGTCCGCGGCCACCCAGCGGCCCACGGCGGAGGGGTCCTTGTCGCCGAACAGCTCGGCGGCGGCCTGAAGGACGGTGTTCTTCGCGTTGCTCATGAGGTCTTCCTTGCTCGGGGCGCCGGCCGGGACGGGCCGGTGGTCCAGTGGGGGATGCGTTCAAACTATGCCGACGGCACCGGGTCGACTGGCACGAACATCGACTCCTGATGGTCAAAAATCGACACGATTCGTTTGTTGAGGTGTCGGGCACTACCGGGGGCCGCCCGGTCGCTCGTCGTGAACGGGGTGCTGCCATGGGGGTCGGTGTCGCCGAAGTCGCGGGGGGATGAAGGTGTCGCAGCAGCCGGGGTGGCCGTGCGCGCTGGCCGAGCAGGGGCCGCAGGTGCTGAAGGCACAAGTACTGAAGGGCCGCAGCACCTTGTTGCCGACGCGGGTCCAGGCGACGTTCGAGCCGACTGCCTCCTGGACCCCGGTGCGAGTATGAAAGGGCAGCGTGTAAGCTTTTAAGGTGTTTTGTCGGAAATCATCGGCGGCTTTTCGGGTGACCGGGAGGCCGTTTCCGTGGTTGGTGTGCGCGGCTGATCGAAGTTCCGCTGGCCGGTGACTGATCAGCGTTCCCGGATCGATGAACCGAGTGGCGCGCTGAGCAGCGCGCGACGACGCCGACGCGCGGGACGGCCGGTGCGCAGGGTGCCAGCCGTGCGCTCCAGGCCGCCGCGGTGCGGCAGGTAGACGGGCCTGGTAGATGGTCTCGTGCGCCAGGTGACGGTCGGGTTCGTCCGGGAAGGCGGCGCGCAGGGCATGGCAGATCTGCTCCGGGCTCCAACGCCGGTCCAGGCGCTGCTGGATGAACTCCTTCAGCTCCGGATCGCGCCATATCTTCCCCTCCTTGGAGCGGGCGCGTCGCACGGATGCCCGCCGCTGGGCCTGGAAAAGGTGGTACTTGCCAGTGCGCGGGTCGCGGTTACGGCGCACTTCCCGGCTGATCGTGGCCCTCCCGGGTGAGTTCCCGGACGATGGCGCGCAGGGAGTGCCCGGCACGGAGCAGGTTGGTGATCACGATCCGCTCGTTCTCCGACAGGAACCGCTCGGAGACCGCGTCGGGCTCCCGCACCTCGGTGATCGGCAGGTAGACGCGCACGTTGCCGGCCCGGTCGACGACCTTCCTTCCGTACCTCCACCGGTTCCCGGTCTTGCGGTTGATTCCCACCTCTCGGCATGCGGCCGAGTTGCTCATCCCTTGCGCCAAGAGGCGAAGGTATTGATCACGCTTGTCCGCCAGCGGCGCGGGTCCGGGCTTCTTCGGCTTCCGACGCGGCAGCCCAAGCGAGGCCGCATCACTCGGTAAGATGAAGGTCGTCACCATGATCATTTCCCGGCCCTCGGCGACGGAGACCAGGTGGGTCCCGCAGTGCGGCAGAAGCCACGGTGCATGGTCGGGCCTGTTTACCGAGCTGACCCAAGCGGGCCGCTCGCTTGCGGATGTCCTTCACGCCCCGGCGTCACGCCTGGCCTGGTCTGCGGCGAGTTGGTGTGGCATCGCAGCGTCACGACCTGCCCCTGCCGGATGCGGGGGCGGGGCGGTGGAGTTGCGCACCACGAGTTCGGTGCCCACCTCCATGTACTCCATGAGCAACTTCTGGCCCTCGATGAGGGACAGCAGAGCGCGGGCCGCCTTCTGCCCCATGTCGTGCAGCGGCTGACGCACGGTGGTCAGGCCAGGGAACCTTTGCGCGGCCTGCGGGAGGTCGTCGAAGCCGACGACCGAGAAGTCGGCGGGCACGTCGAGGCCGCGTGCCCGGGCGGCGTCGATGGCGCCGAGCGCCAACAGATCGGCGCCGCCGACGAGCGCCGTCGGATGGTGGTCGTCGATCAGGCGCGCGGCGGCGCGGAATCCGCTGGCATAGGAGAAGTCACATGACGCGACAAGCCGTTCGTCGACGTCCAGCCCGGCGAGCCGCATCGCGTCCTGGAATCCCTGGAAGCGGATGGACGTGCTCTCGAGTTCGTCCAGGCCCCTCAGGTAGGCGATCCGGGTGTGCCCCAGGTCGATCAGGTGCTGCGTACCCAGGCGCATGCCGTGATAGTTGTCGGCGCTCAGACGGGGCAGCGGTACGTCCAGGCGTCGCGGATCGATGATGACGCACGGGACGTTCTGCCGTCGCAGCAACTCGATCGTCTCGTCCTCCAGGACCGGCGCGATCATGAGCACCCCGTCGACGAGGCCACGTCCCAGGAACTCGACGCGATCCTTCTCACGTACTGCGTCGTGGTAGGTGGCGTTGACGAGCAGTTCCTGCTCGGCGCTGGCCAGTTCGTCGGCGACGCCGCGCAGGATCTCCAGTCCGTACTGGCTGGTCAGGTCCAGTGCGATGAGACCGACGAGGCCGCTGCGGCCGGCCTTGAGACTGCGGGCGGCGACGTTCGGCCGGTATCCGAGCCGCCCGGCCACCTCCATGACACGGCGGCGGGTCTCCTCAGAGGCCCCCGGCTTGCTGTTCATGACGTTGGACACGGTCATCGGGGAGACGCCGGCCTCCTCGGCCACCTGTGCGATGGTCACCCGCCCTGCCACCAGAGCAACTCCTTCTGCCCGTCGACCGTTGTCGGGTCTGCACCCGCGTTGAAGGCTCGCGGAAAAGTGTAGCGATAAGGCTTCGACAGCGTCAATGAGGCTCGGTCTACGCAGGGGGACTTGGTAATCGTGGCCACTCGGACGGCCGCGGAAAGTTACGTATAGATGTCTCGTAAGTTTTGCGTTACAGTCCCCGCCATCGGCAGGTAACGTTCGCCGCGATTCGGGCCGACACGGCCCTTTCCATACGCGTCAGCACTGTACCCACACGGAAGCAGACTGACCGGTTCAAATCCTTCAGATCATGACGAGTCGGTCCCCGTACCGACGATGGGTGAGGTGTGCAATGAAGCCTTCCGGGAGATCTCTCGCGGCCGCCATCACGGTCGCCGCCATGGCGATGTCGCTGGCCGCGTGTGGAGGCGAGTCGTCAGGTGCCTCCAGTGACGGCACGGTGACCATCCATGTGGAGGCATGGAAGGGCGGCGGCGCGGAACCGGCGAACGTGGCAGAGATCAACAAGGCGTTCGAGAAGGCGCACCCGAAGATCAAGGTCGACTTCGAGTACATCACCGCCGACCCCACATACACGCAGAAGCTGCAGCCCGAACTGCTGGGCGGCAAAGCCGGCGACGTCATCATGGTCGACGCGGACAAGACGAAGAAGTGGGGCGCCTCCGGCTACCTCGCCGACCTGTCCGGGGAGGCCTGGGCGAGCCGCATCGCCCCTGACGCCAAGCCGTTCGCGCAGGCGGACGGCAAGACGCTCGCCATGCCGATGGAGCTGATCGGCATCGGTCTGTACGCCAACATGGACGTGCTGAAGAAGGCCGGCGTCACGGAGGTCCCCGCCGACTGGCCGACGTTCCTGAAGGTCCTCGCCAAGGTCAAGAAGGCCGGCATCAACCCCATCGCGCTGCCCGACAAGTCCGGCTGGACCGGTGAGTCCGTCTTCCAGGCCAGCGGATCGACTCTCGTCTACCAGAAGAACAAGCAGTGGGACGCCGACTTCCTGGGCGGCAAAGCCTCCTTCGACCCGGACTGGAAGGCGCCGCTGGAGCAGTTGAAGACCCTTGAGGACGAGGGGTACGTCAACTGGAAGAACGAGCTCGGCGTCGACGAGTGGGCGCAGGGCCCGCAGGACTTCAGCGCCGGCAAGAGTGCCTTCTGGTACCAGGGCGCGTGGCAGGTCTCCAACGTCGCGGAGGCCGGCTTCCCGGTCTCCTTCGCACCGTGGCCGGGCGGCGCAGCCGGTACCAAGCCCAACGGAATGCTCTTCTCCGGCACGATGTGGGCGGTCAACTCCCAGTCCAGGCAGGCCGAGGCGGCACGCGAGTACGTCAAGTTCTGGTCGCAGAACGAGAACCTGGCCAAGTTCCTGCAAGCCGAGCACGCGGAGTCGCCGTTCACCGGTGGCACGACCCCGGAGAGCAACGAGACGACGGCCTTCACCACGGCCTTCAAGGAAGGCCGTTACCGGATCCTCCCGTCCAACACCTGGTACGGCGGCGCGGCCGAGACCGCGACCGGTTCCAAGATCCAGGCGTACCTGCTGGGCAAGGCGTCCGCCGCGCAGACCCTGAAGGACATCCAGACCGCGGCGTCCGCCAAGTAACCCACCCGCCCCGGGACTGCCGTGGTGAGGGGCGCGCGTGACGGCTCCTGACGCCCCTCGCCACGGCCCATCGGGCAAGAGGAGGATCCCCGTGTTCCACCGACGGCGCGCCACCATGGCCGCATTCCTGCTCCCGGCGATCACCGTGTACGGCGTGTTCATGCTGTATCCGCTGGCCCGGGGGATCTATCTGAGCATGACCGACAGCCTCGGCGGCCCGGTCGCGAACTTCGTCGGCACACAGCAGTACCGCGCCATGGCCGACGACCCGGCCGTCACCGCAGCCCTGTGGCACACCGTGCTGTACGCCGCGGTGGTCGTGGTCGTGCAGAACGGCCTCGGGCTGCTCTTCGCGAGCATGCTGTTCCGCCGCCCCCGCGTCCGCAAGGTGCTCAACGTCGTGCTGTTGACGCCGACGCTGATCTCACCGGTGATGGCCGCCTTCATCTGGTCGTACCTGTTCGCCCCGAGCGGCGGAATCAACGTGCTCCTCGACCTGTTCGGCCTCCACAGCCTCACCCATGTGTGGCTCGGCGACACATCCACCGCGCTGTATGCGGTGGCCGCCGTCAACATCTGGATGTTCACCGGCTACTCCTGCGCGATCTTCCTCGCCGGCTACATGAACCTGCCGGCCGAACTGCTGGAGGCGGCCTCCCTCGACGGAGCGCGCGGCTGGCGGCGCTTTTGGAGTGTGGAGTGGCCGCTGCTCGCCCCCGCGCTCACCGTCAACGTGACCCTCAGCCTCATCGGCTCGCTGAAGGTCTTCGAGTTCCCGCTCGTGCTGACCAACGGCGGCCCGGCCGGCGCAACGGAGACGCTGACAGTGCTGGTGTACCGCAACGTCTTCGGCGGCGGGAAGTTCGCCTACGGCGTCGCGCTGTCGGTCGTGCTCCTCGTGACCGTGGTCGTCCTCTCCAGCGCCACATCCTCCCTGCTCCGGCTCCGCGAGCGACGTATCTGACGGGGTTGTTCCCAGAAACTGACGGATCGCCACCATGACTTCAGACATCTCCGCGCCCTCGACCCGAACCCGGCCCCCCTCGCACGCCCGGAGGGCCCCGGATCGTCCCTCACCCCGCCCCCGTACGACACCGTCCGGAGCGCCGCGTACCCCGCTGGGCCGCCTGGCCGGTGGCCTCGGCACCGTCCTGCTCTGCCTGGGCAGCGTGGTGTTCGTCCTGCCGTTCCTGTTCACGGTCGTCACCTCGCTGCGCACCGCGGCGGACGTGGCCCGCTCCCCGCTGGGCATCCCGCACTCACTGACCCTGAAGAACTTCGCGGACGCCTTCAGCCAGATCCACTACGGCCCCAGCACCCTCAACACCCTGCTCGTCACCGGGCTGTCTTGCGTGGCCGTCACCGTGGTCGGCTCGCTCGCCGCCTATCCGCTGGCCCGGATCACCCAGCACTGGTCCACGGCCGTGTACCGGCTGTTCATCCTCGGTACGTCCGTTCCGGTGTTCGTCGTCGTGGCGCCGCTGTACCTGCTGATGCGCGACCTCAACCTGCTGGACACGTACACGGGCGTGGTGTTCATCTACACGGCCCTGAACCTCCCGGTCGCCGTGTTCTTCTACACCAGCTTCATCCGCTCGATCCCGGGCGACCTGGAGGAGGCGGCCGCGCTCGACGGCTGCGGCGCACTGCGCACCTTCTTCACGATCATCCTGCCCCTGCTCCGGCCGGTCACCAGCACCCTGCTCACCTTCATCTCCCTTCAGATCTGGAACGACCTGCTGGTTCCGCTGGTGTTCCTGCAGGACCCCGGCAAGCGGACGGTCATGGTGAACGCCTACTCCTTCATCGACCCGCACACCGTGCAGCCGACCACGCTCTTCCCGGCCGCCCTGCTCGGAGTGCTGCCACTGCTGGTCATCTTCCTCTTCTTCCAGCGCCAGGTGGTAGCAGGCGTGTCGGCCGGGGCGGTCAAGTCATGACTTCCTATCCGGCCGTCAGCCTGAGGCCATGCCCCGTGACTCCCTGAGAACAGCGGTCACGGCCGGCGACCGGCATGCCGACGCCTCATGCTCCACCCCCCGTCCGATCCCCATCCCCTGTTCCGGTCGTCCCCGCATGTGCCTGTCGGCGCGCTCACTCAGCGTGCGAGCGTGTCCGCCCGGCCTCCCGGCTCAGGCACACGACGACCCCCCCATCGTCCGCGGGTGTCCCCCCGCCCGAACGTTCCGGAAGGACCGTCCCACCGATGTACGTGGTCTCCTACTTCACCAGCGCCGACGAGGCACTGCACCTGGCCTACAGCCATGACGGGGAGCAGTTCGAGACGGTGAACGGCGGCCGGCCCGTCCTGCGGGGCACGGTCGGCACCGGCCGGCTGCGGGATCCGTTCATCGGGGTGGGACCCGACGGCCTTTTCCATCTGCTGGCCACCGACGGCTGGACGAGTCCCTGCATCGTCCACGCCACCTCGACGGACCTTCTGACCTGGTCCGAGCAGCGACTCGTCCCGGTCATGGCCGGCGTGGAGGGGGTCCACAACGCCTGGGCTCCGGAGTTCTTCCTGGACCGGGCGACCGGGCTGTACCACCTCATCTGGTCGTCGGTCGTCGAGGCAGGGAGCACCGCCGAGGGCCGCGACTTCGAGCACGTCACCCAAGACCACCGCATCTGGCACTGCACCACCGAGGACTTCACAACGTTCTCGGACCCGGCCGTCTTCTTCGACCCGGGTCACTCGGTCATCGACGCCACCGTGCACGAGCTGGACGACGGCGGGTTCCTCATGGCCTTCAAGGACGAACGCGGCACCAACGACCCCGCCACCGCCCACAAGGACATCCAAGTGACCACGTTCGATACTCCCGGTGGCCCGTACACCTCCCGTACGGGGCCGGTCACCCCCTCACTCGTGGAAGGGCCGTCGTTCTTCCGCCGCGGAGACGAGTGGGTCATGATCTTCGACCAGTACCTCGAGGGGAAGTACGCAGTCGTCCGCAGCAAGGACGGCGTGGAGTGGGAGCCCGTCTCCCTCGCCCTTCCGACGGGCATGCGACACGCCTCCGTCCTGCAGACGCACCTTCCGACGGGGCTCTCATCGTGGTGAATCAGCCGCCCGCCAAGGCAGAGGCCGTGCCGTACACAGATCCGCCGGCAGTCGTACGACAGGACACAGTGGCCGGTGCGGTCGACCGCCGAGGCCCGTACGGCACCTTCAGCCCCGTCATGCGGCTGCACGGGAACCGTCTGCCGCATGACCCCGACTTCTGCACGGAGGCGACCGGCGGCCCGAACGAGGTCCGGTCGTTCGGGGAAGCGGCGTACGACATCCGCCGGGACCACCTGCTGCTGCGCGAGCGCCTGTGCCCGTACCTGACGCGACTGTCCGAGGAGGCCCACCGCACGGGTGTCCTGCCGATGCGCCCGCTGTTCTTCGACTTCCCCGACGACGAGCACGCATGGGGCGTGCACGACCAGTTCCTGCTCGGCCCCACCGCGCTGGTGGTGCCCGTGTACGAGGCGGCGCGCGGACCCGCCCGGTGTAACCGCCGTCCGGCGCGCGCCGGCGCGACCCGGTCACCAGACGCGTGGTCGAGGGCGGTACGACGCTCGACGTCGAGGCCTCGCTGGAGCGCGTTCCCGTCTTTGTCCGCGAGGGGGCCGACCTCTTCTGCACGGACACCTCACCCATCCCGCCCTCCTCGGCGACCGGTGTCGTGCCCTTGCACAAAGGACAGCAGAGCGATGCACTCGCCGCGCCCCCGACAGGAAAGCGATTTTTGATCTGGTCCGCACCAGGTCCATACGTCATCCGTGTGGTCCGCTCCCGCCGGGCCGAAGTGTTCGAACGAAGGAAACAAGCAGTCGTGCAGTCAGTCCCCCGCAGCGCGGTACGCCTTCTTCCCGGCCCGTTCCTGGACGCGCAGGCCACCGCCCTCGACTACCTGCTGTCTCTGGACGCCGACCGGCTCCTCGCTCCCTTGCGGCGCGAGGTCGGCCTCCCGGCGGTAGCCGAGTCCTACGGCAACTGGGAGAGCTCCGGTCTCGACGGCCACACCGTCGGGCACGCGCTGTCGGGTGCTGCTCTCATGAGCGGGGTGACGGACGATCCCCGGCCAAGAGCCATGGTCGAGCGGCTGGTCCAGGGCGTCGTCGAGTGCCAGGACGCCCTGGGCACCGGCTATGTCGGGGGCATCCCCGGCGGCGTACGGCTGTGGCGGCGGGTGGCCGCGGGGCAGGTGGAGCGGGACTCGTTCGAGCTGGGTGGTGCCTGGGTCCCGTGGTACAACCTGCACAAGCTCTTCGCCGGCCTGCTGGACGCCTATCGGCACGCCGGTTCGGACCTGGCGCTGACCGCCGTCCGACGGCTGGCCGACTGGTGGGACCAGGCGGCTGCGGGGATGGACGACGACACCCACGAAGCCATGCTCCGCACGGAGTTCGGCGGTATGTGCGAGGTTCTCGCGGACCTCGCCGAGGTCACGGGCCAGGACCGGTACGCCGCCCTGGCACGGCGCTTCCTCGACCAGTCCCTGCTCCGCCCCCTGCGCGAGCACCGCGACGTCCTCGACGGGATGCACGCCAACACCCAGATCGCCAAGGTCGTCGGCTACCAGCGGCTCGGCGAGGTCGCCCGCGATCCCGGCCTGCGGGACGCCGCCCGGTTCTTCTGGCAGACCATGACCCGGCACCGGACGGTCTCCTTCGGCGGCAACTCCGTGCGCGAGCACCTGCATCCGCGCGACGACTTCGGCTCCGCGCTGGAGTCGCCCGAGGGACCCGAGACCTGCAACACCTACAACATGCTCAAGCTGAGCCGAGCGCTGTTCCTCGAACGGCCGGACGCAGAGGTGCTCGACCACTACGAGCGCGCGACGGTCAACCACATCCTGTCGTCCCTGCATCCGAACGGCGGGATGGTGTACTTCACGCCGGTGCGGCCGGGCCACTACCGCGTCATGTCGACGCCCCAGAACTGCTTCTGGTGCTGTGTCGGCACCGGACTGGAGAACCACGCCAAGTACGGCGAGCTGGTGTACACCGCCGAGGGCGACGACCTGTTCGTCAACCTCTTCATCGCCTCCCGGCTGAGCCGGCCCGAACTCGACCTGGTGCTGGAGCAGACCACGACGGCCCCCTACGACGACGAGGTCAGACTCGTCGTACGCTGCGCTCCCGCCACCCCTGTGGCGATCCACCTCCGCGTCCCCAGCTGGCACGAGGGCACGCCACACGTCCATGTCAACGGCGTACCGCCCGAGGGCAACTCGGCCCCGCTCACGACGCACCGCGGAACAGACGGGCAGCCCCTGACATACGTGCGCTTCGAGCGGCAGTGGCGCAAAGGGGACACCATCACCATGCGCCTTCACCCGCGTATCACCGCCGAGCTGCTCCCCGACCACTCACCGTGGGTGTCATTCCGCTACGGGCCCACCGTCCTCGCGGCCGAGGGCGACCGTAACGACCTCGTAGGGCTTTTCGCCGACGACTCCCGCATGGGACACGTCGCCCGCGGCCCGCTGCGCCCCCTGGAACACCTGCCCGTCGTGCTCGCCCGCAGTTCCTCCGACGCGGCGTCCGGCGTGCGCCGACTCGCCCCCGGCCGGCTGGCGTTCGCCCTGGATCACGTGGACGCGCGACCGGGTGAGCCCGTCGTCCTCGTCCCGTTCGCCGGCATCCATGAATCCCGCTACACCCTCTACTTCCCTCTGGCCGAACCGGAGCGGCTCCACCAGCGTCGGGCGCAACTGCGCGCGGCCGACGAGGCGGCGCTCACGCTGCACGATCGGACCGTCGACGCCGTTGCCGCCGGCGAACAACAGCCCGAAAGCGACCACCTTTTCGCTGGGCGGGACACGTGGTCGGGCCTCACCGACGGACGAAGGTGGCGGGCCGCCACCGGATGGTGGTCCTACCGCCTGACAGACCCGGACCACGCCGCCACCGCCCTTCACGTGATCTACCTCGCCGACGAAAACGGTGGCCCCACCCGCGTGCTCGTCAACGGAAACCCGCTCGGCGTCCTCACGCTGCCGCCCGCCTCCCGGAACGAGGAGATGACCCACGTGCTCCCCCTCCAGATGGAAGGCCCCGCCGACCCCCTCGAGATCCGTTTCGAACCCGTCGGCCCCGCAGCCACCGTCCGACTGCGCCAGGTCCGTCTGGTTTCTCTTCCGTGATCAGGTGGGATGCGTCGTCCATTGCGGAGCCCCAGGTGAGGCTGCCCGTGGTGACCTTACGGACGGCCCTGCGGCCGTGGCCGGGTCACGCTGGCCAGGAGCAGCAGCACACGATCAGCTTCGAGCGGAGACTCCCGCTGCCTCACCAGCGCCGACGAGGCACCGCACCTCTCCGCACCACGCCGTTCGCGGCACCCGAACACAGAAACGGATCATCCCTTGACGACCAGCGACGAGCACCCGGCGACGGCCGGGCCTTGGAACGATCCCGCCCTGCCGGCGTCCGATCGCGCCCGCGCCCTGCTCAACGCCATGACCCAGGCCGAGAAGATCGCGCAGCTCGGCAGCACCTGGCCGGGCTTCAGTCCTTCATCCGGGGACGTGGCTCCGATGCAGGACGCCTTCCGCGCGCTCCAGAGCTTCGACGAAGCGATCGTCGACGGCCTCGGGCACCTGACCCGGGTGTTCGGCACGGCCCCGGTCGACCCGGAGACGGGCCGTGAGCGTCTGGCGGAGTTCCAGGAGCGGGTGACGGCTGCGAACCGATTCGGTATTCCGGCCATCGCCCACGAGGAATGCCTCACGGGATTCACCACCTGGCAGGCCACGGTCTATCCCACCCCTCTCGCCTGGGCGGCCTCGTGGAACCCCGGCCTCGTCCAGCGCATGGCGGCGGCCATCGGCGCGGACATGGCGGCCGTCGGCGTCCATCAGGGCCTCGCCCCCGTCCTGGACGTGGTACGCGACTACCGCTGGGGCCGGGTGGAGGAGACCCTTGGCGAGGACCCCTACCTGGTATCCGAGCTGGGCCTGGCCTATGTGCGGGGCCTCCAGTCGTCCGGTGTCGACGCGACGTTGAAGCACTTCGCCGGCTACTCCGCCTCCCGTGCCGCCCGCAACCACGCCCCCGCCGCCCTCGGTCCGCGCGAATTCGCCGACATGATCCTCGTACCGTTCGAGAAGGCCGTGGTCAGCGGAGGTGCCGGCTCGGTGATGAACGCCTACAACGACATCGACGGAGTCCCCTGCGGCGCGAACGAGGCACTGCTCACCGGGCTTCTGCGTGATCGCTGGGGCTTCGAGGGCACCGTGGTGTCCGACTACTGGGCCATCGCCTTCCTCGCCTCCATGCACCACGTGGCCGCCGACATCGCCGATGCCGGCCGGTCGGCGCTGCACGCGGGGATCGACGTCGAACTGCCGCACACCTCGGGATACGGCGAACACCTGAGGGAGTCGCTGCGGGACGGCCACGTGACCACCGAAGTGCTCGACCAGGCAGTACTGCGGGTCCTGACGCAGAAGGCGGAACGCGGTCTGCTCGACCCGGACTGGCACCCCGGGCAGTACACGGCCCCCGCGGACTTCGACTCGCCGCGCAACCGCTCCATCGCCCGCGCCCTGGCCGACGAATCCGTCGTCCTGCTCGAAAACTCCTCGGCCCTCCTGCCGCTTGCCTCCCCGCGGTCCATCGCCGTGATCGGCCCCGCAGCCGACGAGGCCCGCTGCCTGTTCGGCTGCTACTCCTTCCCCAACCACGTTCTGCCTCACCACCCTGAGATCCCCCGGGGTGTCGAGGCCCCGACGATCCTCGAGGCCGTCCGGCAGGAGTTCCCCGACGCCTCGGTGCGTCACGAGGCCGGCTGCCCCGTCACCGGGGACGACCCCAGCGGTATCGAGGCGGCCGTGGCGGCGGCCGCGGCGGCCGACCTGACGATCCTCGTTGTCGGTGACCGCTCCGGGATGTTCGGTGAGGGGACGTCCGGCGAAGGCTGTGACGTCGGCGCGCTGACGCTCCCCGGCGTGCAGGAGGATCTGGTGGAGGCAGTGCTCGACGCGGCGGACCGGACCGTCCTCGTCGTCGTATCGGGCCGACCGTACGCGATCGGCCGACACGCTCGGCGAGCCACGGCCACCTTGCAGGTGTTCTTCCCAGGTGAGGAGGGCTCGGCGGCCATCGCCGGTGTCCTGTCCGGGCGAGTCGCTCCCTCCGGGCGCCTGCCCGTCCAGATTCCGGGTGACATGGCAGGCCAGCCGGGCACCTATCTGGCGCCCCCGCTCGCCCTCAAGAGCGAAGGCGTGAGCAACCTCGACCCCACTCCCGCGTTCCCGTTCGGGCACGGCCTGTCGTACACGACCTTCGACATCGGGGACGCGCACGCCGAGGAATCGGCCGTCGCGGTCGACGCGACGATCACCGTGAGGACCACGGTTTCCAACACCGGTGACCGCGCGGGCACGTCGGTGCCCCAGCTCTACCTCACGGATCCGGTCGCCTCGGTCACCCGCCCCGTACGCCAGCTCATCGGCTTCACCCGTGTCGAACTGGCCGCCGGTGAGACCCGCACCGTGGAGTTCCAGGTCCACACGGACATGACCAGCTTTACGGGGCGGGACCTGCGCCGTCGCGTCGAGCCGGGCCGGGTCGTGCTGACCGTCGCACAGTCGGCGGACGACCCCGGCCAAGCCGTGGAAGTGGAGATCGGGGGCGAGACACGCATCGTCGACCACACCCGGACCATGACCACCACCGTTCGCGTCGTCCCGGACTGACCGGCCACCGCCTGCGTCACCTGGTCGCGTTCGGCCGCTCGGCCTGCCTGACTGGTGGAAGCCCGGTTGGTAGGGCGGTCATGTATGAGAGTGATGCGTTGCGAGCGGTGGTGACCGGGCCGCCGGCTCTGTACGCGGCCGGCGTGTGCACCACGGTGCTTCGCCAGGGCTACACCCCCGAGTCGGCTTGTGAACCGATACAGCTCACGGCCCACTTGAGCCACTGGATGGGTACCCGCGGTCTGGAGCCGGCAGCCGTGGCAGACCAGGTGATCGGGGAGTTCCGCGCCGAGCGTCGGCATGACTACCACAAGAGGACGACCCCGCGGCGGGCCGGGGCGGTGCCGACGGCGGTGTGGTCAGCCCCCTGTCGCGCGGATGACGTCGGCGAGGGGCGTGGCGGGGTGGCCGGTGAGGCGGAGTACGGCGTCGCTGACACCGTCGAGTTCGCCGGACGCGATGGCCGTGTAGGTGGACACCCAGGCGTCCAGCTGCCATGGCAGGGCGCCGTAGGAGGCGCGGGATGCGTAGGCCTCCTCGACCGTCTCCTGCTGGTAGGTGACGGTGCGTCGGAGCTGCTCGGACAGGATCGAGGCCGCTTCGTCCAGGGTGAGGGACTCGGGCCCGGTCAGGTCGTATGCCACGCCTGCGTGGTCGTCGGGCCGGGACAGCACCGCGGCGGCGGCGTCGGCGATGTCCTCCTGGCCGACGAACGCGGCGCGTCCGTGCCCGGCCGGGCCGCGGATGATGCCGTCCTCGCCGACGAGGTCGGGGACGAACTCCGCGTAGAAGTTGTCCCGGAGGAAGGTGTACGCAAGTCCGCTCGCGCGGATGTGCTGCTCGGTGTGGAAGTGGTCGCGGGCCAGGGTGAAGGTGGCGTCGGGTGCCGCGCCGTAGAAGGAGACGTACACCAGGTGCCGGACACCCGCCTGCGCGACGGCATCAATGAACGTCTTGTGCTGGGCGAGCCGGTCGGAGCTCTCGGAGGCGGAGACCATGAAGACGGTGCGGGTGCCGGCGAGGGCCTCCCGCACGGCGTCCTGGTCGGAGTAGTCGCCGCGCACCGCCACCGAGTCGGGAAGCCGTGGTGCGCGTGCGGGATTGCGGGCCAGGAGTTTCTGCGGGACGCCTCGTTCGGCCAGTCGCCGGGCGACGCGCCCGCCGAGTCGGCCGGTGGAGCCGGTGACGACGGTCGTGGGGACGGATGCCTCGGATGCCTGGGACATGTCGTGATCTCTCTTCCTGTGTGGTGACGGAGGCGTGCTGCCTCCGGACGTCAGGGATGGAGTCTGTCGAGGAGCAGGTCCGCTCCGTGGGGAACGGACAGAGCTCGTATCCCGAGGTCCGAGGGGACGTCGGGATGGGCGGGATTGATCCGGACGAGGCGGGCCCCAGGGGTCTGGCGCACCAGGTTCTCCACGGGCCGGCGGATCACGCCGGGGGTATTGAAACCGGCCCCGATTTCCAGCACGAGCAAGGCGCTGTCCGTGGGCGCGTCGTCGAGCCACCGGGCCAGCCGCTGCCCGGCGGGCAGATAGACGTCGTCGATGAACTCCGGACCGACGCGGACATTGGGGAACACGTCGGCGCCGCAGTTGGGGCAGCGCGGCAGGGCCGCTGGGTCGGTCACCCGGCCGGTGTCGCGGTCGTATGTGGCGAGGATCGTGTCGAGGAACCCTCTGGTGGGCCAGGTCTCCTGCGTGCAGGGGACCGTGCACTGGAGGCGGCCGTAGTCTCCCTGCGGGGTGAAGACACGGTCCGCGTCGAAGCCGTTGCGGGCGAAGAGGGCGTCGACGTTGGACGTCATCACCCAGTGGTCGCGCTCGCCGACCAGCTCTCTCAGTTTGCGGTAGAGGGCATTGGGGCCGGGGCTGTAGCGGATGTCGTCGATGTGGACGGCCCAGTAGCCCCACATCATGTCCTTCGGCAGGGGTGCGCCGAGCAGGTAGCGCGAGCGCAGGCCGAGGCGGTACAGCGCTGGCAGCAGTTCCCTGAAGCGTTCGGTGTCGCCGTAGTCGTAGCCGGCGGCCGCGCTCAGACCTGCGCCGGCCGCGATCAGGACCCGGTCGGTTTCTTCAAGCCAGTCGCGGATGGTCTCGCGGGCCGATGCGGTCGAGACGGGAACGTTGTGCAGGGTGCTCACGACGTGCAAGTTCCTTCCAGTGGCGCGGACACTCGGTGCATGTACTTGTCGAAGGCCGTGGTCAGTTCCTCGACACGGGTCAGCGGTCCGCCCAGCCGGTGGTGGTTTCCGCCGGCGGTGGCGATCAACAGGGCTGGGTAGCTCTCCACACTCAGGCGGCGGACGGCGCGCAGTCCGGCCCTTGCTCGCGCGCGTGTGACGGGCGCGGCGTAGGAGCAGGCCACGGCAAGGGGGCTCAGTCCCAGTTCGTCGGCGAGCACTCGGTAGGTCGCCGGGTCCGACAGGCTCAGGCCATCGACGAACCAGGCGTGCTGCATCGCTTCGAGCGTCCGTAGAGTGTCCACTCCGGGCTGGGCCAGCAGGGCCTCCAGCCCGGTTGCCGCGTCGGTCGAGTCCATCACCGTGCTGCCTTCGGCCACTGTCCGCCGGTGTCCCGCGCCGAAGTGGGCGCCGGTCAGTTCCGCGATGCGGACGCTCTCGCGCACCAGGCCGGGGTGGGCCGAAACAGGCAGCGCACGTGCCCCCGTATACAGCCCGGCCGACAGGACGCGCAGGTCGACGTGGTCGGCACGGGCTTCGGCGAAGGCCCGCAGGGACGGGGCGAATCCGTGACACCAAGCGCAGTAGGCGTCGAAGACGTACGTCAGCCCGACCCTCTCTCCAGTCGTCGCCATGTGCTGTCCTTTCCGGTTTCCGCCAGGGAGATGTTCCGTTTCCGCAGTGGCATGACCAACGTACGAAGAGCGAACAGGGGAAGCCGGATAAACTTCCGACTCATGATGGCCAAAACCCGACAAGGATCCCTGCGGGAGATCCCCGAGGTCGCGTTTGCCGCGCCCGCGGGCACTCCCGCCGGCGTCGAGGTCATGTCGCTGGCCGAGCTACGGCGGCGCGTCTGCGAGCGTACCCTCGTGCGACCCCAGCGCCCCGACTTCCATCACCTACTCACCCTCACCGCGGGCGATCTCTGGCACATCGTCGATTTCAACGGCTACACCCTGCGGCCGGGCTCCTGGCTGTGGGTGCGCCCGGGCCAGGTGCATCAGTGGGGCGACCTCACCAAGGCAGAGGGCACCCTGATCCTCTTCCAGCAGGATGTGCTGGACCCGGCCACGGCGACGGCCGCACGGGTCGACGACCCGCACGCACCGGTCGCCATCACCCCCGTCGCCGCCGACGCCGAGGCGGTGACCATGGCCGCGGAACACCTGAGCCGCGAGTTCCAGGCGCTCGGTCACCTGCCCCTTGAAGTGCACACCGCAGCCCTGCGTCACCTCCTCGCCGTCCTTCTGCTGCGGCTGGCCCATCTCACCGTCCCGGTCGGCAGCCCCGCTCCGGAGCCGGACGAGACCTACCTGCGGTTCCGTGACGCGGTCGAACGGCACTTCACCACCACTCGACGGGTGGAGGACTACGCCCGCATGCTCGGCTATTCGGGGCGCACCCTCGCCCGGGCGACCCTGGCGGGCGCCGGGCTCAGCGCGAAGGAGTTCGTCGACCGCCGGGTCGTGCTGGAGGCGAAGCGCCTGCTGGCACACGGCGACGAGACCGCCGCCCAGATCTCGGACCGCCTCGGCTTCGTCACGCCCTCCCAGTTCAGCAAGTACTTCATGCAACGCACGGGCCGCTCCCCGATCGACTTTCGCAACGGGGTCAGGGGATGTGCCGAGGGCCTCGGGCCGTCGGCGGCCCCCGGTCAGGGGTAAGAACTCGCAACAGAATGGCGCTTCTTACCTTGGAATACTGATTCCTGATGACACGTTAGCCTTCACATGAGGAGGGGAGAGCAGCTTCCGTGGATCGTGTCGGATGAGTTGTGGGCGCGGATCGAGGAGGATAGTCAAATCCTGTGGATCGTGAGGTAGTTCAGGCTGCGTGAGCTTCGGGACGTTCGACGAGTTCTCCTCGTTCGCTTCACGACCTGTCTGTATGTCGAGGTCCACCCGGTCACGGGGGTGCCGGAGGCCGTCCGGGCCAGTCACCTGGACCGGGTGATCCGGATGGCGGACGGCACGGTCATCCTGCGGGCCACGGCGGACGGGCTGCCGTTGGGCATCGACCCGGTCTCGGACTACCCCACCACCAGGCTGTTGCGGGAGCCCGGCGAGGCGATGATGCTGTGCACCGACGGGCTGCTGGAGACCGGCGGGCACAGCCTGGACACCGGCTGGCGGCGCATCCGAGCGCTTCTGGAGTCCCACGAGGGTGATCTGGAGGAGCTGGTCGAAGTCCGGGCGCCGGGCTATGGCATCGACGTCGCCCCCGTCCGGCCGACGGTACGCCGCACTATGCTGATGATCGCGCAGGCCGAGCCGGAGCGGATCGCCGAGGGCAGGCAGCAGCTGCGGAAGCTGCTGCAGGACTGGGCGTCGGAGGATCAGCGCGACTCGGCGGTGCTGCTGGTCCGAGATGCTGACCAACGCCTTGGTGCACACCGACCCGGACGCGCTGCTGGTCGCCGAGGTGAGGGAGGCCCCGGACGCGCGGAGCATGCGCGTCGAGGTCACCGACACCGGTGACGACCTGCCGCACAAGCGCCGCCCCAGCGAGCTGGCGTGGTCGGGGCGCGGGCTGATGTTGATCGGACTGTCGGCGGACGCGCGGGGGTGGCGCCGAGGGGCGAGGGCAAGAGCATCTGGTTCGAGATCCAGGAGTCTGGGATCCAGGAGACCTCATGAGCCTTCGCTGGGCCCGGCGCCTTCCGGCTCAGCAGCGGTCGCCGCTCTTTACCGCGCGATCACGCGCCACGATCTGGCCGATCGGCTTGCCGGCGCTGTCGGTCACATTGGCCGTCGCCTCGTAGTAGGCGCCTGCGGAGTAGATGTCCCGGGGGCCGCGGCCACGCCAGGTGTCGACGCTCCTGTTTCGCAAGCCCCCCTCGTTCCAGGTGTATGACGTGACGTGGAAGATCGGGACGCTGCGCACCTTGCGCATCTCCGGGCGCTGCACCATCCAGCCCACCCGGCGCGGCGAAACGGTGAGGCTGCTCGTCTTCGACCAGCCCTGCTCCTTCGCGTACGACCAAGAGTGGGAGTACTCGGCGCCCGCCTGAACCGACAGGACGTCCTTGAGGACGCTCCAGTTGACACCGATCGAGACGGTGACGCTGTTGGTCGTGGTGCTGGTCGTGCTGCCGCTGGAGGTGATGTCCTGCCGCAGCGTGGATCCCCTGCTGCAGTTGACGATGGTGTCGCTGACCCGCGTTTCGCCGCCGGTCCAGGTCCAGCTCGCGTACTCGGGGTAGGAGCACCAGCCCCGGACCTGCTCCCAATCGCCCCTGATGTCCTGCAGGCTCGTCCCCACCCTGACTTCGCCGGTTTTGACGTTGATGAGCTTCAACTGCTCACCGGTGGGCCCGTTGCACAGGTTCAACAGCACAGTGTCGGTGTTGAACGGTTCTTGTCCGCGGATGTTGTCCGCGGCGCTCGCCGGCGTGACGGACACCATCACGGCGGCGAAACTCAGCACAGTAGCGATACCTGCGCGCTTGATCGTGGAGCGAGTGGTCACTGAACCCCCTGAACGTGAAGCTGGAATCTTCCGGCCATGGGCCAGATTGGACCAGCCGAAGGTCACGATGCGCTCAGAGAGACGACAGAATCGGATCAGACTTCCACACGACGTCAGGACATGGCGGCATGACGGCATCAGGAGTCCGGGCCTTCCCCCAAGGCCGGGTAGTTAGCGTAATCGCAGGTCACGCAAGTGAGTTGAAGGATTCCCGACGCAGAGCAACGGAGCTCGTTGGTACAGGCAGTCGACCAGGACAGCTTGTCCCGTAGGAGCTCCGTTGCCCCGTCATTGCGTCCTGCCGTCTGCGCTGACAGCCATCACCCGAACGGTCACCGTGGCCGGAGGCCGGTTCGCTCCTGGGTATCCGGGGGAGCTGACAGCACTCGTGCCGTTTGAGCTGGTGGACGCGGTCCTTGCGGAGACGAGGACGGTGCAGCAGCGGCTGCGTGATCTTCCGTCGCGGGTCGGGGTCTACTTCCTGCTGGCGATGTGCCTGTTCCCCGAGGTCGGCTATCGCCTCGTCTGGGACAAGTTGACCGCAGGTCTGTCCGGGATGCCGGTGGTCTGTCCGTCGGCGAAGGCGTTGCGTGACCTGCGCCGGCGGATCGGCAGCGCGCCGGTGCGGGCGTTGTTCGAGGTGCTGGCCCGGCCGACGACGCCAGGAGGTGAAAGTGCGGATCATCGATGCACAGATCGCCGTGACTGTCACGGACGGCACATCCTTCACCGGGTCCTACCGACTGGTCACGACCCTGACCGACGCCCGCCGTTACCCCGCCACCGCGCTGGTGGGCTTCTATCACCAGCGGTGGGAATACGAATCGGCGTACTACGCGCTCCGCCACACCATCATGAACGGCCGCAACCTATGCTCGGGTGACCCGGCAGGGATCGAGCAGGAGATGTGATGTGGTCCCTGCTCACGCTCTACCAGGCCCTGCGCACCGTGATGGCCGACGCCGCCGAGTCGCTCCCCGGCACCGACCCGGACCTTTTCAGCATCACGCTCCACACGGCCCGCGACCAGGTGATCCAGGCCAACGGTATCGTCAGCGCGGACACCGATCGGGACACTCTCCTCGGGATGATCGGTCGTCGGATCCTGACCGGTCTGTTCCCGACCCGCCGGCACCGGGTCAGCACCCGCAAGGTCAAGTCACCGATGTCCCGCTACAGCGAGCGCCACGCCGACGGCCGGCCCGGCACAAGCCACAACGTCACTCGCTTCGAACGTCACCGTCATCGAACCCGTGGATCAGCCCGCGCTGCCCACGGCCTCCCCGGACGACCGACACGCCAGCCCTTCCGCACGGCGCCGACACTGCATTCTGGCCCTGCTCCGGGAAGACTCCACACGTCTGTGGCAACCCCCTGAGATCGCCGCGCACTTCGGCGATGTCACCCTGGAAGCCATGTACAGACAACTGAATCGATGGGCCGCCAGCGGCCTCATCCACAAACTCGGCCCCGGCCTCTACGCCGCAACAGCAGCGTCCCCAGGATCACTTGCGTGACCTGCGATAACGCTAACTGCCCTTCCTTGGGGGAGGCCCCTCCACCGGAAGCCGCACCCGGAACCAGGCACCCTGTGCGCCCGGTCCGTGCGGCTCAAGGCTCACCGTGCCCCCGTGCGCGGCGGCGATGGCCGCGACGATGCCGAGGCCCAGCCCGCTGCCGACCGCCGTGGCGTCCTCGCCCCTGACGAACCGTTCGAAGATCCTCTCCCGCAGCTCAGGCGGCACCCCCGGCCCGTCGTCCACGATCTCGATGACCCGGTACCCGTCCTCAGTGCCTAACCCCAGCTTCGTCGTCGTACCGGGCGGCGTGTGCACGCGGGCGTTGACCAGCAGATTGGCGACGACCTGGTGGAGCTGCCCGGGATCGCCCCGGACCGTGTGTTCACCGGGCGCGATGAACAGCCGCACCGGATGCTCCGGGTGGCAGTCGCGCGCCACAGCGTGCGCGTCCCGGCATAGCTCGGCCAGATCGATCCGCTGCTTGCGCAGGGGCTGGCCAAGGTCTAGCCGGGACAGCAGGCACAGTTCGTCGATGAGCGAGGCCATCCGCTGAATCTCGGCCGACGCCCGCTCCAGCGCGGTACCGCGCACACGCCGCTGCGTCTCCTCCTCTCTCCCGGCGCGGGCGACCTGGGTGTAACCGGAGATGACGGTGAGCTGGTTGCGCAGCTCGTGCCCGGCGGTGGCCTGGAACTCCCACAACCGCCGCTCCCACTCCTGCCGGTCCCGCGCCTCCCGGCGGCACAGCAGCCACGCTCCGGCCACGACGGCCACCAGCAGGATCGCCCCGAGAGCCGCCTCGAACCGGATCAGACGGCCGACGGCCCGCTCGCCGAGGTGCTCACGGAACAGCCAGGCCGCCAGGAGTGTGGCGCCGCCCAGCGCGGAAAGTGCGGCGGCCAGACCGTATGCGACGACGCGGGTCAGTCGGCGCACAGCAGATAGCCCACCCCGCGGACGGTGCGGATCGGCGACGGCTGCCGGTGCCCCAGCTTGCACCGCAGGTAGTAGATGTAGGTGTCGACAAGTCCGGACCCGCCGGCACGGTGGTTCCAGACCTGCTCCTGGATCTGCGCGCGGGTCAGCACCCGCCCGGGGTTCTCCATCATGTACCGCAGCAGGGTGAACTCGGTGGTGGTCAGCTGCACGGGCACCCCGGCGGCCAACACCTGGTGGTTGTCGGGGTCGAGTCGTAGATCCCCGACGGTGAGCCGGCCTCCTGCCCCGGGCCGCCCGTCGGCACCGTAGCGCCGCAGTAGCGCCCGGACGCGGGCCGCCACCTCCTTCAGTTCGAAGGGCTTGGTGACGAAGTCGTCGCCGCCGAGATCGAGTCCGCGCACCCGGTCGTCGAGTTCCGAGCGGGCGCTGAGGAACAGCACCGGCATGGCCATGCCACGCTCACGCATCAGCCGGCACACCTCGTACCCGTCGAGGTCGGGCAGATTGATGTCCAGCAGCACCAGATCGGGCACATACCGGATGACGCGCTCCAGTGCCTGACGGCCCGTGGCCGCGCTCTTCACGTCGAAGCCCACGAACTCCAGGGCCATGGTGAGCATCTCGCGGACGCCGTGTTCGTCGTCGACGACGAGCAGGGAGGGGGAGGCAGGGGTGGTCATGTCCTGTGTCTTCTCGTGCCGAATGCGTAGCTGTTCGAGTTCGCGGTTGCTCGGTTTTGCAGCCGTTCGGGCCACCGACGTCTGTTCCCTCTGGCGCGGGCATCCTGGCATGTACCGGTTGGTACTTCGAGGGCCTTCTGCAATTTTCGACTGTTTGTGGGGTCGGGGCTTTTCGGCCGGTCCGGCGGCTCCTCGGAAGACGTCCTGTGCCGGTTGGCTACGTGCATGAGCGCGGGCTCTGGTCCGCTTCCTGTGGCGCGGTGACGCTCGGTCAGGCCAACAGGACCCTTTTGGTAAAGAGTTCGAATCTTGCGCGGCCGAACATCTGGCGCTTGACCATCTTGATCCGGTTGACATGGCCCTCGACGACGCCGGAGTTCCACGGTTGGGTGAGGCCAGCGATGACGGAGTTGAGTGACCGACTTCGGCATGGAATCGAGCACATTCGCGGTTTTATGGACCCAGCACCGCTGCCCGCTGGTTTCGGGGAAGGCCTCCGCGAGGGCCTTCCAGAAGCCGAGTGCCCCGTCGTCGACCGCGAGGACGGGAGCACGCATGCCGCGACGTGCGCAGTCCCGCATCATGTCCGCCCACGACTCGGCAGACTCGCGGTAGCCGTCCTTGAGTGCGACCGGTTCCTTGCTGCCGTCCACGCGCACGCCGATCAGCACGAGCACACACGCCTTGGCTCCCTCCAGGCGGACGTTGAGGTGGATGCCGTCGGCCCACACGTATACGTAGCCGACGTCCGCGAGGTCGCGGTCCATGAAGGCGGCGTGGCCGGCCTGCCATTGCCGGGTGAGCCGGGTGATGGTCGCCGGGGAGAGCCCGGCCGAGCTGCCCAGCAACTGCTCCAGCGCGGGCACGAAGTCCCCCGAGGACAGGCCGTGCAGGCAGAGCAGGGGCAGCACCTCGCTGATCTTCGAAGACTCGCGGCACCAGGGCGGCAGGCTCGCCGACGAAAACCGCTTGCGCTCGCCCGTGGCCTCGTCGACGCGCTTGTCGTTGACGCGCGGTGCCTGCACCTCGACCACCCCGGCCGCGGTGGTGACCTTCCTCGGCTGGGGGTAGCCGTCACGGACGACCAGGCGCCGGCCCGTCTCATCCCGCTCTTGTGCCAACTCGGCTATATAGGCGTTGACTTCGGCCTCCAGTGCGGCGGCGAGCATCCGCCTGGCGCCTTCACGGACGATCGCGTCGATCAGGGAGCCGTTCGGCGTGGTGCCGTCGTCGTTGACTACGCTGAACACGCGTGCCTTCCCGACCGGTGCAGCGAACACCGGCCTACTCGATGACCATCAGTCGATCACTCGGGAAGGTACGCCCTCCGCGTTCCCCGAGCTCGATCCATCGGTCTTGAGCATTGCTCGAATGCTAGAAGTGGCTGTCCCGGCGCCCCCAGTACCTCAGAAGTGAATTGGGCCGCGGGGATTACTACTTGAGTACTGCTTACGAGGTGGTCTTCGCCGTGTATGACGGCTTGGCCGGTGCGTGCGCCGCTCTCCCCGCGGTGACGGGCCAGTCCCGTGTTGAGCGGGTGAGGGTGACGGTGATGGGCTGGTCGGGACATGCGGCGAGGCGCTGGGCGAGGGCGGTCTGCTCCGCAGGGTCGATAGTGAGGCGGTAGCCGGCATACGGCGGGAGCCAGGTGGAGGGGGCCTGGTCTGCCTTGGACCGGTTGGAAGCGGCGGACACTGCGATCAGGGCGCGGGGGTCGTCGAGACAGGGCTCCGCCAAGTTCCGTGATTGCGTGGAGGGTTGGCGATCAGCCGATTGGGGCGCATAGCGGAGCAGGCACGGGGTTCGTGATCATTGTGGTGTCGAAGCCAGATGATCACGAGGACGTTCTGTGCCTGCTGTTGCGTCTTCCCCCGTCCCTGCCGTGCTGGAGAAGCCGGGGCCGCTGGATGCGGACCGGATCGCTGACCTGCGTCCCTTCCCCGAATCGGTTCCGGATCCGCGCTCACGCCGGAGCCGGAGCCGGTGGTGGCTGGTCCGGGTGCGGATGGGATGCGGCTGGTGCCGGACCGTGTCGAGGGCATGGGGGGTGGAGGTCCTCACCCCGGAATACCGGCGGATCATGGAGATCGTGACCAGTTCGGACGCTCTGGCGATGGCCAAGGACGTCGGGGGCGCGCTGGGCAGGCAGACGACACCGGCGAAGGTGGAGCCTGTTCGCGGGCAGCTGCACAAACTCGCCGACCGAGGCTGGATCTCGCGGACCGGCGCGGGACGCTATCTGACGCGCTGACCGGTCAGGGCAGTGGCGGACCGGCTGATTCCGTCCGTAACAAGACTGCCTTCGGCGGGAGTTGGTGAATCGGTGACGAAAAACCAGCCCGCCGAAGGCGTGTTGCTACCAGGTCCGTCTCCCGCTATCGAAGTGGACCATCAATCTCATCGGGCCGGCCTGATACGCCGCCGACGCAACCAGCTGGGCACCCGATGGCGCAAGCTCACCCCGGGCGCCCAAGCAGTTGTCGTGCTCGCCGTACTCCGCCACGACCAGCGCCTGGTCGACATGGCCGGCGGCAACCACATCTCCGCCTCCGCCGTGCGTCGCTGCGTGAAGGAAACGATCGAGCTCCTGGCTGTCCGGGCCCCGCGACTGGACCGGGCACTGAAGAAGATCGCCCGCAGCGGCGGAGTCGTGGTCCTGCTGGACGGCACCCTCATCCGTACGGGCCATTGCGCCGGGACGGACAACCGGAAGAACTTCTCCAGGAAGCACAAAGCCCATGGCCTGCTGTCTCCCGCGCTGACCGAAGAGAAGGGCAACCTGATCTGGATCTCCCCGGCCAAGCCCGGCCGCTCCAGCGAGATCACCGCGGCCCGCCACAACAAGATCACCAGCCATCTGTGTAGGGCACCCGCACCGCCTCACCGACGCGGAGAAGGGAGCGAATCGCCTGCTCAACCGCGAACGTGCCGCCGTCGAGCACGGCTTCGCGAACCTGAAGTCCTGGCGCTTCCTGACCAAGATCCGCATGAACGCCCGGCACGCCACCACCCTCCTGCGGGCCCTGTTCGTCCTCGCAAACACCGAAATCCACCGGTGACAGACGATCTCCCGAAGAAGATCGCACCCCCTGAGGACGGGTACGTCTCCTCCTCAAGTACCAGTCGGCCCTGTCATGTTCGCTACTTCGGTGTCCTGCTCCTCGCGAACGGAGGTCACTAGCCTGGGCGTTGCGCCGCGGCGGGCGCCACGGGTGTGGCGGTC